>URUX01000083.1 GCA_900551135.1 uncultured Clostridium sp.
TGCCCCTGATAGTTCCTTTTTTTGCTGCCTATATAACAGCGGCGCTTCTGGAACCATCTGCAAAATGGATTCAGAAAAAGTTATCTGTAAAATGGAGAACAAAAACCATTCGGATTCCGATAGAATTCATTGGAGGAGGAGAACTCATTGCTTTGCTGGGACTGCTGGGTATGGGAGTCTATACTGGAGGATGTAGACTGGCAGTTCAGTTTCAGCTGTTTTTGAACGCGCTTCCGGAACTTACCAGAAAATTTGACAGCTGGCTGACCGGCTGCTGTCGGTCGGTGGAACAGCTTTTACATCTAAAATCCGGATTTGTAGTTTGTCTGGTTCAGGATATGCTGAGAGATCTGGGAACATCTGTCAAGAC
The DNA here is from genome assembly GCA_900551135.1 of uncultured Clostridium sp. Lineage (GTDB taxonomy): Bacteria > Bacillota > Clostridia > Lachnospirales > Lachnospiraceae > UMGS1370. The sequence continues at coordinate 371 of URUX01000083.1, forward strand.
GGCTGCAATGCCGTATTTGATGGTAAGTTCCGTTTCAGTTGTTCAGTGGATAGCAGAAGGCATGGTAATTTTCTTTGTAATGTTTCTGGCAGCAGTTTTAACATTGGGAAAATTGGAGTCCATCCGGAAACTGGAAAAGAAGTCTTTATTTCGGGAAGAATTTCGGATTATACACGAAAAAATGCATTTGTTTGGCAAAACATATGTAAGAGTTCAGGCCATAATACTGCTCCTTACCACTGGTATCTGCGTTGCGGGACTGTTTTTTCTCAAAAATCCGTATTATATTTTGCTGGGAATTATCATTGGCCTGCTGGATGCCCTTCCTCTGTTTGGAACAGGTACGGCGCTGATTCCCTGGGCCATTATAGAATTGATTTCAGGGAAAAGCGGACAGGCGGCGGCTTTAATTGGAATCTATGGAATCTGTTACATTTTGCGTCAGGTGCTGGAGACAAAGATGATGGCAAAAGGAACGGGGTTATCTGCCCTGGAAACGCTGGCGGCCATTTATATTGGCCTGAGGCTTTTTGGGATATGGGGCGTTTTGCTGGGGCCGGCTGCGCTGATGCTTATCAAAGTTCTTTTGGAAATTATTGCCGATCCTATTGAAAAAAAGTAACTTTTCCTTGCAGAACAGGGCATTGAGTGGTAACATTAGCAAATATACTTGGTAGTAACAGTTATATGGGATATAAGGCTAATGGCAGGAGGACAGGAGTATGGCTTTGATTTTACCAGAAGGGTATGATCCCCGTCTGACAGTACGGGAAACCCAGGAAGCGATAAAATATATCCGCGACACATTCCAGAAGGAATTTGGCAGAGAGATGAATTTAGAGAGAATTTCTGCACCGCTGTTTGTAAAGAAAAGTTCTGGCTTGAACGATAATCTGAGTGGAAAAGAAAGACCGGTACAGTTTGATTTGCTGGGAGAACCAGATGAGACCGTAGAAGTCGTGCAGTCTCTGGCAAAGTGGAAGAGGATGGCGCTGAAGCGTTATGGTTTCCAGCCGGGAGAGGGGTTATACACCAACATGAATGCAATCCGCCGGGATGAAGAACTGGATAATCTTCATTCCTGTTATGTGGATCAGTGGGACTGGGAAAAAGTAATTACAAAAGAAGAGAGAAATCTGGATACCTTAAAAGATACGGTAAAAACCATTTTTAAGGTAATTAAGCATATGGAACACGAAGTGTGGTATAAATACCCTCAGGCAGTGAAAAAGCTGCCGGAAGACATTGTATTTGTTACCACTCAGGAATTAGAAGACCGTTACCCGGACAAAACGCCCAAGGAGAGAGAGAATCTGATTACCCAGGAGTATGGCTGCGTATTTTTGATGAAGATCGGCGACAAGCTGGCCAGTGGAAAACCGCATGACGGCCGTGCGCCGGACTATGATGACTGGCAGCTGAATGGCGATATTTTATTCTGGTTTGAGACTCTGGGATGCGCTCTGGAGATTTCCAGCATGGGTATTCGTGTAGATGAAAAGAGTCTGGATGAGCAGCTTTCCAAGGCTGGATGTGATGAGAGAAGACCCCTTCCCTATCATAAAATGCTGTTAGAGGGGCAGCTTCCGTATACCATTGGAGGCGGTATCGGTCAGTCCAGGCTGTGTATGCTGCTGCTGGACAGAGCCCATGTAGGAGAGGTTCAGGCCAGCCTTTGGCCAGATGATATGCGGGCAGTCTGCGAAGAACATAAAATTATTTTATTATAAGGGTTAGGCACCCTATCCCCTTGCTCTGTGCATAGAAAAATTTGACAAATTAAAGAAAAATGGCTTTCTGTATGGTATACTTATTATATCAATTGCAGAAGGCCATTTTTTATATGCAGACAGGAAGAATATTCACCATTTCAGAAATTAATTTATAAAAAGTCAACACAAAAGGATTTTTCCTGTAAAAATTACGCCTCACTCGGTGCCTGAAGTTCAAAAATTCCTTCTGGCAGAAACGGCGCCAGTTTTTCTAAAGAGGTATTGACGATCAATTCTTCTGGAAAATCCAGTTCTTTTAGCAGTTCATGAGCAAAGCCATGGTTTCCCACATCAAAACAGATATGGGCATCACTGTTTACAATAATATGAGTGTTGTATTTCTGACAGGCTTCCAGCAGCACCTGATAGTTTTCACGGGCGTTCAGCCGAAATCCCCTGGGGTTTAGAGAGGAGTTATTTACCTCCAGCAGCTTGTGATGTTCTGCGGCTGCAGCAGCCAGAGTATCGTAATCGACTGGAAAACGTCCATCATCCGGATGCCCGATAATCTGGATGCGGGGATTCTTTAAAGCGCCAAGATAAGCAGATGTATTTTCAGAAACCGTTTTACCGGAGTAGCAGGGTGGGTGGATGCTGGCAATACCATAATCCAGACGGGACAAAACATATTCAGGCAGGTCAACGTTTCCGGAAGAGTCCAGAATGTTCAGTTCAGCCCCCATAATAATCTGGATACCATAGAGCGTTCTGGGGATAACTTTAAAGTTTTGAAAATAAAGATAGCCCATGGTGCCAGGCATGGCAGGGGCATGATCGGCGCATCCGTAAAGTTTCAGTCCATTGTCCGCAGCAGAGCGGATCATTTCCATAAGTGTGCTGTATGCGTGGCCGCTGGCCAGGGTATGTGTATGCAGATCAATAATATCAACCATGAAATCGTCCTTTCGTCAATAAGAATTATAAAGATTATACCATATTCTGCCGCGTTCTTTTTATTAAATTTTTGTGAAACCTATAGCAAAAACAAGGCTTTTGTGTTTAAATAGTAGAAGGGAAAATGGGGACTTTCCCGATAATTGGAGATTGACAGAAAAGTGAGGTATGAAACAATGGGAGAAGAACAGAAAATAGAGGCAGCAGAAACCATGGAAACAGTAGAAAGCATGGAGGATTATGCGGCTGAACTGGAAGCATCTTTCCGCAAGGTAAATGAGGGAGATATTTTAACTGGTACCGTAATCGGCGTAGACGAGGATCGGGTTGTGCTGGATTTAAAATATTATGCAGAAGGGATTATTACCAAAGACAATTTGAGCAGTGATCCAGACTTTAATATAAAAGAATCCATCCATACAGGAGATGAGATTAGCGCCACAGTTATCAAAACAGATGATGGAGAAGGCAATATTCTGCTGTCTAAAAAAGAAGCCAATGATATTCTGGCATGGGATAAATTAAAGCAGATGCTGGAAGAACGTACCGTTGTCACAGTTAAAATCAGCGAGATAGTAAAAGGAGGCGCAGTTGCTTATCTGGAAGGTATCCGGGGCTTTATTCCAGCTTCCAAACTGGCTGCCGAATACGTTGAAGATTTGGAAGAATGGAATGGAAAGACCGTAGAAGTTACGGTTATCACTGCAGATGAGGAAGAAAAACGCCTGGTTCTGTCTGGAAAAGAAGTGGCAAGAGAAAAACTGGCTGCTGAAACCAGAAAGAAAATGTCCAAATGCCAGGTGGGTGAGGTGGTTTCCGGTACAGTTGAAACACTGAAGGATTACGGAGCATTTGTGACATTGGAAAATGGATTGACAGGACTTCTGCACATTTCCCAGATCAGCAGCCAGAGAATCAAGCATCCCGGGGTTGTTTTAAAAGAAGGTCAGGAAGTAAAGGTTAAAATTATCGGTTTGAATGACGGTAAGATCAGTCTGAGCATGAAAGCAATTGAGCCGGAAGATGAGCCGGAGGAAGTATTTGATTATAAAGAAACCGGCAGCGCTTCTACGGGACTGGGAGCGTTGTTAAAGGGATTAAAGTTATAAGGATTTGCAGAAGTAAGTGAGGTGGGGGACAATGACGACAGGTCAGCGCAGACAGGAACCGGTTGATCAGTGGAGAGAGACGATGTTCCTTTATGGTGCCGCCCTAAAGCAGATTAATGCCAAAATCGAGATTATGAATGATGAGTTTACGGAGCGATACGATTACAGTCCTATCGAGCATATCAAATCCCGTCTTAAAACTCCGGACAGCATTGTGCGAAAGCTGAAAGGGGACGGTTATGAGGTTACAATCGAAAATATGCGGGATAAATTAAGCGATATAGCGGGAATCCGTATTATCTGTTCCTTTATGTCAGACATTTACCAGATTGCAGATATGATAGCAAAACAGGCAGATGTGACGGTTCTATATGTAAAGGATTATATTAAAAAACCAAAACCCAATGGTTATAAAAGCTACCATATGGTCGTTACCATACCGGTATATTTAACAGAAGGTCCTGTGGAGACCAAGGTAGAAATCCAGATTCGTACCGTTGCCATGGATTTCTGGGCCAGTCTGGAGCATAAGATTGCTTACAAGCTGGAGGGCAATCCGCCTGCAGAACTTCTTCAGGAGTTGAAAGCCTGTGCAGATATGGTGGATATTTTAGATGCTAAAATGTTTTCTCTGAATGAAGCCATTTCAGAGATTGCAAAGGCTCAGCAGGAAGGGACGGAAAAGGAAAACTAGACGTTTAAGGAGACACAAGATGAAGGCAGTAGTACAGCGGGTAACACGGGCTGCAGTAACCGTGGATGGTCAGGTTGCCGGCCAGATTGGAAAAGGATATTTAATACTTCTGGGAGTATCCAATGAGGATACGGAGGAGGTTGCAAAAAAACTGGCGGACAAAATCTGCCGTCTGCGGATTTTTGAAGATGAAAATGGTAAGACAAACCTGTCATTGGCAGATGTGGGAGGAGAACTTCTGGTGGTGAGCCAGTTTACCCTTTATGCAGACTGCAAAAAGGGAAATCGTCCCAGCTTTATAAAGGCAGGAGCGCCGGATCATGCCAACCGGCTTTATGAGTATTTTATGGAATGCTGCAAAGAACATGCAGACAGGGTGGAGCATGGCATATTTGGAGCAGACATGAAAATTGATTTGGTAAATGACGGCCCCTTTACGCTGGCTTTAGACAGCAGGGAGTTGTTTTAATACTGACAGCAGAGAAAATGGAGGAAAAGACAATGTCAAAAAAGACAAAGGGCCAGGAACTGGCTGAAAAACTGGTTTGGAAAGCTCCGAATATCGCAAAGGATGCTCCAAAGCAGATTGCAAAAGCAGAGAAGTTCTGCGAGGGCTATAAAAAGTTTTTAAATGAAGGAAAGACAGAACGAGAGTGTGTTTCTGCGCTGACCGCACGCCTGGTAAAGGCAGGCTACAAGCCATATGATATGAACGCTTCTTATCAGCCTGGCGACAAGGTATACTATGTAAACCGCAAGAAATCAGTGATTGCCACTACTTTTGGCGCAAAGGGCCTGGAATATGGCGTGCGTTTAAATGGCGCCCATATCGATTCTCCAAGACTGGATTTAAAACCGAGTCCATTATATGAAAAAGATGATATTGCTCTGTTTAAGACCCATTATTACGGAGGAATCCGTAAATACCAGTGGACTACAATTCCCCTGGCCATGCACGGCGTTGTAGTGAAGAAGGACGGAGAGGTTGTAGATATTAAAATTGGTGAAGACGAGAATGATCCGGTATTCTGCATTACGGATTTACTGCCCCATCTGTCGGCAAAGCAGAATGAAAGAAAGCTTTCAGACGGTATCCGCGGCGAAGAATTAAACATTGTAGTAGGATCTGTACCTTATCAGGATGATGAAGTAAAGGAGCCGGTAAAGCTGATGGCTTTAAAGCTGCTTAATGATAAATACGATATCACAGAAGCAGATTTTTATCGGGCTGAGATTGAAATGGTTCCGGCAGTCAAGGCGACAGACGTAGGTCTGGACAGAAGTCTGGTCGGTGCTTACGGACAGGATGACAGAGTGTGTGCTTATACGGCTCTTATGGCTGAAATTGATACCGACATGCCAGAGCATACCACAGTGACCTTCTTTGCAGATAAGGAGGAAATCGGTTCTGAGGGAAATACCGGATTAAACTCCGATTTTCTGCTCCATTACCTGGAAGATCTGGCAGAACAGGCCGGAGTCAATATCCGGACTCTGCTCCGCAACTCCATGTGTCTGTCTTCTGACGTAAATGCAGCCTTTGATCCGACTTTCCCACAGGTGTATGAACCGTTAAACTCCAGCTATATTAATAAAGGCTGCGTTTTAACAAAGTATACCGGAGCAAGAGGAAAGTCCGGTTCCAATGATGCCAGCGCAGAGACCATGGCAGAGGTAATCCGCATTATGGAAAAAGAAGACGTTTACTGGCAGGCAGGCGAACTGGGCGCAGTTGATGAAGGCGGCGGCGGAACCATCGCTAAATTCGTAGCCCATATGGATATTGATACGGTAGACCTGGGTGTTCCGGTACTTTCCATGCATGCGCCGTTTGAGATTACTTCCAAACTGGATGTATACAATACCTACAAGGCATTTAAGGCATTTAACAAATAGAAATCATTTTAAGGCCTTTCTTTTCGGAAAACGGTATGTTATACTACAGAAATCGGTCTGGGGGAAAGGCCTTGCCGATAAAAAGGATAAGTTAGTGAGGAGAATTATGAGAAAGACAAAAAAATTACTGGTATGCGGCGCAGCAGCCATGATGGTGCTGGCTGGATGTTCAAACAATGATACGGCTGCTACTGCTGCACCGGAGACAACAACAGTGGCAGCAGGAGAAGCAGAAAGCAGCGAGACAGAGACAACTGCCGCAGAAGAGGAAGTTCCGTCAGGAACCGTAGTTCTTGGTGAGTATGTAGGTATGGAATATACGCCAATGGATACGACGGTTACGGATGAAGACGTAGAAGAAGTGGTACAGTATGCGCTGGATTCCAACCCAAACATGGTAGAAGTTGACCGTGCAGCAGCAGAGGGCGATACCGTAAATATCGACTATGTAGGCAAAAAAGACGGAGTCGCATTTGACGGAGGTACTGCTGAGGGAAGCGATCTGGAACTGGGTTCCAATACCTTTATCGACGGCTTTGAAGAAGGCCTGATTGGAACAAAAAAGGGCGATCAGGTAACCTTAAACCTGACATTCCCAGACGATTATAAGAACGAGGAATTACAGGGCCAGGACGTTACCTTTGACGTTACGGTAAATACAGTAAAAGAAAAGCAGGACGCCGTATTAGACGACGAGTTTGTAAAAGGACTGGAACTGGAATCCGGTATTGCAACAGTAAAAGAGTATAAAGACAGCATCCGCGCTGAACTTCAAAAGAGCAACGAAAACATGGCAAAGATGCAGATGGAAAATGACGTACTGGAAGCAGTTATTTCCAACTGTCAGTTTAGCGATATCGATGCCCGTGTGGAAAAAACCTTTGATGAGCAGTGGGAACAGATGAACAACATGGTTGTGATGTATGGTATGGATATGGAGTTCTATGCTGCCATGAACGGTGCTGCCAGTGTTGATGATTTCAAGGAAATGTTTAAAGAGCAGGTAACCAATACTGTGAAGCTGGAACTGGTATTTCAGGCCATTGCTGAAAAAGAAGGCTTAACTTTAGAGGATGCGGATTATGATAAACTGGCAGAGATGCAGGGAGTAGAAGACATTAATACTTTAGTTGAGCAGGCTGGTCAGGAAATGGTAGATGAGGCTGCTCTCCAGATCAAAGTATTAGATTTCTTAACTTCTAAAGCAGTAGCAAAATAACAATAACCCAAAAGAAAATGGAGGATGTACCATGCAACTCTTGAAAGACAGAATACAGAAGGACGGCATTGTCCGTGAGGGCGGCGTTCTGAAAGTAGACAGCTTTTTAAATCATCAGATGGATATTAAGCTGTTCGAAGAGATCGGAAAGGAGTTTAAGAGACGTTTTTCCGATGTCAGCATCAATAAGATCCTTACAATTGAGGCATCCGGAATCGGCATCGCGTGTATTGTTGCCCAGTATTTTGATGTTCCGGTAGTATTTGCAAAGAAGTCCAAGACGAAGAATATCGCCGGGGATGTCTACACCACCAAGGTGGAATCTTTTACACATGGTAAAGTCTATGATATCATGGTTGCCAAAGAATTTTTAGGCGCTGGAGACAAGGTTCTGCTGATCGACGATTTCCTGGCTAACGGCAAGGCTTTAGAGGGCCTGGCAGCCGTTGTAAAGGATTCGGGAGCGGAGTTAGTCGGTGCTGGAATCGTGATTGAGAAAGGCTTTCAGCCTGGAGGAGACCGTCTGCGTGCGGATGGAATCCGTGTCGAATCCCTTGCAATCGTAGAAAGCATGGATGAAAAAACGGGCAGTATCCGTTTTCGGGGTGATGAATGACGAGCAACAGAAAAGCATTATTTTTTGATATAGATGGGACACTTCTTTCTGAAGTGAACCGGAATGTACCGGAGAGTGCCAAGCGTGCGGTTGCGAAAGCGCGGGCCAATGGGCATCTGGTATTTATCAATTCCGGCCGTACATACAGCCTGATCGGTCCGATCAAGGGCCTGGTTGAAGTGGACGGCTACTGCTGCGGATGCGGCACAAGGGTGGTTGTGGATGACGAGGTGCTGTTTTCCTTTACCATTCCCCATGAGCGCGGCCTGCAGATTAAGAAGGACATTTTAAAGTACAATATGGAAGGAATTCTGGAAGGCACGGAGCACTGCTATTTCAGAAAAGCCAAAACCAGATTTACCCAGCTGGAACAGATTCGGGAAAATGTCGAGAGAGACGGCCATGGAGCGCCTTATACCTGGGAAGATGACTGCTATGATTTCGATAAGTTCTGCGTATTCGCAGACGAGCAGAGCGATCTGGCCGGATTTTCGAGGGCGCTGGGGCTGGAATATAACATCATAGACCGCGGAGACGGGTTCTATGAATGTGTTCCGGCGGATTATTCCAAGGCGACTGCCATCGATGTGGTTCTGGAGAAGTACGGAATGGCGCTTGAGGACGCTTACGTGTTCGGTGACAGCACCAACGACCTTCCGATGTTTGAACATGCGAAGAACTGTATTCTCATGGGACACCATGATGTGGAGCTGGAGCCATATGCCACGTTCTTTACAAAGAATGTGGAGGATGATGGAATTGAGTATGCCATGAAGAAGCTGAAGCTGATCTAAGCGGCATACAGAGCCAGTGCAGCATTGCACTTTCACTGCGATATTCATGCAATGCAGGAGACTGAAGTGATAAGAGAGTAACAGGCGCCACGGCCGTTAATTCGGAGTGGCGTCTGTCTTTGTTTGAAAAGAGGTTGACATTCCCGGGAAAAACAACTAAAGTTAATCGTAGTTTAACAAAGGAATGGGTTAAAGTATGAAAGCAAAAGTGAATGTGATTGTGGCCATGCTGATGTTTGGAAGCATTGGCCTGTTTGTACGGGGGATCGTGCTCCCCTCCAGTGTGATTGCCCTGGTGCGGGGCGTGATCGGCTGCTTCTTTCTGGTCACGGCCGGATGTCTGATGAAACAGCCGGTCAACTGGAGAGCGATTAAGGGCAACTGGCTGGTGCTGGTGCTTTCGGGAGCGGCCATCGGTTTTAACTGGATTTTTCTGTTTGAGGCCTACCGATATACGACGGTGTCGTGTGCGACGCTTAGCTACTATTTTGCCCCGGTGTTCGTGATCCTTGTGTCGCCCATTGTGCTGGGGGAGAAGCTGACAAAGAAGAAGCTGTGCTGCGCGGTGGGAGCGGTCGTCGGAATGCTCCTGGTATCCAATGTACTATTTCTGGAAAACGGCGAAAATGGCCTTCTCGGCATATTCTTCGGCCTGATGGCTGCGGTCCTCTATGCCAGTGTCATGATACTCAATAAATTTATGAAGGGCCTGACCGGCCTGGAGACGACCGCTGCACAGCTGGGCGTGGCGGCTGTCATTCTGCTTCCCTATACGGTGCTGACCGCTGCAGAACCGTTCTCTGCGGTCTGGGCGTCCGTTCCGGCGATATCCTGGGTCCTGCTGGCATTTGTCGGGATTGTCCATACCGGAGTGGGATA
>URUX01000084.1 GCA_900551135.1 uncultured Clostridium sp.
GCTGTAATTTCCGACGGTCCTGCTTTCCGTTTCTGCAAAAGCCAGAGGATTCGGGAAATCAGGGTTCTGGTCTTTCCTGTACCAGGCCCTGCAATAACCGCTGCTGCCCTGTCTACAGTCTCAATTGCCTCCTGCTGGGCCGGATTCGGAAGTATTTTTTCTGTAACTTTCGCACATTCCGGCCGCTCGTTTGTCATTTTTTCACTTTCCGGCAGAGTTTGTTCCATCCGACCATCTGGGAGATTCTGGCGAATTACTGCATCCTTTTTTTCCACTCCAAAAGATGAAAATAAATCCATCTGTCCCTCAGTTTCTTCCAGTTCCTGTGCAGAAAACAGGCGAATCGTACCGTATTCTCCATCAAAACCTGGCGTCTTTTCCACCCTGCCTTCCCGCAGGCGGCGAATTCCCTCTGCCAGACGTTTTCCCGATACCATTTCGATTTCAGAAACAGGCGTTTCCCGTAAAATCTGAAATTCCGGCCCCAGTGTCTGCAGCATGGCCTCATACTGCTGCTGTACCTTCACACTGGCCGGCGATCTTCCCGTACAGGAGGCAATTACTTCCGGCAGGGGAACCAGACTTTCAAATGGCTTTGCACCTGGTTTTACAAACCCTTCTTCCCGATCCGAAAGCTGTTCTGCCCGGTTTGCCACGCCAATGGTTATTTTCTTACCGCACACCGGACATTTTCCCCCATATTTCATGGTCTGAGACGGCGGCAGACAGATGTGGCACTTTCGATGGCCATCCATGTGATATTTTCCCTCTTCCGGAAAAAATTCAATGGTTCCTTCCAGCCCTTCTCCTGTCTGAATGGCCTGGTAAAGTCCGTCATAACTCATAGGAATCTGAAGGAGGTTGGCCTCCCGGCCTAATTTTGCCGGCGAATGAGCATCAGAATTCGATACCAGCTGATAAGAATCCAGCATGGATAGACGCCAGTTCATTGGCGGATCTGAAGACAGCCCTGTTTCCATGGCATGGATATAAGGCGTTAAATCCTCAAAACACTCTTCTACGGTGTCAAATCCGGAAAATGCTCCAAACAGGGAAAAATGAGGCGTCCAGATATGAGCCGGAATGTAGATGGAGCGGGGAGACAGTTCCAGCAGGATTTCCAGAAGGTCGTGACAGTCCAGTCCTAAAATCGGTCTTCCATCGGAATGAATGTTGCCAATAGACTCCAATTTTACAGATACTTTTTCTGCATCTTCCAGACTGGGCAGCAAAATCAGGCTGTGCACCTTACGGACACGGCCATTTTTCTTATAGATAGAACTGATTTCACCGCTGACTGCAAAATGGACGTCTTTCGCTCCTGCTGTCCGGTTTTCTTGACAATACTCTTTTTTCAGCCGGTAAAGCCCGCCCTCCTCTGGCTCCAGTTTCTCCTTTAACTCTTCACGCCAGGCAGGATGCGTAAAATCACCAGTCCCTATTATCTGGATTCCCTTTTTTCTTGCCCAGAGATCCAGATATTCGGGAGTACAGTCTTTGCTGGTAGCTCTGGAATATCTGGAATGAATATGTAAATCTGCTATATACATGTCGATCCATCTTCTTTCGTAAAGGTATAAATTCCGGCTGCTTCCTCAGAATCCGCTTTGGAATAGGAAAATCCCAGTCCGTGAAATTCTCTGATGCCTTCTGGCTGTTCGATCTGATTTGCTGCCAGAAACCGAACCATTTCTCCTCTTGCCATCTTCGCCAGAGTCGCCTTCTGCCGGATTTTTCCTCCCTTTTTCTCGCCAAACACACAGGTGATCATCCTTACCGGCTCTTCCAGATAATCCTCCATACATTTTGAGTATTCTTTTGAAGCCAGATTCAGTATCACTGGCTCGTCAGCCTCCTCTGAAATCAGAGAATTATATAAATCCCTGCCCCAAAACTCATACAAATCCCTGTGTCCCTTTGCTGCAAGTCTGGACTGCATCTCTAACCGGTAAGGCAGTACCCCGTCAAAGGGTTTTAAAATCCCATAAAATCCAGATAAGATCCTTAAATTTTTCCGGACATAATCCCAGGCTGTGTTTTCAAAAGTCATTGGAGACATATACTGATATTGAATCCCCTCGTAAGCCATCAGCGCTGGTGTTAACGTTTCTAAAGCGTCCGGATCTCCAAGCTTCATCTGGCTGAACCGCTGGTAGTTGAGGCTGGCCAGTTTATCGCTGCACTGCCAGACTTCCCTGGCTTCTTCATAGCTAAGGGACTGGATCGCCTCCAGAAGAATCTGACTTTTTTCTATCAGTCCGGGCAGCTGTTCCGCCGGAAAAAAGTCTGTATTTTCTTTCATTTTTTTAGCAGGTGAAATAATTATCTTCATATGCCGCCTACAAAAGTTCCAGCATCTGTGCCGGATTCTCCTTTGCTTTTACCTTTCCAAAAGCTTTAACAATCATGCCTTCCTCATCAATCAGATACGTGGTCCGCACAACTCCCATCGTCTTTTTTCCATACATATTTTTCTCTTTCCAGACGTCATAGGCCTGAATCACTGTAAGTTCCGGATCAGACAGCAGCGTAAAAGGCAGACTGTACTTTTCCTGGAATTTTTTGTGGGAAGCGATGGTGTCCTTGCTGACTCCCAGCACAACCGCACCTTTTTCCTGAAACTGGGGATAATATTCTCCAAATCCGCAGGCCTGTGCCGTACACCCTGGAGTATTGTCTTTTGGATAAAAATATAAAATCACCTTTTTTCCTCTGAACTCTGACAGACTTACCAGATTCCCGTCCTGATCTGAAAGGGTAAATTCCGGTGCCTTCATTCCTGTTTCTAACATAGATAGTTCCTCCTTTATGGTTAGTATTTATCAGCAGGTTTCTGAAACAGTTCTTCTGCAGTCGGGTCAAACCCTTCCGTAACTGGAACTGCAGACCGGCTTGGAGATACACTGGCCTCCATCTTTTTGGCGGAATTTCCCTCCTGCCTTCGTTTCTGTTCCACTGCCTGACTGATTTCTTTTACTTGTTTTGAAACTTCATATTCTTCTGTGTTGTATAAAAAACCATGAAGCTGGATTACATTACGTTCTAAATCCATCGGAAATACATAATCAATCTTTACTCCATTTTCATCGATCCGCCTGGTTTCCAATTCAAACGGGAACCCATCTGCTGCCTCTAAATGGTATTTTTTCAAATTTGCAGCAATGGGAATCAGATCGTCTATCCCCAGACTGGTTACAATCTGGGGCAATACTCCGTTTAACAGGCTGACCAGGGTTGAAATATCTGCCTTTTTTGCCTTTTCCAATACTTTCTGCAGTACCTCTCTCTGTCTCTTTGTTCTCTGAAAATCTGTATCCATCTTACGAAGTCTGGCATAAGCCACTGACTGAACTCCGTCTAAATGGTTCGGCCCGGGAGTTTTCAATTGATAAGAGCCTACTCCGCTGCCTTCCACTGTGCTGGTAATGTAAGAATTGATATATTCAAATTCTGCCTGACTGATGTCAGCCTCAATCCCTCCCAGCAAATTGACAGTATCTGCAGCAGCCTTCCAGTTGACAGCAGCATAATCATCAATCTCAATATCCAGATTTTCATTTAAGGCTTCTGCTGCCTGCCGGATTCCTCCTCTGGCATAGGCTTCATTGATCTTCTTGTAGGGATTCTTCTCCCCTATCTTCATACAGGTATCCCGGTAAACAGATACCATCCGGATTCCTCCGGTTTTCTGATTTACATTGCAGAGCATAATTACATCTGCATTCGTGCCTTTTTCCAGACTTCCATCCATGGAGTCAACTCCGAATACTGCAATGGTCCAGTTTTCTTTCATAATCTCCCTGGTCTGACTGGCAATATAGGGATTGGAGACATCTCTCATCCGGACTCCCGAATCCTCCTGCTTCTTTCCTGCCATGGTATAGGCCCAAATAAAACTGCTGGTAGAGATGACTGCCAGGACAATCAGAATGACAAGAAAGAGGTACCTGACTCTCTGGATTTTTCTTCCTTTAGCTGGTTTCCTCCTTCTTTTATACCTGGAATCGTATCCTCCCTCCTGGTGTATGACTACCTGCTTTTTTCTGGCGTGTTCTGTCCCAATCGGTTTTCTCTTTGAGGTACGATACGGTTCCTGCCTCATATTCATCTCTCTTTTCCTGAACTTTTACTTCCTTTTTTCCTGTCTCTCCTTTAGTAATTTATCAAATTCTTCCATCGATACCCCGGATTCGGAAAGCCTGCGCCTTCTTGCCCGCATCCGTTCTTCTCTTGCCCGTCTCTCTTTTCTGACCTGAAGAATGCGAAGCCAGATAAGAAGTCCTGCAACAGCTGCCCCCGCTGCAATACTGCCGCAAATCAGCAGCCATTTCGGCGAAAGGCCTGGTTCTGCCTGTCCGGAAGTCTCGGTCTCTTCCGGCTCCTGTGTCTCTGCTGGATCTTCCGGCAAAATCACCTGCTCGGTCTTTAGATAGGCACTTCCCACCGGACGTCCCTCGTAGGTATAATCCAGACGGGCTACGGCTCCTTCCGGTGCCGTTTCGGACAGGTCTGTGGAAACCGTTCGGACTGCATCGCCAAACGCTGCCCCAGCGGGAACCGTAATGGCACCTTCCGGATCAACTGCAAGTTTCAGATTTTCTCCAATAATTCCTCCAGCCTCTTTTACCGCTTCGGCCAGTCCGTTTAAATCTGTCTCTTCTGCTGCCGGGCTATAGTTGACAAATCCGTCAAAACCATAATCCAGCAACTGTCTGGTATCCGTATACGTGGTGTAGTGATCCGGTTTGCTTCCTTTTAAAATTACGACAATTAATGTCCGGCCATCCCGTTCAGCTACCGTCGCCAGCGTATTGCCCGCCAGAGTCGTATAGCCGGTTTTTCCTCCCTTTACATCCGGATCGTAGTATCGGCTCCAGTCCTCCAGCATCATTTTATGTTCCTGGCGGACGGTAAGGCCTTCCGGATCATTGGCTGTTGGCGGAAGCTTGTAAGACAGTCTGGATTCTATCCTGCGAAATTCTTCCATTTTCCAGGCCGCCTGGACAATCAGCGCAAAATCCCTTGCCGTGGTATAATGCTCCGGATCGTTTAATCCGCTTGGATTTTTAAAACTGGTATTCTGGCAGCCCAGTTCTTTCGCCCGTGCTGTCATCAGTTCTCCAAATGCTTCTCTGGTTCCCGATACGTGTTCCGCCAGGGCATTTGCCGCCTCATTTGCGGATTTTAACATCATGGCGTAGAGAGCATCCTCCACAGTCATCTGCTCTCCTTCATCAATTCCCGCATTCGTACTGCCGGATTCTACATTGTATACAGCATCTCTGGAAAATGTAACTGTTTCATCCAGGGAACAGTTTTCCAGCACCAGAAGAGCCGTCATAATCTTTGTAATACTGGCCGGATAATATTGCTCCTTGCTGTTTTTTCCATATATTACAGTTCCTGACTGGGCATCCATCACAATTCCGGCTTCCGATTCTAATACCACACCCGAATCATCTGTCCAGACAGGGGCTGCAAAGGCACAGTTTCCTCCAATCAGGGAAATTGCGAAAGATAACATTATTATTTTGCTGACAAGCTTTTTTATCGTCATGATCCTGTCTTTCCTTTTCAAACTATTATACTGTTCCAGGACCGTTTTCCGGCTGGATTGTCGGAACAGCCGGGGCTGTTACTCCTGGCCCAATTTCGCTGGTTTCCTGTTTTTCTCCCGTTTCCCTGCTTTCTTCCTCCGGCGTAATTATAACACCGTCTGTTCCCTGCTGAGGGGTGGAAGGAACCGCTGGAAGAGTTTCGGATGTTCCTCCTTCTGCCGGCTGTACCGGTGTAATAACCGTTCCGGATTCTCCAGTTCCAGTTGGCGGAACAGGCTGTGCCGGTGCTTGCGGCTGAGGCTGTGCCGGTGCTTGCGGCTGAGGCTGCACTGGCGCCGGATCCGGCTTTGACGGCCTGGCAGATGTCCCTCCGCCTGTCGCTTTCCCGCTTTCGGTTCCTTCCAGATTATAACAAATCACCGGAACATTGGTATACACCAGGCTGTAAAGTTCCCTTGCCTTAGCATAAGGCATATTAATACAGCCATGGGAACCATTGGTCTTATAGATGGAACCTCCAAAGCTGGAGCGCCAGGTGGCGTCATGGAAGCCGATTCCACCGTTAAAGGGCATCCAGAAATCTACTGGACTGGCATAACCTTCACCTTTTAATACGGCATCCTTCTGTTTATACGTTAAACCAAAAATCCCGGGAGGCGTTGTGTGGTTTTTTCTCACATTCCCTGAGACAAAATCCGATTCCAGCACCTTTTTTCCACCCTGATAAAAAAACATATGCTGAGCCGTCAAATTGACCTCTGCATAAGTAGTCCCATAATCATTTCCGCTGTGGGATGCTGCTTTCTGGAAATATACCGGTTCTCTGGACTGGCTGTTTCCTTCTTCTAAAATCTGCATAAGCCGGGCCGTCTCTTCTTTTTGATTGATCCGCCATCCATAGCTTCCGCTTACTGAAATCACAGGACCATAGCTGGTCTGAAAATACCTGGTCGTATAAGCGGTATCATATTTAGAAGCCAAACCGGACACATACCCGGCTGCCATCTCACTGTCTAAAATAAGAGAACCATCCTCCCCTTCTCTAATCCACTGGTGGGTGATCGTGCCGTCTAAAATTTCCTGCTTATCTCCAAACTGGTACGTGACCTCCGTCTGTACCAGCCGGTTTAACTGACTGCACCGCTTCTCAAGCTGCGGATCATCTGACAAAACCCGGGGAGAGAGGTAACATCCTGACTGTTCCAAATCAATCTCTGTCTCCATAGCAAGAACTGCATCAGAAACCGCCTGTCTTACCCTGCTTCTGTCCAGTTTTCTTCCCTGGTTCTCCGGGATTATTTCATATCCCACACCTGGAATATAATCGGAAATCCTGGCATCTTCCGGTTCTTCCACCTGATCTCCTGTCAGACAGGATAACCCGTCCAGAGCGTTATCGAAACGTATTTCATCAAAACAGGTTACCGTAGGGATGGTAAATTCTTCCGGGCGGATTATCCCCTTTCCCCATGCATAAGGATTCTGCTTCCGGATAATCTCTTTTAAATCATCTGTAAATTCTGCATGAAGACCAATTTCGCTGCCCCGAATCCGTTCTGTTCCATTGCGGCAAATCAGGGTCAGTTCATAATCTGAAAGCCCGCTGGCAACCTGAATGGCTGCTTCTTTTGGCGTACATCCCTCCACCAATACTCCATTAACGGTGGTGTTGGGAAAAAAATGTTCTCCATAATACTGGGCTTTTACTATGTAAAATGACGCAGTTCCAAATAACAGAGCTGCAGCGCCGCAGGCAGCTGCAATCCCTATCATCTCTTTTCGCCTTGCCGTCATCATTGTCTCTGGTTCTTTTTCAGTCTTTTCATCTGTTCCATTCTCAAATTTCTCTTCTTTCAAGTCACTCTCCTTAATTGAACTGCAGGTTAATGGTTCTCTTCATTCTATCATGTTTTCTTATGTGCTATCAATGATTTTCATATAAACGTAAGAATTTTCCGCCACAGTTAAAGCCTGCCATCTTCGATTCTGCCGATTAACAGGACGTACACAATACTGGAAACAATCGCCGAAATCAAATCTGAAATTGGTTCTGTATAAAAAACATTGGTGATGTCAAACCAGACAGGGATTAAAAATACTCCTGCAAAATAAATCAGTTTCCGGAATGTAGATAAGGAAATGGCTACTTTTGCAATTCCCATACCGGTAAACCCGTCTACAACTGTATACTGGACAGCCAGCGGTATAATCATCAGCGAGTAGATACGGATAGCCCTTACTGTCATCTGGATATATTCCGGATCTCTGGTGAAAATCATCGTAAAATACCTGGACAGAAATTGAGCCACCACAAACATAATGGTCGTAAACGCCAGGGCCAGAGCTAAAATATGCTTTTGCGCCTTTTTGATTCTGTCCGGCCTTTTTGCACCATAATTATATCCTAAAATTGTCTGGGTTCCTCCCGTAATACCGGAAAGCGGCATGGTAACGATCAGCATAAAACTCTGCAAAATCGTATTGCAGGTCAGCAGCATATCTCCCTGGCCGGCTCCGCCGTATTTTTGAATAGTGGCATTTAAGGAAATAATCAGGATATTGTCAAAAGCAATAATTAAAAACGGAGTCAGTCCCAGCAGCAAGACCTGTCCCATAACCTTAATATTATAGCCTCCAAAGGTAATTCGTATCATCGGGCGGCTGCTGAATAAAAACCGAAGCACGTAAATGCAGGAAGCCATCTGGGAAATCACGGTAGCCAGTGCTCCGCCGGATACTCCCATATGGAATCCAAAAATGAATACCGCACTGCTCCCAGCAGAACTGATTTCATTCCCACCTTAGCAAACCCCTGACAGATAATAAACTGGTTCATGCCTGTAGATAACAGGGCAAATACCGTTCCCATAAGGTAAATTGTAATATAATCATCTGCATAAGGAAATACTGCCGGGCTGGCTCCAAACCAGATTAAAAGGTGGTTTTTCAATACCAGTGACAAAATCGTAATGATTACGGACATTACGCTTAACAGTAAAAAGCAGTTCGCCAAAATCTCCTCTGCCTTTTTTTCATTTTTTTGTCCCAAACGGATGCTTAACAGGGGAGACCCGCCGATTCCAATCCAAAATGCCACTGAAGAAATCATAGTGACAATGGGGCCGCAGATTCCCACTCCCGCCAGGGCAAGGTCTCCGATTTCCGGAATATTTCCAATATACATCCTGTCTACAATGCTGTAAAATACACTGACAAATTGAGCCAGCATGGACGGAAATGCCAGCCGCCATACCAGCTCTTTTATCTGATCTGTATCTAAATTATTCTCCATTTTTCTGGTCTTCCTCTCGTGTCTTTCTAAATTCATCTATATCATGGACGAAAATCTTTAGATTGTCAATCATAGAATCATAAATTCCATATTTATATAAGTTTAAAAATATCAATCCTACTGGAACCGCCAAAATCATCCCCCCTAAACCGCTTACTTTAAAACCGATATATAAAAATACCAGGGTCATAAGAGGCGGAAGTCCCATAGAATCTCCTACAATCTTGGGCTGAATGGCCTGACGGATAAACTGGCTTAAAATATAAAGAAGGATCAATCCTCCTGCCATATAATACTCTCCTGACAGCAGCTTTATCAGTCCCCAGGGAATCAGAACCGTACCAGTTCCAAATACCGGAAGAAAATCCAGCAGGGAAATAAGAATCGCCAGCAAAAGACTGTAAGGAATCTGAAGTACCAGAAATCCAACGGTCAAAATTGCAGCCACTACAAACATAATCCGAAACTGAGCCATAAAGTAGCCGCCTACCAGATGCAGGGCATCTTTCCGCATATTGCTCATATGCTCTTTGCTTTTTTCCGGCATATATTTTTTCCAGAAATTTAAGATCCCATCCCGCTCTGCAATAAAAAAATAAGACGATAAAATCACTACTACCGTATTAACTAAAATGCTTGGCAGGCTTTTGGCTACGGTTCCTGCCGCTTCTACAGTAGGGGTGGCTGCATTCTGGATAAGGACTCCAATATAGGAATCCAGATTATCCGCAATTGTCCGAAGCTGGACTCCAAACTGATCTGGCAAAAAAGCAAACAGATTATCCAGCTGACTGCCAATCTCCCGTACTTCTGTCTGAAAGGCCGCCCACAACTGGGGCAGAGCCCGCAAAAGCCCCGACGCTTCAGACAGAAGTTTGCTGATCAGAAGATACATGGCTCCAATAACCAGAGCCAGTACCGAAACCATCACCAGTACCGATCCATGCTTTCGCACTACTTTTAACCGGCTTTCCAGAAAACGCACTACCGGATTAGCAATCATAGCGATAACCCATCCTACTGCAAACGGCATAAAGAACCGGAGAAATTTTGGCAGAACAATACAGGCCAGAATGGTACCTCCGGCAGGTATCAAAATATTTAACAAAAGTCTCACATAATGAGCCCCGTTTTTATTGTCTCCATTTGTCATCATGATCACCCGCTTTTATTGTCATCCCAGGTATTCTTCCAGGAAGGAAAACAACGCGTCCATTTCCTCATTGCTTCCAATTGTAATCCGCAGATAATTGCCAGTTCTTGGCTGGTCA
>URUX01000085.1 GCA_900551135.1 uncultured Clostridium sp.
ACACCTTTTTTCAGTCCGGTATAGATATCTGCCGTCCGGAGATTTGCCAGATATCTGGACATTCCGCCTACATTTTCTGAAATGGACATCTTATTGTCATTCAATACAATAATAAAATTTTTCTGAATCCTGGCTGCATTGTTAAGCGCCTCATATGCCATTCCTCCTGTAAGGGCTCCGTCTCCAATTACAGATACCACAGTATAATCCTCGTCCAGAAGATCTCTGGCCTGGGCAATTCCCAGTCCTGCAGAAATGGACGTAGAACTGTGGCCGGTATCAAAGGCATCATACGGACTTTCCTTCCGCTTTGGGAATCCGCTTAAGCCTCCATATTGGCGCAGTTCATCAAAAGCATCTTTCCTTCCGCTTAAAATCTTGTGCGTATAGGACTGGTGTCCCACATCCCAGATAATTTTGTCCTTTGGAAGATCCAATGCCTTGTACATAGCCAGAGTCAGTTCCACAACCCCAAGGTTGGATGCCAGATGGCCGCCTGTATGGCTGATTTTTTCTATCAGAAATGCCCGTATCTCTGCTGCCAGGGTAATCAATTCTTCCTGGCTCAGATTTTTCACATCCTGCGGGCTTGTTATCTGTTCCAGTATCATGGCACTCCTTATTTTTCTCTGGTCACCAGCATGGCTACCAGTTCTTCTAAAAATCTATTTTCCCCAGGAAGGGCTTTTATATCCTCTATGGCTGCCTGAGAAATTCTTGCTACATCTTCCCTGGCCTGATTAAGGCCATTTAAGGTCACATAAGTGGTTTTGCAGTTTTTCTCATCACTTAAAACCGGTTTTCCCAAAACTTCCTGGCTGCTGGTTACATCTAAAATATCATCCTGAATCTGAAAAGCTACTCCGATTTCAGATGCTGCTTTTTCTGTCAACTTCACAGAAGCTTCATCTGCTCCTGCCAGAACAGCTCCTATCATCATGGATGCCTCTAAAAGGGCTCCTGTCTTTAAGCGGTAAATAAAATCCAGTTTTTCTGCCGGAACCGGCTGGTTTGTCAGTTCCACATCTACCGTCTGTCCGCCGATCATGCCGTAAATGCCGGTTTTTGCCGCCAGAATTTCAATTGCCCGTCCCACTCTCTCAGGATGGCTGGAAATGGAAAATGCCCGGCAGGCCGTCTCAAACGCATACACAATCAAAGCGTCTCCGGCTAATACTCCCATGTCCTCTCCATAAGCCGCCCAGGTACTTTTCTTTCCCCTGCGGTACTGATCGTTGTCCATGCATGGAAGATCGTCATGAATTAAAGAAGAGGTGTGAATCATCTCAATGGCTGCCATAAACGGCTCTGCCTCTTTCAGAGAACCGCCAAACATCCGGCAGACCTCCTGCATCAGAAGGGGACGGAGGCGCTTTCCTCCAGCCTTCATACTATAGTTCATGGCCTCAAAAATCGTTTTCTGATATCCGGTTTCTTCGGGAAGATAGCGGTAAATAATCTCCTCTGTCTCCCTGATACGTGTTTCAAGTTCCAGGTTCATTTCCTTCATCTCCCTGTTCTTCACTGAGTACAATAATCTGTTTTTCTACTTTATCAATCTTATCATTGCAGGCCTTTACAAGCTTCATGCCTTTCTCATAACAGGCAAAGCTTTCTTCCAGTGAAATGTCCCTCTCTTCCATCCTGCCCAGGACTTCTTCCAAAAGTTCAAAGGTCTCTTCAATGGTTAATTTCTCATTCATTTACTGCTCCTTATGGCAGTGCTCTCCGGTTTCTTCTGCCGTCTTAACCTCAGCAGTAATCTTACCGTCCTGCACATATATATGAATTCTGTCCCCCTGCTTTACCTGACAGACAGATACTATCTTTTTTTCATCACTTCCGCTTATAAACCCGTAACCCTGGCTTAATTTTTCCAAAGGTGACATTCCGGATAAACATCCGGAAAGAAGAGCCAGACGGTGTCTGGTTTCCAATAATTTTTCATTCATCAGCCGGCGGAACTGCTCTTCCATATCAGCTGTCCTCTGCCGTCTGTCATCCAGTTTTTTCTGTGGATGCTTTAAACCTAACCGGTAACGGTATTCGCTGGTACGGTAACGGTTTTTCTCCACCTGTCTCCCGGCAGACCGGATAAGTGCCTGCCGGTATCCTTCTGTCTGCTCTGCAAACTGCCTGTAATCAAATACAGCCAGTTCTGCCGCCGCAGAAGGCGTAGGCGCTCTCATATCGGCCACATAATCTGCAATGGTCACATCTGTCTCATGACCTACAGCTGAAATCACCGGAGTTTTGCAGGCAAAAATGGCTCTGGCCACTATTTCTTCGTTAAAGGCCCACAAATCTTCTATGGAACCTCCGCCTCTTCCCACAATTAAAATATCCAGTCCCATGCTGTCCAGACGCTGTATGGACCTGGCAATGCTGTATTTGGCATTTTCCCCCTGAACCTGAGCCGGACAGAGAACCAGCTGGACATAGGGGTTGCGTCTTTCGGCAATATTCATAATATCCCGAATCGCTGCGCCGGTACTGGCCGTCACAATCCCAATGGTCTTTGCATATCTGGGAATCGGTCTCTTATACTGGGGATCAAACATCCCCATCTCTTCCAGCTGATCCCTGAGCGCCTCAAACCGCTTAAACAAGTCACCAGCCCCGTCCAGGGCAATCTCCCTGGCATAGAGCTGGTACTTTCCATCTCGCTCATAAACATCCACATTTCCACTTGCCACTACCTGCTGTCCATCCCGCAGCTGAAAATCCAGACCTCTTCTCTGGCCTGCAAACATAACTGCAGAGATGGCGCTGGTTTTATCCTTTAAGGTAAAATAAATGTGGCCGGACGTATGGTATTTGCAGTTAGACACTTCGCCTTTTATGGAAATTCTGTTTAATGCAAAATCCTGGGAAAACAGATTCCGGATATAGCTGTTTACCTGGGAAACGCTGTAAATTCCAGCCATTTCTACACCAGCTTTGCCAAAATGCCGTTTACAAAGGCCGGGGCATCGCTGCCGCCAAATTTCTTTGCCAGTTCAACTGCCTCATTAATGGCTACCTTATCCGGAATCTGATCATCATACTTCATCTCATAAACAGCCAGACGAAGAATTGCCAGTTCCACCCTGCCCATGCGGCTGGTTTTCCATCCTTCCGCTACCTGATTAATTTTTTCATCCAGTTCTGGAATTTTACTCATAATGCTTTCTGCTCTTTGAAGAAGAATCTCTTCTTCCGCTTCCTTTAATTCCACGCGGTGCAAAACCTCATCAACTCCCTCTGGAGTTGACGCTTCTTCTTCTGGGGCCAGGAAATACTGTTTTAACTGTTCTTCCTTTTCCTCTGCCTGGTAAAAATCTGCACAGAACAGCATCTTAAAGCAATGCTCCCGCAATTCTCTTCTGGTCATGTTAAATCCTCCTGCACGTAAGCTTCCTATCATGCCGTTACCGAAAAACCTGGCAACCAATATATTCTATAGGCATTTGGAAATATTATAGCAAAATCCGGCTGTTTTCACAAGATCCGAAAAGTTTAATCCGCTAAAAATGTCCGGATATTGTCCAAAACCTTTTTGCTTAAGAGTACAAATGCCTGGCTGGTTCTTCCGGCAGATATGTTGACACAGGATACCTGGGGCAGTTCAAAAAATCCGTCGCCGACCGGTCCGGCTGCCGCTCTGGTATCGCAGAAGAAGTAATTTCCTTCTCTTCGTACCCATGTTTCCAGCGCTTTTGAATCAAATCCAGGTCCAATGGATGTATTAAACAGGATTTTTCCATCTCCCAATGCTTCAAATTCCTTTTCCTGAAGCAGAAGAACATTTTTATTTAAACAGGTAAACACCACCTGGCTGTCCTGTAAAAGCTGTTCCAGCGGCTGATATTTCATTCCTGCTGCCTCTGCGTCTTCCTTGCGGCTGCGGCTGTAATAAGAGATTTCAGCCCCCATAAACTGCAAGGCATCTGCAATCATTCTGCCGGAAACTCCCAGACCCACAATTCCCACTTTCAGGCCTGTAATTTCCAGAGGCTCCGTTTTCCACATGGGACGGCCAAAACCGTGAAGAAGGCCAATCAGCTGGTGAAGTACATACTCTACTACCCCTCTGTCTCCATAGTCGCGGATTCCCAGCACCCGGATTCCCAGTTCCCTGGCACATGCAATGTCTACATTGGCGCTTTCTTCTGAATATAAACTGCAGCACATGCCAATATAACGGATAGACGGACAGCTTTTTATTACATCCCCTGAAATTCTGGATGTATAGCTGACCAGAACTCCGTCTGCATCTGCAATTCTTCGGATAATTTCCTCATCATCTGCCGGAATGTCCGGATAAAGCACAACCTCTTCTGCATACTGATGCAGTTCTTTTTCTGCCTCCGGCACCAGGCTTACCGGCTCAATGGCAACTAATTTTTTAAACTTTTTCATGATTTTCTCCCTCTTTACTGGAATACCACTGGTGAATTGATGTTGCGAAGCAGAGATACCACGCTCCATCCTGCAATCTCAGCAGTACTGGAATAAATGTCTACTACTGCCTTTACGCCTTCTGTTTCCATGGTAATCTTATGATCGTCTCCTTCAAATCCCGGAACACTGGTAATGGTTACTCCCGTAGTCTCCGGACCGGTGCTTGCAATGGCTGTTGCTACCGCTACATTTACCTTGGTCGGGAACAGTGCAATGGCTTCTTTTGCATTTCCGGAAAAGACTTCCGTCTCTTCTGTATCTTCCATTAATTGTTCTGTAAAAATCGGCGTTCCCTTTAATGATGCCGGTCCCTTGTGAGTGGAAATGCCGGAAACTGCTTTCTGTCCTTTTGCCTGGCTCATAAGGGCAATGGTACGGAGAGCGTCAAAGCCTCCGATTACGCCGCTGGCCAGATAGAGTTTTACGTCATTGGCTCTGGCAGTCTCTTTTAATTCTTCAAATAATTCTCCGTCTGCAAATGCTCCCATAGACAATACAACCAGATTGGATCCGGAAGACAGTACTTTCTTTCCAATATCCTTTACACTCTGGGGCGCTGCGGCTTCTGCTACAAAATCCGGTTTTAATTCTAACAGTTCATCAATATCTCTGCAGGCCCTGCATCCCGTAAGGGCGGCAATTTTTTCAGCAGATGCCATGGTACGGCTTGTGGCTCCTACAAAATCATACTCTTCCAGCAGCCCGTCTTTCCATGCCTGAGCGATTACGGTTCCCAATTCTCCACATCCTACCAGGGCTAATTTTTTCTTTTTCATGTCTGATTACTCCTTTTTCTTTATTTGCAAATAGAGAATGTGTCTTGCCACATTCTTGCTGATTTTCTGTTACATAAAAAAGCTGCTCCGTCCAGGGTGCAGACGGCAGCAGCTTTTTGCATTTTATTTTTCTTCTTGCATATTAACGCCGGCAATTTTAATATTTACCTCTAAGACGGTAAGTCCTGTCATATTTTCAATGGCATTTTTCACTCTGTCCTGAACCTTGGCGCTGACCTCCGGAATGTTGTATCCATATTTTAAATACAAGGAAAGATCCACGCACACATGCTCTTCTGTCACATCAATCTTAACACCTCTGGACAGATTTTTCATTCCCAGCTTTCCCACCAGTTCATTGGTAATATGGCCAGCCATGGAATCTACTCCGTCTACCTCCGTAGCAGCAAGGCCTGCGATAATAGCAACCACCTCGTCTGCAATCTGTACTTCGCCTATTTTATCTTTCTCGTATACTTTATGCGTACTGCGATTTTCTGCTTCTGCCACAATAGTCTCCTCCTGTCCCATTAGATTAGAACTATTATAACAAAAAGAACACCATTTGGAAAGGTCTTTCGGCGTTTTTATTGGCTTACCGGTTATTATTCCTCCAAATCCAGCAGGGTTATCACAATCTGATCGGCTCCTACTTCGGTTTTTCGCTTTACAATGTCCTCAATCTGAGCCCTCTGCGGATCCGTAATGGCAGATGCATTTACTACCACATCTACTTTATCGCTGCTGATACTGACTACCGGATCGGAAAATCCTTTTGCCATCAGCAGGGTTTCTGCTGCATTTTCTTTTTCTGCAGTTTCTGTCAGTTCTACCATGCTTTCAATCGCCTGCTGCTTTGCAGCCTCTTCAATTGCACTGTTGTTGACGATTTCCATTAACGCTTCTTTATTTTTAGCCCGAATCTGTTCTCGGCTAAGCTGGACATTGGCTATGTAGTCTGAAACGCTGATGCCGCTTGTCAGTACGGCTTCCCCTGGATTTTCCATTCCAGTCTGGGACACATCCTGGCTTTCTCCGCTTTCCGAAACGTCCTGATCTAAGCTGGCAATTTCCTGAAGCTGGCCGTCTCCTGGATACGTTCCTGCCGCCTGGTTCTCAGCCAGCAGATCTTCCTCGGAAATATCCGTCAGTCCGGCTTCATAAGCCCCTCCTGCTCCCAGTTCTTCTTTGCCTGCATAATTTAAATACCCGGCTGCCGCTATCATAATTGCCAGAGTGGTAATTATGATCTGGTTTCTGCGAAACAGGCGCTTCATATTCATCTCGGTTTTTGGTTTCACAATGTCCCTTTTTTTCAGTTTCATTTTCCCTCGCTCCTTTATTCCACCCGCTTTAACACTTTTATTTTATGTGGAGGCAGACCAAATAATGCTTCCATTGCCTCAGAAATTTCCGTCTTTACCCTGGGACTGCCTCCGCCTGCCGCGCTTACAATAATTCCCGATATCTCCGGACAAATCTCTTTTTCTACAATGGGCTGATTCTGACTGGCACCTCCGCTGCCTGCCAGC
Organism: uncultured Clostridium sp.; assembly: GCA_900551135.1. GTDB lineage: Bacteria > Bacillota > Clostridia > Lachnospirales > Lachnospiraceae > UMGS1370. Next base: position 6,752 of record URUX01000085.1, read on the forward strand.
ACGGTAGTTTCCTCTGAATCTGACTGGGAAATCTCTCTGGTTCCCCCATTGGTATCCTGTTCTTTCGTAACGGAAGAAGACTGGTTTTTATCAATTCGCAGAACCTTCTCTTCAGAAGATTTTAAAACCACCATCACGTCTACCTGTCCCACTCCGTCTACATGTTCCAGAATACTGCGAATCCGTTCTTCCATCTGGGTTTCATAAAAACCATTGCTGTCTGAAGACGCCTGAACGGCTCTCCCGCCAGCCGTCTCTGCAGCTTCTGTACCAGATTCCGTTTCGATTCCTGCATTATCATTCTTTCCGCCTTCATAAAGGCTTCCGGACTCATATTCTTTTTTGGCAGGCGTCCCTAAAATCATCAGGACTGCTCCGGCCAGCAGCAGCAAAAACCACTGTTCTTTTTTAATCGTTCCACCTGATTTCCACATTTTCTTCCTCCACCCCATAATATTCCCCAATCCTGCTTTTTAAAGCTGCAGCTTTTTCTAAATCCGGTTTCACCGGTACCGCAGATGCCGGCTGTTCCCCTTCCGTGTTTTCCAGAATTTCTACTGGCTTTACCGGATTCATGAACGGCTGGTTTTCTTCTTTTTCCTGTTTGTTTCGCACTTCCATTTTGATGAAACGTATGGTGCCAAACTCCGCCTTTCCGGAATCGTCCTCGACTTCTGCCGTTACCTTTATGGCCTCCATCCCCAAAGAGCCCGCCATCCTTCCAGTTTCCTTCTCCACCTGTTCCTGATACTCCTTTACCATCCTGTCCAGCCTGTCCTGTTCCATTTTTGAAAGTTTCCTGTGAAATTCTCCAGCCTCTTCCTGAAACCGGACAGATTCAAATAAAGCCGCTATTTTATTATCCAGATTCAGGCTTTCTGTCACAGGTTTTATAACTATCAAAATTAATATCATTCCAGCAAACAGCCGGATATACCTTTCATAACATTTTTTCGGAAGAAGGTTCTCCAGTACAGTCATAAAGATCAGACAGCAGGTAATCTGCCAGACCCAATTTAATAAGTTTTCCATCTTCTCCCCCGCAAATTCTACCCCGCAAAATACATGACATTAGTAAATGCACAAAGGATTGCCAGACTTACAGAAAACAGCACAAGAGAGGTCCAGACCAGCTGAATCAGCAGCTGGTGTGCCTGGGAAATCCCATGGATACACGAAACAATCCGTTTATCGCATACCGGCTCTAATAATGCTGCTGTGACATGATAGAGAACTGCCAGAACTGCCAGCTGAATAAGAGGCAGAACAGAAATAGCCGCCAAAACGATCACTCCTGCTGCTCCAAGCGAATTTTTTATTAAAACCCCGGCACCCAACACCGTCTGGGTTACCGTTCTGGCTCCCTGTCCCACTCCCGGAACTGCCTCCAAAATCCGAAAAAAACCGCCTTTTCCTACTGCATCCACACTTGGAATCACCATTCCCTGGATGACTTGAAATCCCAGTAATACGCCCGTCATGGTTTTCAATCCCCACCGGACTGCCTTGTCTGCTAAATCTGTTAATTTTGACAGGCTGTCCTCTCTGCTTATCTTTCCAGCCAGAATCAAAAGGGCGTATATCTTGATCAGGGGAAGGAGTCCGTTCAGACAGATCCACTGAAATATGGACACCATTCCCAGCGTTGTTCCATAAAGAGCTCCTGCTGCCCCGCTTCCCCCGCAAAAAGCGACAGAGAGAAAAAATGAGGGCAGCAAAGCCTTCATAAATTCCAGCAGACGGGTCAGAACCCCGGAAGCAATTTGAATACTCTGAAAAAATCCAGCAGCCAGACAGGCAAACAGCAGCAGATAGGTAATAAAAAAACCGGTTTCTGAGATTTGCCCGCTGGAAAACATCCCGGAAAATCCGGAAAACAACGCTCCAAACAATCCCAGAAGCACCACCTGTCCCAACAGCCTTCCGCCCTCACTGACCTGGGAAACCAACGCTGTTTTTACTGCACTGCCAATTGCCTCTGCTGCTTCATAAAACTCTCCTTTTACCAGGTGCCCCATCAAATCCAAAAAAGAAATCCGGATTCCTTCCGGCTGGTTTCTGCCCAAATATTCCTCTACTGACTCTAAATCCAGCTGGGAAAAATCCGGTAATTCCGATGAATCCTCCTGGTTTCCTGTCTCGAAAACTGCAGTTTTCTCCAAAGATGCGTTCTCTGCCCCTAAAGCTGAAACTGTAATCCAAATCGCAGAAGCAATTCCGCAAACAACACTGATCACGCTCTGTTTCAGCTTTTTTTTCATGTTAAAAATCCCTCCAGAGTCTCCAAAAGTGCCAGCACAACCGGCATGCTGACAGCCAGAATAGACAGTTTCCCAAATACTTCTATCTGGACTCCAATGGAAGAAAAACCGGCATCCCGGCAGATTCCGGAGGCAAATTCTGCCACATAGGCAATCCCTGTCATCTTGATTAAAACTGTCAGATACACCTGGTTGATTTTTATGTATTCCTGAATTTTTCTGGCTGCCTCTAAAATCGTTTCCAGTTTTAAAAGGCCATATGCAAATATCAGCAGTCCTGCTGCTGCCGCCAGATACATGGCATATTCCCCTTTTAGTCCCTTAAACTGGACTGCCAGCAGTACCGATACAATTCCAAATGCCGCAATAGTTACTACTGTCATGTTTTTTTCTCCTTTCCAGGGATATTTAAAGGGCAAACAGATGTTTAATTGTCTCAAAAAGCTCATATATATAGGGAACCATCCAGAAAAGCACCAGCACCAGACCTGCCAGGCTGGTTAAAAATGCCTGTTCTTCCCGGCCGCTGTGTTTTAAAACCTGACAGATCACAGAAACCAGGATTCCCACTGCAGCAATTTTAAAGATCAGATTAACTCCCATATTCCCTCCCTATTTCTGCTAAAACAACGCAATCGTAAGAAACAGTCCTCCCATTACCCCTAAACTCATATACAGCTTCCGCCGCTCTCGGCCGTGTTCTTTTAAAAACCCGATGGTTTCATCTAACTGTTCCAGATAGAGAAGGATGGTCCGTTCCTGCATCTTTAAATCCAGATAACCCAGATTGCTTCCAAGCATAAAAAATTGTTCCCAGTCTTCTTTTGTCAGAGGAAGTTCCTGCAGTTTTTCCCCTTCCTCTCTCCAAATCTGTGAAAATGGGATT
>URUX01000086.1 GCA_900551135.1 uncultured Clostridium sp.
GCTCCATGGCCGGGACAGTAGTGCCGGAAACAGAACAGGGCCTTACGGAAACGGGGATTGCCTTTGTGGAAGAAATGGATCGGATTGGAATGATTCTGGATATTTCCCATCTGGGAGATGCGGGAATCTATGATGTGTTCCGATACAGCAAAAAGCCGTTTGTGGCCAGCCATTCCAATGCCAGAGCCATAGCGTCCCATCCAAGGAATCTGACAGACGACATGATCCGCAAACTATCTGAACGGGGCGGAGTTATGGGAATTAATTTTGGAGGTATCTTCTTAAGAGATTTTCCAAACGAACAGGATGCCCACAGCAGCATTGAGGATATGATCCGCCACATAAAGCATATTAAACAGGTAGGCGGAATCCAGTGCATTGGAATTGGCACAGATTTTGACGGCGTGGGAGGAACCATGGAAATCGAATCGGCAGCCGCTATGCCAAAGCTGGCAGAAGCAATGGAGAAAGCCGGATTTACCATTTCTGAAATCGAAGATGTATGTTACAGGAATGTTCTTCGGGTATATCGGGAACGCTTATCATAAACAGGACAGATCAATCAGACCCCGGATATTTTACATAAATTTTACATATGCCACAGGAGGACTTTACAAAACTCTGGTAAAGTAAAAATTACAGTGGCAGAGCATGTCTGCGTTTTGCCGCAATACATGGGAAAAATTTGGAGGAAAGTATGAGCATCGAAGCAATTGGAGTACTATTTCAGTTTATCGGCGGTCTGGGAATGTTCTTGTATGGAATGAATCAGATGGCTGACGGTCTGCAAAAGTCGGCAGGCCACAGAATGCAGAAATTGTTGGGAGTTCTGACGTCAAACCGTCTGATGGGCGTGCTTCTGGGAGCCGGCATTACGGCAATCATCCAGAGTTCATCTGCGACTACGGTTATGATTGTCGGTTTTGTTAATGCAGGCCTGATGAATCTGACCCAGGCAGTCGGCGTGATTATGGGTGCCAACATCGGAACCACAGTAACCAGCTGGATTGTATCTATGAGCGAATGGGGCGAGATGCTGAAGCCTGAGTTCTTTGCACCAGTACTGGTAGGAATTGGAGCAGCAGTTATTATGTTTGCCAAAGATTCCAAGAAAAAGGAGATTGGAGAAATCCTGATCGGATTTGGTCTGCTGTTTATCGGACTTAGCTTTATGTCTTCTTCTATTGAACCTTACCGTGACGCTCCGATTTTTGGAAATATTTTTGCGGTACTGGGAAGAAATCCTCTTCTGGGTATTTTAGCAGGCGCTCTGGTAACTGCAATTATTCAGAGTTCTTCTGCGTCCGTTGGTATTTTACAGACGCTGGCCTTAAACGGCATGGTAAACTGGCAGTCTGCAATCTTCATTACATTAGGCCAGAATATCGGTACCTGTATTACAGCGCTTCTGTCCAGTGTGGGCGCTCACAGAACTGCAAAACGGGCGGCAGCCATTCACCTGCTGTTTAACGTAATGGGAGCAGTCATCTTCGGTGTGATTATGACGATTCTGTTTGCCGTAAAGCCGGATTTGGCGGCTTCTTCCATCAGCAGTGTGGAGATTTCTATTTTCCATACGATATTTAATGTAACCAATACCATTCTCCTGTTCCCATTTGCCGGAGTTCTGGTAAAACTTTCCGGTCTGATGTTAGGAGAAAAGAAGAGTTCCGGAAAAGTGGCAGCTCCAGACGATCAGATGTCCCGTCATCTGGATAACCGTCTGTTAGAGACCCCGTCCCTGGCAATTGAACAGGTTCAGAACGAAGTAGTTTCCATGGGTGAACTGGCTGTCAGAAACCTGGAACTGGCCGGACAGACTCTGTTAAATGGAGAAGAAGAGACCATCAATGCTGTATTTGAAAATGAAAAGATGATTAACCGTATGCAGAAGCTGCTGGCCGGTTATCTGGTGGGAATCAGCAATGGTTCTTTAAATGAGGAACAGCATCTGGTTGTAAAGAATTTATTTTATAGTATCAATGACATTGAACGTATCGGCGATCACTGTGAAAACCTGGCAGAACTGTCCCAGGAAAAGAAAAACAGCGAACTGATCTTTTCCGAGGATGCGGTACAGGAGATGGAGACTCTGATTCAGACTGTAGCAGAGGCAGTAACCTGTGCCATCGGCGCAAGAAAAAATCACGATATGACCTTAGTCCGCCAGGCTCTTCGCAAAGAGGAGGAAGTGGACAGCCAGGAAGAAGAATTAAGAGAAAATCATATGAAGCGTCTCACCGATATGCAGTGCAATTTTGAAAATGGAGTTGTATTTTTAGATGCAGTCAGCAATCTGGAGAGAATCTCTGACCATGCAGTTAACATTGCCGGTTACGTGAAGGAGGAAGCAGCGTGGAACGGATCTATGTCATAGAAGATGATGAAAATATCCGTAACTTATTGAAAGTGGCTCTGGAAGGATTCGGCTACGAGGCTGAATGCTTTGAAACGGCAGAAGAGGGATTAAAGCGGTTTGAAGAACTTCCGCCGGATTTGGCGATTTTCGACTGGATGCTTCCGGGAATGGACGGCGTTGCCGCTATCCGGAAAATCCGCAAAAATGAGGCGCTGGCTTCTACCCCCATTATCCTCCTGACTGCCAAAGAAAGGGAAATGGATAAGGTAACCGGACTGGACAGCGGTGCTGACGACTATATGGTAAAACCATTTGGAGTACTGGAACTGGCTGCCAGAATCAGAGGCCTTTTGCGCCGCAGCGGAAAGCAGGATAATGATCAGGCAGAAATCGGAAAACTGCTCATTAAACGGGCAGTACGGGAAGTGTATTTTGACGGCCATCTGGTAAAGCTGACATTAAAGGAATTTGAACTGCTGTGGTATCTGTGTATGAACCGAAGCAGAGTAGTGACCCGGGAAGAACTGCTGGATCATGTATGGGGGTATGAATACGCCGGAGAAACCAGGACTCTGGATATGCATGTGAGAACCCTTCGCCAGAAACTGGGAGAAGAGGGGGCTTCTTATGTGACGACAGTCAGGGGAGTGGGATACCGTCTGGTAGAACCTTAGGAGGGGCAGAAAAGACAGCCATGCAGAAAACCATTTTGAGAAAGTTTATTAAGGTGCTGGTTTTGGCGCTTTTACTGAACAGTGCTATCTTCTATATAGCGTGCAGTACAGTGCTTCAAAAGAAATTTACAGAAAATATGCTGTATACATTGAAAACCATTGACAGCTTTTTAGACTTTTCCAAAGATTTGGGCAGTCAGATTGAAAAGATGGATGGAGTCTTTGAGGAAAACAACAGCCGTATTACGGTGATTTCCAGAGACGGAACGGTTCTGCTGGATACAGCCGGACAGAATGGAGAATCTATGGATAACCATCTGGAGCGGCCGGAAATTCAGGCGGCTTTGATAGATGGTTCCGGCTCGGCAGAACGAAGATCCCAAACGCTGAAGCAGTATATGATTTACACAGCTCTTTATTCGGAAAAAGGCAAAGTGGTACTGCGTTTGTCTGCGCCGTATTCCGGTCTGAAAGAATTTCTTCCCATGCTGCTGCCTGCTGCCTGGCTTAGTTTTGCGGCGGCCATCATTGGCTCCTGCCTGACTACGGAGCATTTTGTATCTTCTGTAACCAGGCCTTTGCGGGAGATTGCCAGTGAGATGGAAAAGCTGAAAGGGAATGGGGATGAATTTCATTTTGAACCCTGTGAGTATCCGGAAATCAATATTATCGGCAGCACCACTGTGGCCATGAGCAACAATGTAAAGGAATATTTGAAGCAGCTGGATCAGCAGAGGGAAATCCGGGAAGAGTTTTTCAGCAATGCCTCCCATGAACTAAAGACACCCATTACTTCGATTCAGGGGTATGCAGAACTTCTGGAAAGCGGAATCGTCCAGGATGAGGCCATGCGGAAGGATTTTATCAGCAGAATCCGCAGGGAAGCTGCCAATATGAGCAATCTTATTAATGATATTCTGATGATTTCCAGGCTGGAATCCCGAAAGGCGGTATTAAGCTATTCAGATGTAAATCTGGCACTGGTGGTAGAGGATATTCTGGACGGACTTGGGCCGTTTATGGCTCAAAATCAGGTTTACGTCCACAAAGACTGTGAACCGGTCTCCTTATGGGCCGATGAAAAGCAGATGAGGGAACTGATTGGCAACCTTATCAGCAATGCAGTCAAATACAACCGCCAGGGCGGTCAGGTCTGGGTTGCCGTCAGGAAAGATGAGAAAAAGAAAGAGGCGGTTATCCAGGTAAAAGATAACGGAATGGGCATTCCGGAAGAGTCTCTTCCCAGAATTTTCGAACGGTTTTACAGGGTGGAGAAGGGAAGGAGCAAAAAGGCAGGAGGCACAGGTCTGGGGCTTTCGATAGTAAAACATATTGTTACGTATTATAAGGGAACGATAGAAGTAAAATCCCGGACCGATTACGGCACCACCTTTACGGTGCATCTTCCACTAACTGCCAGATGACAAAAAAGGTATTTTCATTTTTCCAGCTCTGTGGTATACTAGGCATCAGTTTCGTATCCATGTTAGATTTGCACTAAGACAGAGAAAAGGAATGAGAGTATGCTGGACAATAAAGATTATATCAGCCGGCTCAACAGGGCAAGACGGCGGCGCCGCCGCAGATTTGATTTTTCACGCATTATCATAGCTGTGATAATCATAGCCGTTCTTGCATTGATGATTGGAGCCGGTATTTTTATAACAAAAAAGATGAAATCCGCTTCATCCGACAGCCCGAAAGCGGTTACCGAATCCCAGACAGGAGACGGGACAGACGCTGCAGAAACTCCCGTTCTTTCATCGGAAGAGGAAGCAGAAGCAGAGAGACAGGCAGCGGCCCGGGAAGTAGTAAATGCTTATCAGAATCTGGGCATCGTTCAGGTCTCCGGTTATCTGAATATTCGCGAGACGCCAGGACCCGATGGAAAGATTATCGGAAAGCTGCAGGAAGACAGCGCCTGCGATATTTTATCTTCAGAGGGGGAATGGTATCAGATAAGTTCCGGAGGAATTAATGGATACATCAGCAGCGCTTACGTACTGACCGGTGACGAGGCCAGACAAAAGGCTTTGGATCTGGTAAAGAAGATGGCATTAATTACGGGAGACAGCGTCAATATCCGGCAGGAACCGGAAATGGATCCGACCAATATTACCGGAGTGGCCATTCAGGATGAAAGATATCTGGTGGAAGAAGAACTGGACGGCTGGGTAAAAGTACCAGAAGGCTATATATCTGCTGATTATGTGGAGGTTCAGTATATGCTGAATGAAGCTCAGAAGCTGGATCTGCAGGCTATGGCCATTAACCAGTACAATCATCTGGTTATATCAAAAGTAAATAATTATCTGAATGTTCGGGAAGAACCCAGCATGGACGGAAAGATTATCGGTAAAATGACCAGTAAGGCTGCCGGCGAGATTTTAGACGATTCCATTGAAGGCTGGTATAAGATTAAGTCCGGCAAGATAACCGGATATATCTCTTCCGATCCGCAGTATACGGCTACCGGACAGGAAGCAAAGGACATTGCGACCGGTACGGCGACGCTGATGGCTGTGGTCAACACAGATATGTTAAATGTCCGGACAGAACCGTCTACAGATGCGTCTATCTGGACCCAGATCTCCAAGGAAGAACGGTACCCGGTTTTAAACCAGCTGGATGGCTGGGTAGAGATTGAACTGGATGCCGGAGATGAAGAAGGCAGCGTGGACAAAGCTTACGTTTCGACCAGAGATAATAACGTAGAAGTACGGTACGCCCTTAATGAGGCCATTAAGTTTTCGCCATTAGAGGAAGCAGCCAATGCGTCTGCATCCCTTCGCAATCAAATCGTAAATTACGCTCTGCAGTTTGTCGGAAATCCATATGTATGGGGAGGAACCAGTCTGACAAAAGGCGCTGACTGCTCTGGATTTACCATGAAGGTATACGAGCATTTTGGCATTTCCCTTCCTCATTATTCCGGATCTCAGGCTCAAATGGGAAAATCAGTAAGTTCCAGTGAAATGAGGCCGGCAGATTTGATTTTCTATACAGACAGCAGAGGAAAAGTCAACCATGTAGCAATGTATATAGGAAATGGACAGATTGTTCATGCGGCCAGCAGGCGAAGCGGCATCAAGATTTCCACCTGGAATTACCGCAAACCCAAGACCATCCGTAATATGCTTGGCGATTAAACTTCAAGGAGGGACTAGGTATGAAAAACAACTATCTTGCTCAATTTTTTGGGAAATCCCAGAATTATACGGAAATCCCCAACCAGCTCTTTAAGGAGTACAATGTAAAAAAAGGACTCCGAAATGAAGACGGTACCGGTGTGTGTATTGGCCTTACCAAGATTTCTGATGTAGTAGGTTATACGCAGGAGGATGGCAAAAAGACAGATACGCCTGGTGATTTGTATTACAGAGGGTACAGCATTCGGGAATTAGTAGCCAATAAACGTCCGACCCATGGTTATGAGGAGGTCTGCTTTTTGCTGCTGTTTGGCTATCTCCCCCGGAAAGAAGACCTGGAGCGGTTCTGTCAGGTGTTAAAGGATATGTATGAACTGCCCTATGAGTTTCTGGAAACCAACATTCTCCGGACTCCGGCGAAAAACCTGATGAATAAGATTCAGCACGCAGTTCTGGCCCTTTACAATTATGATGAGGAGCCGGATGACATTGACGAGTACAAGACCCTGATCAAGGGAGTAAACCTGATTGCTAAGATGCCGTCCATTATCTGCTACGAATATATGAGCAAGGAGCATTATTTTAACCGTAAGAGTCTGGTGCTCCATTATCCGAAAAGAGAGTATTCCATTGCAGAAAACTTCCTGTACATGCTTCGGGAGGACAAACAGTTCAGCGCCCAGGAAGCCAATCTGCTGGATGTGCTGTTAATGCTTCATGCGGATCACGGCGGCGGCAATAACTCTACGTTTACCAACGTTGTGATTTCTTCCACCAATACGGATATTTATTCCACTATCTGCGGTTCCATCGGTTCGTTAAAGGGTCCGCGCCATGGCGGAGCCAATTTGAAGGCATCAGAGATGATGGATGAAGTAATCGCCCTGACTGGATATACGACAGATAAAGCGGCAGTGAAAGCCGTGATCCGCCGGATTACCGGAAAAGAACTGTATGATAAGAGCGGTCTGGTTTACGGATTCGGCCATGCGGTTTATACGATTTCGGATCCAAGAGCAGAACTTTTGAGAATTTACTGCGAAGAGGTTGCAAAGGAACAGGGCAAAATGAAGGAGTTCTATTTCTACCGCCTCTTTGAAGAATGTGTAAAAGAAGTCATCATGGAAGATAAGCACCGGATTATTCCTACCAATGTAGACTACTACAGCGGATTTGCTTATGACATGCTGAGAATCCCCAGAGAACTGTATACTCCGTTGTTTGTAACCAGCCGTCTGGTAGGCTGGATAGCCCACAATATTGAGAATAAGCTTTATGATGGAAAGATTATGCGTCCTGCAACCAGATATGTAGGCGAAAATGTGCCTTATAAGGCAGTGGAAGAACGATAGTATCCGCATATGCGGGATACGAACCAAACGCCGGACTTGTTCACGTCCGGCGTTTGTCGAATATAAGGAGGAAGTCCGGGTATGAAGCGGATAATAGGAGTTACCGGAGGAGTCGGTTCTGGAAAAAGCCAGGTTCTGGCCATTCTCAGTCAGGATTTTAAAGCCAGAGTGATTTTGGCAGATGAGGTGGCCCACCGTCTGATGGAGCCGGGGGAAGCAGGTTACTGTCAGGTAGTAAAGGCTCTGGGAAGCGATTTTTTAATGCCCGATGGACAGATAGACAGGAAAAAGCTGGCCGATTTGATTTTTGGTGATAAAAAGGCTCTTGAAAAGATGAATCAGATCATCCATCCCATGACCTGGGCTGCTGTGAAAAAACTGGCAGAGTCTGCACCAGAAGAACTGGTCATAGTAGAATCCGCCCTTATGGGAGAGGAACAGAGAGAGGATTATGAAGAAATCTGGTATGTTTTTGTCTCCCGGGAAGAACGGATTCAAAGGCTTATGAAAAGCAGGGGATATTCCAGACAGAAGTGTCTGGATATTATGGCCAGCCAGAAAAAAGAAGAAGATTTTCGGGCTATCAGTGACAGAGTCATTGACAATAATGGATCTTTAGTAGATACTAAGAGGCAGATAGCAACCATATTATCGTCTGAAAGGACAGGAAAAGGAATCGATAGAAATCATGAGATTTGTTAGTATTGCAAGCGGAAGCAGCGGAAACTGCATCTATGTGGGTTCAGAAAACAGTCACATTTTAATTGATGCAGGAATCAGCGCCAGGCGGATTGAGCAGAGCCTGAACGAAATCGGCCTGAAGGGAAGCGATTTGGACGGTATTTTCATTACCCACGAACATTCTGATCATATCAGAGGACTGGGGGTTCTGGCCAGAAAATTTCAGAAGCCGATCTTTGGAACCAGAGAAACGCTGGAGGAAATCGAAAAGAATGCATCGCTGGGCAAATTTGATACAGAATTGCTGACACCGGTTTTGCCGGATACGGAACTGGAAATCGGCGATTTGCAGATTCATCCGTTTTGTGTTGACCATGATGCCGCCAATCCTGTGGCCTACCGGGTTAAAAACGGCAGAAAGTCCGTGGCAGTTGCTACCGACATGGGGCACTACGACCAGTATATCATTGACAACCTGCAGCATTTGGACGCAGTTTTATTAGAATCCAACCATGATGTGAGAATGCTGGAAACTGGCCCCTATCCCTATTATTTAAAGCGGCGGATTTTAGGTGACCACGGTCATCTGTCCAATGAAAATGCGGGACGCCTTCTGTGCCAGATTCTCCATGACGGGTTAAAACACATCTTTCTGGGACACTTAAGCAAGGAAAATAATTATGAAGAACTGGCCTATGAAACAGTTCGTTTAGAGATTACAGAAGGAGAAACTCCTTACAATGTCATGGATTTTTCCATCAGCGTGGCCGGAAGGGACAGGATGTCAGAGATTATTACGATTTAAAAGGAGAGAACGACATGAACAGAGTAATTATCACAGTAGTAGGAAAAGACACAGTGGGAATCATTGCCAAAGTATGTACCTATCTGGCAGAAAGCCATATAAATATTTTGGATATTTCCCAGACCATTGTTCAGGAATTTTTCAATATGATGATGATTGTGGACATGCAGAATGCCACTGCTTCTTTTGAGGAGGCAGCAGCAGGCCTGGATCAGGTTGGCCAGGAGATGGGCGTTACCATTAAGTGCCAGAGAGAAGAAATTTTTACAAAGATGCACAGAATCTAAACAGGACGAAAGGCGGCAGACGGATGATTAATATTTACGAAGTAAACGAAACCAACAAGATGATTGAGCAGGAAAACCTGGACGTCCGTACCATTACCATGGGCATCAGCCTGTTAGACTGCGCAGACAGCAATCTGGATACGGTAAATGAAAAGATTTACAAGAAGATCACGGCATTAGCCAGGGATCTGGTATCTACCGGAGAGGCTATTTCCAGAGATTTCGGAATTCCCATTGTCAATAAACGGATTTCTGTTACCCCCATTGCCCTGGTAGGCGCCTCTTCCTGCAAAACGCCGGAAGACTTTGTTACCATTGCAAAAACATTAGACCGGGCAGCCAAAGAAGTTGGTGTAAACTTTATCGGCGGCTATTCCGCTCTGGTTAATAAGGGAATGACTACGGCAGATAAAAATCTGATGCTTTCTATCCCGCAGGCTCTGGCTGAGACAGAGCGGGTATGCAGTTCCGTTAATGTAGGTTCCACCAAAACCGGACTGGACATGGATGCCATTCAGTTAATGGGTGAGATTGTGAAAAAGA
>URUX01000087.1 GCA_900551135.1 uncultured Clostridium sp.
GCTGTTCACCAGCGTATGTTTATATGTTTATCGAGGCTCTGGCGGATGGAGCGGTAAAATACGGACTGCCGAGAAAGGATGCTTACGAAATGGCGGCTCAGGCAGTTTTAGGAAGTGCCAGAATGGTGCTGGAGACAGGAAAGCATCCTGGGGAATTGAAAGATATGGTCTGCTCACCGGGAGGGACGACTATCGAAGGCGTATCCGCTCTGGAAGAAAATGGTTTTCGAAGTGCCATTATCAAGGCGTGTGATGCAAGTTATATGAAAAACGCCCAGTTGAAGAAGTAAAAAGAAAGGAAATGTTTATGGATAATCAGGAAAAAATACCGGTAATCCGGAAAAACAGAGAGTTAAAGTATACAGGTACCATATTAAAATTTTATGAGGATACCGTAATTGCCAATGGTCATGAGGCTCACTGGGATTTTATTCATCATGACGGTGCTGCTGCAGTGGTTCCTGTAACGGCAGAAGGAAAGATTTTAATGGTACGCCAGTACCGCAATGCCCTGGATCGGTATACCCTGGAAATACCGGCAGGAAAGCTGGATGCACCAGATGAGCCGAAGATCAAATGCGCCTACCGGGAATTGGAAGAAGAAACGGGCTTTCGCTGTGAAAAGCTGGAATATCTGTTAAGCATCAATACTACCATCGCATTTTGTGATGAATATATTGACATTTTTTTAGCCAGAGATTTGATTCCTTCCAAACAGCATTTAGATGAAGATGAGCAGATTGACATTGAAGAATGGGATTTGAAGGATTTGCAGGAATTAATCTATTCAGGCAAGATGACAGACGGAAAAACCGTAGCTGCAATCATGACCTATGCGGCCAAATACGGAAATCAGAAATAAGAAGACAGCCTCTCGCATACATTGTGATAAATGTTGACGGGAGGCTGTTTTGTCTGATATGAAGAAAATCCGCATATCTTATGGTGACAGGCTTTTGATTAGTTTTTTGTTCGGAGTGGCTATTGGGACAATCCTGCTTAATGTGACCAGTACAGAGGTGAAATCGGGCTTAAGTGCATTTCCGTTTTCGGCAGGGGGAACGAATCGGGAAACCATATCCGGAGAAATTCCATTGTTTGTACATCTGCTTTGCCGAAGATGTTTTGCGGTATTTATAGGGTGGCTTATGGGAATGACTCCATATGGGGCAGCCTGCTTTTATGGGCTGTCGGGTTATGCCGGGGTAACGATGGGGATTACGTTATCGGTGTTTACCTGGCAAAAAGGGGTGTTTGGTTTATTTTATTTTCTGATTACGATATTTCCGCACAGTCTGTTTTATGGAGCAGTCTGGCTGGGATTAGCGGCACTGGCGGGAAAAACCAGGGGAAAACCCAGATGGATTCTCATAGCCGGTCTGTTTGGACTTTGCATGCTGGGAACTGCGGCGGAATGCTGGATATTTCCAGTGGTGTGGGAATGGGGAAACAGAGTGTGGGGATAAAAAATGGTTCTGGTCTCTTTCGTTAGAAATGGAAATTTGTTATAATGGATACAGTAAGATTTTACAGATGTTGGAGGGAGAACATGGAAAAAAGAGAGAGGGTAATAAAGGCAATCAAAGGGGAGAGGACAGACAGGATTCCGTCAGGATTTTCATTGCATTTTCCTCCGGAAATAGCAAGAGGAGAACAGGCGGCAGAAGCTCATCTTCGTTTCTTTCGATACAGACATTATTAAAATTATGAATGAGAATTTAGTTCCGCCGGTTTACGGAGTTGAAACTCCGGAGGATTTTGACAGAATCCCGAAGATTTCCATGAGTGATGAATTTATGCAGAAACAGGCAGAACTTACCAGAGAGATTTTAAAACAAAGTGACCCGGGCGCTTTTTCTCTGGGAACTCTTCATGGAATCGCAGCATCCTCCATTCATCCTTTCGAAACAGGGGGGATGGAGTATATGAAGGCAAGGAAATTCGTCCTTAATGCGTTGAGAAAAAACGAAAAGCCTGTTTTGGCAGCATTTGACAGAATTACAGATGGAATGTGCCAACTGGCGAAAACCTATATTGAACTTGGGACAGATGGCGTTTACTATGCTGCACTGGGTGGAGAGAAAGAACTTCTTACTGATGAGGAACATGAGAGATGGTTCATGCCGTATGATCTGAAAATCATGAGGGCCATCAAAGATGCCGGAGGATATTGCTTTTTACACATTTGCAAAGATGGACTGAACATGGACAGGTACAGAACGTATGGGGATTTGGCAGATGTTGTGAATTGGGGCGTATATGAAGCGCCATACTCCCTGAAAGAGGGCAGGGAACTGTTCTCTGGTACATGCATTATGGGAGGATTAAAAAATCGCAGCGGAGCCCTGATAACTGGAAGCAGGGAAGAACTGTACCAGTCTGTGAAAAACGCAGCAGAAGAAGCAGGCCGGACAGGATTTATTCTGGGAGCTGACTGTACGCTGCCTACAGAGATTCCCTATGAAAGAATTCGAATGGCAGTGGAAGCAGTAAGAACATTATAATCAGAAAAATACCATACCGCAGCCGGGCTGATAAGATTTTATGAATGTCCGGCTGCGGTTTTCTGTGTTCAGGTGTCCAGGCAGGCTGCCGGGAACTGCGGTTTGGCTACTGGTTTGCTTTTTTTGAAAACTCCTGGGTTACGAGGATCTCATACGGCACCCGCTCGGGAAGCTGCCCGGCTTCTTCCAGGATGTTTTGCAGCAGGTCAAAACTATCCGGTTCAAAAACCGTATCCGTTTTCCAGGTATCCTGTTCTTTATAACGACTGACAATGGAAGTCAGACTGTCTAAATCTGTATCTGGAAACTGGGGATGAATGGTCTGGGCAATTTCTTCGGCAGAATGAGAGTTTACATAATTTAATCCTTTTTGGATTGCGTTGGTAAAAGACTGGATTATCTCTGGATTTTTTTCTAAAAAGCTTTTTTTGGCACAATAAGCCGTATAAGGTACATATCCGGATTCTGTTCCGAGAGAGGCGACTACATAGCCGCTTCCTTCTTTTTCCAGAGCAGTGGCAAAAGGTTCAAATTCGATGGTATAATCGGCAGAACTGGATGGGAAAGCAGCGGCGGTCAGGCCAAAGCTAATGCTTTGGTCGATGGAAAGATCGGTTTTCGGATCTAAATTATGTTTTTTTAGAATATATTCAAAAACCATCTGAGGCATTCCGCCTGCCCGTCCGCCAAGAACAGAGGCTCCGGACAGTTTCTCCCAGGTAAAATCCGGATCCGGTTCTCTGGCAACCAGAAAATTACCGGCTCTCTGAGTAAGCTGGGCGAAATTGACTGCATAGTCTTCTGCTCCATTGGCATAGGTGTAGATACTGGCTTCTGAACCCATAAAACCAATATCAGCATCACCGGATAAGAGGGCGCTCATCACCTTGTCGGCACCTGCGCCGTTTACCAGGGTTAAGTCGATTCCTTCTTCAGCAAAATAACCCAGTTGGACAGCAGCGTATTGCGGCGCGTAAAATATGGAATGGGCAACTTCGCTTAAGGTAACAGGGACAGACGGGGACGTCTGTTCAGATGAATTCCGGGAAGAACAGGCCGTAAGAGACAAAGCGGTAAAGGAAAAACAGGCAGAAGCAGCCAGGGCAGAAAAAAGAAATTTTTTCATAAAACCTCCAGAATAGCAGGCAGTTTAGTGTATCTTATGCCAAAACAGACAGCAGGTTCCAATCTGCGTATTCTTTGAACAAAAATGGTGAAATCCTTTCCCTGTGAGATGGATTGCCTCTTGTATACGGACGTTATTAATGTTATAAATAAAGAAACCGAATTTACTGCAACAGCTACGCAAGGAGGAATATGATATGATTTCATTATATGACAGCGGCGTGTATCTGGTAAACGGCACCTCTCTGGTTCCGGAATCCGAGTCGGCAAAAGTAGAAGCCATGACAGGAAAAGCCGCAGATAAAGAAGATGCAAAAAAAGGCACCATTGCCTATTCTATCTTAGAAGCCCATAACACTGCAGACAATATGGAACATTTAAAACTGCGTTTTGATGCTATGGCATCTCACGATATTACGTTTGTAGGTATTGTCCAGACTGCAAAGGCGTCTGGTATGGAAAAGTTCCCGATTCCGTATGTGCTGACCAACTGCCACAATACGCTGTGTGCGGTAGGCGGTACAATCAATGAGGATGACCATATGTTTGGGCTTTCTGCTGCCAAAAAGTACGGCGGCATCTATGTTCCGCCTCACATTGCAGTCATTCACCAGTATATGAGAGAAATGATGGCAGGCTGCGGCAAAATGATTTTAGGATCTGACAGCCATACCCGTTATGGAGCCCTGGGAACCATGGCAGTAGGAGAAGGCGGCGGCGAACTGGTAAAGCAGCTGTTAAGAGATACCTATGATGTGGCCTATCCAGGAGTGGTTGCCATTTATCTGGATGGTAAGCCCAATGCAGGCGTAGGTCCTCAGGATATTGCCCTGGCTATCATTGGCGCTGTATTTAAGAGCGGATATGTAAAGAATAAGGTGATGGAATTTGTAGGCCCGGGCATTGCCTCTATGGATACGGACTTTAGAAATGGCGTAGATGTTATGACTACCGAGACTACCTGTTTAAGTTCAATCTGGAAAACAGATGAAGACACCAGGGCATATCTGACCATGCATGGACGGGGAGAGGATTATAAAGAACTGAAGCCTGCGGATGTGGCATATTATGACGGCTGCGTATATGTAGATTTAAGCACCATTAAGCCAATGATTGCCCTGCCTTTCCATCCAAGCAACACCTATGAGATTGATGAATTAAATGCAAATCTTTCCGATATTTTAAGAGAAGTAGAAAAGAGCGCAGAGCAGGTGAGCGGAGGAAAGGCTTCTTTTACTCTGACGGATAAGATAAAGGATGGAAAACTGCTGGTTCAGCAGGGAATTATCGCCGGATGTGCAGGAGGCAATTATACCAATGTGATTGAGGCTGCCAATGCATTGCGAGGAAAGAACTGCGGCTGTAATGAGTTTTCCCTGGCCGTATATCCATCTTCCCAGCCGGTATTTGCCGATTTGGTGAAAAAAGGTGCAGTATCCGACCTGATGGCTGCAGGCGCAATTATCCGTACAGCATTCTGCGGTCCCTGTTTTGGCGCTGGCGATACGCCCTGCAACAATGGTTTGAGTATTCGCCATACCACCAGAAATTTCCCGAACCGGGAAGGTTCAAAACCGGGAAATGGCCAGATGGCGGCAGTTGCTCTTATGGATGCACGTTCCATTGCAGCTACGGCAGCAAATGGCGGTATTTTGACTTCTGCAGAAGGAATGGAGTGCTTTGGAAATGTTCCGGCTTATGAGTTTGACCGGACTTCTTACGACCACAGAGTATATTTTGGATTTGAAAAAGGAGATGCAAAGGCAGAACTGGTTTACGGCCCTAATATTAAGGACTGGCCGGAAATGAGTCCTCTGGCTGATAATATTGTGGTAAAAGTCTGCTCTAAGATTATGGACGCAGTTACCACTACAGACGAACTGATTCCGTCAGGAGAAACCTCTTCTTACCGTTCCAATCCTCTGGGGCTGGCAGAGTTTACCTTATCCAGAAGAGATCCGGAGTACGTTGGCCGTACGAAGGAAGTAGACAGGCTGGAAAAGGCCAGAACTTCCGGAACCAGTCCGGTGACACTGGATGCCGGATTAGAGAAGGTATTTGAGCAGATTCGCACCATTCCGGGCAATGAAGAGATTCAGGTTATGGATACGGAAATTGGAAGCGTGGTGTATGCAGTAAAGCCAGGAGACGGTTCAGCCAGAGAACAGGCAGCCAGCTGCCAGAGAGTGATTGGCGGACTGGCCAATATCTGCAAAGAATATGCCACCAAGCGCTATCGTTCCAACGTGATGAACTGGGGAATGCTGCCATTCCAGATGGAAGCAGATCCGGAATTTGAAGTAGGCGATTATATCTATATTCCTGGCATCCGTAAGGCGCTGGACGGGAATTTGCAGGATGTGAAAGCCTATGTGATTGGAGATGGAATCCGGGAAATTCAGTTATACATTGCAGATATGACGGCAGAGGAGAGAGAAATCGTTAAAGCCGGCTGTCTGATTAACTATAACCGGAACCGCCAGAAAGCGTAGCAGCGGAAAACGTTGCAAACCAGAAAAAAGATACATGTGGAGAAATGATGAATTATAAAATGATTGTGCTGGATTTGGACGGCACCCTGACTAATCGGGAGAAAAAGATTACTCCCAGAACCAAGAAAGCGCTCATGGAGGCACAGAAACGCGGGAAAATCGTGGTTCTGGCCTCAGGCCGTCCGGCCCAGGGAATCCTGCATCTGGCAGAAGAACTGGAGATGGAACAGTATGGCGGCTATATTCTGGCCTTTAACGGCGGAATGATTATTAACTGCAGAACCGGAGAGGCAGTATCTTCTATTTTGCTGCCTCAGGATGTGAATCACACAATAGTAAAGCTGGCAGAGGAACATAGGGTTAATATCCTGACTTATGAGGGGAATACCATTATTACCCGGAAAAAAGAAGATCCGTATGTAGAACTGGAAGCAGGGATCAATCAGATGACGATTCGGGAGATAGATGACCTGGCAGATTATGTAAGAGGCATTACGGTTCCTAAATTTCTTATGATAGATGACGGTGATTATCTGGCAACTGTAGAACCCTTGGTAAAGGCAGCTTTGGGCAGAGATTTTTCCGTATACCGTTCGGAACCGTTTTTTCTGGAAATCCTTCCAAAAGGAATCGATAAAGCCAAACGGCTGGAGGCGCTTTTGACACGTTTGGGAATGTCCAGGGAAGAAGTGATTGCCTGCGGAGACGGGTATAATGATTTGACCATGATAAAATATGCAGGACTTGGGGTTGCCATGGAAAATGGGGTTTTGCCGGTCAGAAAAGCGGCAGATTATATTACGGCATCCAACAATGATGATGGTGTGGCGCTGGTAGTAGAAAAATTTTTGCTTTCTTGAGTTGAAACTGTAGACTTTCAAACTTTAGTATGTTAAAATAACAGCATACTAAAATGAAAGTCAAGAAGGGGCGTTAATACATGAACAAAAAACTCAGGACAGATGCGGTCAATCACCTGTTTCAGGCAATTTTGACGTTAAAGTCACCAGAGGAGTGTTACATTTTTTTTGAAGATGTATGTACGATTAACGAACTGCTTTCTCTGTCACAGCGCTACGAGGTAGCCAAGATGCTGCGGGAAGGCAAGACATATCTGGAAATTGCAGAAAAGACCGGGGCTTCCACAGCTACCATCAGCCGTGTGAATCGCTCCCTGAACTACGGAAATGACGGCTATGACATGGTATTTGCCAGATTAGAAGAAAATAACTCTGATGAGACATGATTAGAGAAAAATGAAAAATCGAGCAGAAAGGGAAAATTTCCTGGCTGCTCGATTTTCATTATTTCTTTTTTTTGGATATGGTACCTGTTTCCTCCCGGAGTCCGTCTATCAGCATTTCGATCATCTGATTTTTTAAATACACATCAAAAGAAAGTTCGCAGATAAAGGCAAATAGCTGAAGATACTGCTGGTCGCCTTCTCCCGTCTCGTCAAAAGTCTGGGCAGCCAGGCGGAATTTTTCCCGTACATCTGCTTTCAGGCTTTCCATCTGGTCATGTTCCAGGGCAAATACTTCATTATAAATCTGCTCTAAAGACAGGCCGGACTGTTCGTTAAAGTGTTCGCCTGAAATGGGGCGGAATAGTTCCTCAATGTCGTTAAAAGAAAGAAGATTCTTAAAGTAATAGATAAAAATCAGCATCAGCATATGCTCTTTGGAATACTTTTTCTTTATCGGCGGGGGCAGGAGATTGTTTTTAGCATAATTGTTAATCATGGTTTTGGTCAGAACCTTATCTTCCGGATAGCGTTTCGTATGCCCAAGATGTTCGTCCATAAATGTAGTTACCTGATCCATGTACAGCGGAATATCAGGGATAGAATCCGGCTTAATATAGGACAGGGAATCCAGTCTGGCCAACAGGTCGTTTAAACGTTCTTCATTTGTTTGGCTCATGTTGTCACCTCTTTGCTCTATTATATAGTATTGGATACTAGATAGCAAGAGGGAAACGATAAAAATAGTAGTCGAAGCAGGGGCGTTATGATATAATATGATTTTAGCAATTGTATAATAATCAATGAGGAGTTCATTATGAGTATTTATGATACATTAAATCCGGCCCAGAAAGAGGCAGTGTTCTGTACGGAAGGGCCGCTTCTGGTTCTGGCAGGGGCTGGTTCTGGAAAAACCAGGGTACTGACCCACCGCATTGTATATCTGATAGAGGAAAAAGGGGTAAATCCCTGGAATATTATGGCCATTACCTTTACAAATAAGGCGGCAGGTGAGATGCGGGAACGTGTTGACAAGCTGGTAGGCTTTGGAGCAGAGAGTATCTGGGTCAGCACCTTTCATTCATCCTGCGTGCGGATTTTGCGCCGCCATATAGAGGCGCTGGGGTATTCCGGCAATTTTACCATATATGACAGTGACGATCAGAAAACCTTAATGAAGCAGGTCTTAAAAAAGCTGGATGTGGATACAAAACTTTATAAGGACCGGGCAATGCTAAACCATATTTCTTCTGCAAAGGATCAGCTGATTACACCGGAAGAGATGGAACTCAATGCAGGGAATGAACTGCGGCAAAAGAAGATAGCCCAGATATATAAGGCATATCAGGATGAATTAAAGAAAAATAATGCCCTGGATTTTGATGATTTAATCGTCAAGACCGTGGAACTGTTCCAGAATCATGAAGAGATTTTAAATTATTACCAGGAGCGGTTCCGCTATATCATGGTTGATGAGTATCAGGACACCAACTATGCCCAGTTTAAGCTGGTAAGCCTGCTGGCTAAAAAGTACCGGAATCTTTGCGTAGTTGGAGATGATGACCAGTCTATTTACAAATTCAGAGGTGCAGATGTCCGCAATATTCTGGATTTTGAAGAAGCATTTCCAGGTGCCAGAGTGATCAAGCTGGAACAGAATTACCGTTCTACCCAGAATATTCTGAACGCAGCTAATCAGGTGATTTGCCACAACCGTGACAGAAAGGATAAGACTCTCTGGACGGCTAATGGAGAAGGAGATCTGGTTAAGGTACGTCAGTATAATACAGCGGAAGAAGAGGCAGATGCCATTGCACGATCTATAAAAAATACCGGCAGATCCTGGAAAGAAATTGCCGTATTATACCGAACCAATGCCCAGTCCCGTTTGCTGGAAGAAAAATGCATTGCTCATAACATTCCCTATCGTCTGGTTGGCGGAGTGAATTTCTATCAGAGAAAAGAAATCAAAGACATTCTGTCATATTTAAAGACCATTTCTAATGGAGTCGATGATTTGGCGGTTCTGCGTATTGTCAATGTCCCAAAACGCGGGATTGGTGCAACGACCATGGGAAGGGTGACAGTGTTTGCATCTGAGCATGGGATAAGTCTGTATCATGCGCTGGAAGAAGCAAAGATGATTCCGGATATTGGAAAAGCCGCTGGAAAAATTACAGGTTTTGTAGAGCAGATAGAAAATTTACGGCGGATGGCCACAGAAGAGGGCTATTCTATCAAGGAATTAATCGGCGCAATTATGGAAGATACGGGGTACCGGAAAGAATTGGAAGAAGAAGGAGAGGTAGAGTCCCAAACCCGTCTGGAAAATATCGAAGAATTGATTAATAAAGCGGTCAGTTATGAAGAAAACAGCGAAAATCCTTCTCTGGGAGAATTTTTGGAGGAAGTTGCTCTGGTTGCCGATATTGACA
>URUX01000088.1 GCA_900551135.1 uncultured Clostridium sp.
GACTATGCATGAATGGAATTATGAAGATGGCTGCCTGTTTATGGGAGCAGCGAAAATGTATAAAAAAACTGGGGATAACGAGTATGTAGAGTATATTAAAAAAATGGTCAGCCCTTACATTAAGGAAGACGGAACCATTATCAGCTACCATATTGAAGAGTATAATCTGGACTTTATTAATGCAGGCAATATTTTCTATTTCCTTTATGATGTAACAGGAGAAGAGCGTTACCGTTTGGCCTGCGAAACCTTGATGACCCAGCTACGTTATCAGCCGAGGCTTACTACCGGAAACTTTTGGCATAAGCTGATTTATCCGTTTCAGGTTTGGTTGGATGGCTTATATATGGGGCAGCCGTTTTATATGGAATATGAAAACCGCTGGGGAGGAAGAGCACATTACTATGACATTTTGAACCAGTTTAATCAGGTAAGAAATCATTTATATGATGAAAAAACAGGTCTTTATTACCATGCGTATGACGAATATAAGGATAGAAAATGGGCGGATAAAGAAACAGGCCTTTCACCAAACTTCTGGTTAAGATCGATTGGTTGGTATTTAATGGCTTTGGCAGACTGCTATGAATTAGCAGATGAAGAACTTTACGATGTAAAAGCCCGTTTAGGAGAACTTTTGCGAGAGGCTGTTCAGGGAGTTTTAAACTATCAGGATAAGGACAGTAAGCTGTTTTATCAGTTAATTGCATTGCCCCAGACAGAAGGAAATTATCTGGAAACCTCTGGTTCATTAATGATTGCGTACAGCATAATAAAAGGATGCCGCACAGGAGCACTGCTGGCAGATAAGTATTTAGAAAAGGGAAAAGAAATTTATCGCGCGGTTCTAGAACAGAAGCTGTACACGGATAAGGATGGCAATCCCCATTTATCCGGAACCTGTGCGGTAGCAGGATTAGGGCCGAGAGAAGAGCGGGATGGAAGCGTCGCTTACTATTTGTCAGAACCGGTAGTAGATGATGATGTAAAAGCAGCAGGTGTTTTGATGATGGTTACAGCAGAACTTTTAAACAAGGAAGGATAGGGTGATAGTATGGATGGATTACCGGCAAATCAGAAAATGCTGAAACATAGAAATCGGAGAATGCTGTATCGGAAATACAGGGGCTTTTTCTACATACTTCCATGGATTATCGGTTTTTTAATCTTTAAATGTTACCCATTTATCATGTCACTGTTTTACAGCTTTACTGATTACAGTCTGTTTAAAACAGGAACCCAGTTTGTAGGCCTGGAAAATTATATTGACATTTTTCATACCAAAAAATATATGACAGCTTTTAAGGTTACATTCCAATATGCGTTTATTACGGTACCCTTAAAATTGGCATTTTCCTTATTTATTGCTTACATTTTGAACTTTAAGCTGAAATTTGTAAAACTGTTCAGGACGATTTACTACATTCCGTCTATTTTAGGCGGTTCTGTGGCAATTGCAGTTGTATGGAAATTTATTTTCCAGTCAGACGGATTAATTAACCAGATTATTATGATGCTGGGTGGAGAAAAAATTAACTTTTTAGGAAGCACCCATTATGCCCTGTTTGTAATCTGCCTGTTGAGAGTATGGCAGTTTGGTTCTGCAATGGTAATCTTTTTGGCAGCGTTAAAGGGAGTTCCGCAGGAACTTTATGAGGCTGCGGCGATTGACGGAGCAGGAAAATGGAGACAATTCTTCTCTGTGACCGTACCGCTGATTACGCCGGTTATCTTCTATAACCTGATTACCCAGCTGTGCGAAGCATTCCAGGAATTTAACAGCGCCTTTATTATTACAAAGGGAGGTCCGTTAGGCTCTACTACCTTGATTTCTCTGTTGATTTACCAGAATGCATTCCGTACCTATGAGATGGGATTGGCAAGTGCCATGGCATGGCTGCTGTTTATTATCATCACCGGTTTGACTCTGATTTCGTTCGCCAGCCAGAAATACTGGGTTTATTACTCAGATGACAACAATTAAAGGAGGGATAGAAAATGAGCAGAAAAACAAGAGAGACCATTAGTACAGTCCTGCGGTATACTGTTTTGATTCTGGTTGGATTTGTTATGTTTTATCCTATGCTGTGGATGGTAGGAGCTTCTTTTAAATCCAGCAACAACGAAATCTATTCCACCATTAGTTTTATTCCAGAAAATCCGTCTTTTCAGCCTTATATTGATGCATGGAATGCAACGGGAAATCCATACAGTATGTATTTAATCAACACCTTTAAAATTGTAATTCCCAAGGTAATCGGAGCTGTTGTGGCCAGTGTCGTAACGGCATATGGATTTTCCAGGTTTGAATTTCCAGGAAAGAACTTCTGGTTTTCCGTTTTGCTTGCCACCCTGTTTTTACCTCAAGTGGTATTAAACATTCCTCAGTTTTTGCTTTTCAGAAGCTGGGGATGGACCAATTCCTATCTTCCACTGGTAGTTCCGGCATTCTTTGGTGCAGAACCATATTTTATCTTTATGCTGGTGCAGTTTATGCGTTCGGTATCCAGAGAACTGGAAGAAGCGGCAGAAATTGACGGGTGTAATTCGTTTCAGAGACTGCTGTATATTGTAGTACCAATGGTAAAACCAACGATTGTATCTGTAGCGCTGTTCCAGTTTATGTGGGCGTTTAATGATTTCCAGGGACCATTGATTTATATCGACAGTGTAAAGAAGTACCCTACATCATTAGGGCTTCGTCTTCTTACCGATGCAGAAACGGGATTTGAGTGGAATAAAGTATTGGCATTATCTGTAATTACCCTTTTACCATCCCTGATTGTATTTTTCCTGGCTCAGGATCAGTTTGTAGACGGTATTGCGGCAGGAGGTGTGAAAGGCTGATGAACGCAAAGATAATTTTTAAAACTTCCAGAAGCATTACGTTAGAACTGGAAGAGTACGGTATTTTTTATACAGAAAAGGAATACGAAATCTGGCTGAATGGAGAAGCTTATCAGAAAAGCGATCGGGTGATTCAGACAATATTCGGATTAAAGCCGGACACGGAATATCAGATAGAGCTAAAGGCAGAGGGAGAAACAATCGCAGCTTTTTCAGCTGTAACAGATTGCGAATTTGTGACTCTGGATGTAAGAAAGTTTGGGGCAGCAGGAGATGGAATCCATGATGATACTCTGGCGATTCAGACAGCTATTTCCTGCTGTCCAAAAGGAGGAAGAGTCTATGTTCCAGCGGGCCGTTATCTGGTAACCAGCCTGTTTTTAAAAAGTGATTTGGTACTAGATATTGGAAAAGGCGCAGTTCTTGCAGGTCATGCAGACAGAGAAAAGTTTGGCGTTCTGCCTGGCATGATCCAGAGCTGGGATGAAAAGTCTGAGTACAACCTGGGTTCCTGGGAAGGAAATCCACTGGATATTTTTACCAGTATGATTACGGGAATTAATGTATCCAATGTTGTGATTACCGGTGAAGGAATGCTGGATGGCTGTGCTACATTTGAAGACTGGTGGGAAGATGACAGGGCAAAGATTATTGCGTTTCGTCCGAGAATGGTCTTTCTAAATTACTGCAGCAATGTGGTACTGCATGGCGTTACGATCCAAAACAGTCCGGCTTGGAACCTGCATCCCTATTTTTCAGACAACCTGCGTTTTTTGGAGCTGACGATTTTAAATCCATGGGATTCTCCCAATACAGACGGCATTGATCCGGAATCTGTAGACGGCCTGGAAGTGGCAGGCGTTTACTTCTCATTGGGAGACGACTGTATTGCGATTAAATCAGGAAAATATTATATGGGACACAAGTATAAGGTTCCGTCCAAGAATATTTATATTCATCAATGCTGCATGAATAATGGACATGGAGCGGTTACCATCGGAAGTGAGATGGCTGCAGGGGCAAAACATGTGAGAGTAGAAAACTGCCTGTTTTATCATACAGATAGGGGACTTCGGATTAAAACCAGAAGAGGCAGGGGAAAAGATGCAGTAGTGGAAGATATTCGATTTGAGAATATAAAGATGGATCATGTATTAACGCCGTTTGTTTTAAATTCTTATTATAACTGCTGTGATCCGGATCGCCATTCTGATTATGTAAAATGTAAAGCGCCGTTGCCAGTGGACCATAGAACGCCTTCGGTGAAACAAATGATATTTAAAAATATTGAAGCAAAAAACTGCCATGTTGCAGGAGCGTTTATTTATGGGCTGCCAGAAATGAAAGTGGATTATGTAGAGTTTGAGAACGTAGCAGTAACGTATGATGACAATCCGGAGCCAGATGAGCCGGCCATGATGGACGACATAGAACTGGTGGCTAAAATGGGAGTTTTCGTTAATAATGTACAGAGGTTAAAACTGAAAAATGTGACAGTAGAAGGAGCAGAAGGGCAGCCGTTTATACTGGAAAACATTGATGAAATTATCAGAGAGGATTAAATCATGATCATTGCAACAACGGCTTCGACAGGAGCAAGCGGAGATGATCCAATCGTATTTCGCGGACCATTTGAGAAAACAATTCCTCAAATGGCCCAACTTGGATACGAAGCAGTCGAGCTTCATATCTATGATTCAGACAAAATTGACAGAGATGCAGTATATAAATTGTTAGAAGAAAATCAGGTTACTCTGACTTCAATTGGTACAGGTTCCGCTTATGAAAGGGATGGAATCTGTTTGGGAAGTGATGATCCGGAAAAAAGGGAACAGGCAATAAAGCGGCTGGAAGGCCATATGAAGACAGCAGCTCCTTATGGCGCGGTTGTAATTGTAGGGCTTATTGCCGGAAGAGTATCTGACTGCAGTGGAAATAAAGAAGCGTTTGTGGATAACCTGGTAAACAGCTTAAAGATTTGTGCAGAATTGGCAGAACAGTATCAGGTGTATTTAGGCTTTGAAGTAATGAATCGGTTTGAAAGCGACTATGCTACTACTATTTCAGAAGGATTAGAACTATTAAAGCAAGTTGGATCTGAAAGAGTAAAGCTTCATTTGGATACGGTGCACTTAAATATTGAAGAAGATGATATTGGAGCAGCAATCCGAAGTGCCAGGGGACAGATTATTCATGTCCACGTGGCCGATAACAATCGGTGGTATCCTGGTCATGCTCATTATAATTTTAAGGAAACCTTGAAAGCATTGAGGGAGATCGGTTATAATAAAGCTCTGGCCCTGGAAACCACCAATTTTCCAGACACGAAAACGGCAGCAGTGAAAAGTCTGGCATATTTAAAAGGAATTTTGGAGGTTATTTAATATCGGTGTACAGGGAAACCTGTACGCCGTTCTAGATCCAGAAAACAAAACAGGGAGGTTTTAGAGTGCTGTTAAAGAAGTTTTTTAAGTTTGTACTGCCTTCGATTGTGTCTATGTGGATTTTTGCCCTGTATACAATGGTAGACGGAATGTTTGTGGCCTGGGGAGTGGGAGAATCGGCCCTGGCGTCGGTGAACCTGTCCATGCCTTATGTGATTCTGATATTTACCATTGGGCTTTTGATGGCAACCGGAACATCTACGCTGATTTCCATATCGCTGGGGAAAAAGGAGGAAGAAAAAGCCAGCCAGCTATTTTCTATGAACCTGGCGGTACTTACGGTGTTATCTGTGGCAGTAACGGTAATATCTCTGATTTTTTTAGAGCCGATTGCATTGTTTCTGGGGGCGTCTCTGGATAATTTACCCCATGTCAAAGAATATGTAGGAACCATTTCCATTTTTGCCGTATTTTTTATCTTATCCTACAATATGGAAGCCCTGGTAAAAACCGACGGGACTCCGGCAGTATCGGCAGTAGGCGTAACGGCCTGCGGCATAACCAATATAATATTGGATTACGTATTTGTAATGCGGTTTCACTGGGGGGTCTTTGGGGCGGCTTTTGCGACAGGTCTGGCTCAGGTGGCTTCTACGGTAATCTTTTTTATTTATTTTGCAAAATTCCGAAAAGTATTAAAATTCCGAAAATTTAAGCTGGATTTACGTGTATATAAGAAAATTGTTCCCCTTGGCCTGGCAAATGGATTTACCGAACTTTCCGGAGGTCTGGCTGTATTTATGTTTAACCAGGTGATCCTGGCGGTAATAGGAGAAAATGGAATTGTAAGTTATACGGTAATTTCTTATATCAACACCCTGGTGTTAAATACCATGTCGGGAATTGCCCAGGGAGTGCAGCCCATTGTCAGTTACCATTACGGAGCATCGGAACAAAAATCCTGCCGAAGGCTGTTAGCATATGCCATGACCATGACAATGGCGGTGTCCGCGGTATATTGTTTAATGCTGGAACTGTTTCCGTCCGTGTTTGTGGGGATTTTTCTGGCCAAGGGAGATGGGGAACTGTTTTCCTACACGGAAAAGGCCCTTCAGCTGTATTCCCTGTCGTTTTTATTTTTGGGCTTTAACGTAGTTTCGGCCGGATATTTTACAGCAGTTGAAAAGCCGGTATTTTCATTCCTGGTTTCGGCAGGCCGTGGATTGGCATTTCTGGCAGGTGCACTGGCAGTTTTTGTAGCAGTTTTTGGAGAAATGGGAATCTGGATTGCTCCGCTGGCATCGGAGACGGTCTGTGCGCTGATGACGGCTGTATTTTTTGTTATGGTTTTCAAAAGGAAAAATACAGATTTACATGGAAAATAACGGCGGTTAGAGGTTGTTTTTTTTAGCTGATTGTGATAAGATTGTATACAACGAGAGAAGTTTGAATACAAACTCTCAGAAAACGTATCTTATCTATTTACAAGGAGGAAAAACCATGGATATTCGTTATTCCGCAAACCAGAGAGACTTTAAGCGCTACACCACCGAGGAGACCAGAAAAGAATTTTTAATCGAGAACCTGTACGTTGCTAATGAGGTAGTTGCAGTATACTCTCACGTAGACCGTATGGTAACCTTAGGCTGTATGCCTACTACTGAGGTTGTTTCCATTGACAAGGGTATTGATGTATGGAAAAACTTCGGAACCCAGTATTTCTTAGAGAGAAGAGAGATTGGTATCTTCAACATCGGCGGCGCAGGCACTATCAAGGCTGACGGCGTAGAATACAAATTAGGCTACAAGGATTGCTTATACATCACCAAGGGAACAAAGGAAGTTCTGTTTGCCAGCGAAGATGCTTCCAACCCGGCTAAGTTCTATATGGTAAGTGCACCAGCTCACAAGGCTTGCAAGACTACCTTTATCTCCATTGATCAGGCTGCAAAGAAGCCATTAGGTGCTATGGAGACTTCCAACAAACGTGTAATCAACCAGTTTATCCATCCAGACGTACTGGAAACCTGCCAGCTTTCCATGGGTATGACTGTATTAGAGCCAGGCAGCGTATGGAATACCATGCCTGCACACACCCATGAGAGACGTATGGAAGTTTATATGTACTTTGAGATTCCGGAAAACAATGTTGTATTCCATATGATGGGTGAAGGCAATGAAACCAGACACATTGTTATGCAGAATGAGCAGGCAGTTATCAGCCCATCCTGGAGCATCCATTCTGGTGCAGGTACCAGCAACTATACCTTCATCTGGGCTATGGGCGGCGAGAACCAGGCCTTTGATGACATGGATACCATTCCGACCACTGAGTTAAGATAAGAAAATTTATGCTGCTATTCCAGCTAAAAGAAGAGCGCGACTTTACAAGCCATGAAAAAGATGTGGCCCGGTATATTCTAAGCCATATGGATCAGATTCCGGATATGTCGGCCAGTCAGCTGGCTAAGGCATCCCTTACCAGCAAGGCTACGGTAGTGCGTCTGGGACAGAAGCTGGGGCTGTCCGGCTATCAGGAGTTTAAGCTGAAGCTGGTGGCAGAAATCAACCAGGACAGGAGAATCAGCCAGCTTCTTGCAGAAGAGCCGATTACAAAAGACAGCACATATGGGGATATTATTCAGATTTTGCCGAATCTTTATGATAAGGCGGTTACCAATACCAGGCTGACCCTGAATAAAAATAATATGCTCAGGATTAATAACTTTGTCCAGTCAGCAGAATGTATCGATATCTACGGAACCGGGGTCAGCTATATGCTGGCTCAGGCCGCAGCGTTTAAGTTTGCTACGCTGGGAGTGGAAAGTTCTGCTTATGAGAGTATTAATGCCCATTACCTGGCTGCGAGAAAGCATAAAAAGACAGTTGATTTTGTAATCAGCTTTACCGGAGCCAACCGGACGGCAGAGACCATGGCCAGGTATCTTCGGGAAGCGACCAATAACCATATTGTAGGTATTTTAGGCCCGTATAATGAGAAAATCCGTCAGTGGTGCCATGAGGCAGTAGAGATTCCCAACAGGGATTCAATCCTGAGTCTGGATGTTATTACATCATTTGCGGCATCCAATTACGTATTGGATATTTTCTTTTCCATGCTTCTGGCCAGGAGACAGGAGGAACATGTAAAGTCTTCGGTGGAGATGTTAAAGCACCGGGAACTTTTGGTAAATCGTCCTGAATTATTACAATAACGTACTTTGAATTGAACCGTTGTTTCAAAAGCAGCGGTTCTTTTTTTGCGCTTTTTGAACCGCAGGACCTATGGTCCGGCCAGCCGTTGTCTGACAAAAACGCCTGTGTTAGACTGGGTTTATCAAAACACAGAAGTGAAAACGGGAGGTTCAAATGGGTAAGTATCAAGACTTGGCAAGAGACATTGTAAAGTATGTTGGCGGCAAGGAAAACGTATCCGGCCTGGTACACTGTATTACCAGACTGCGCTTTACGCTGAAAGACGAAAGCAAAGCCAATGATGAAGCATTGAAGGCGATGAACGGTGTGGTTACCGTGATGAAAAGCGGCGGTCAGTATCAGGTGGTAATCGGAAATCACGTGGCAGAGGTCTATGAAGATGTTCTTCCGATGCTGGATTTGGCAGAATCTGCATCAGCGCCGGAGGAAAAGAAAAAAGGCAAACTGCTGGACAGGGCAATCGATGTGGTTTCCGGCATTTTTCAGCCGATTTTAAGCATTATGGCTGCATGCGGTATGCTGAAAGGCTTCAATACGTTATTTGCAGCAATGGGACTGTATTCTGCCACAAGCGGAGGCTATCTGATCATTAATGCGGCAGGAGATGCGCTGTTTACGTTTCTGCCCTTATTTTTAGGCTATACGGCTGCAAAGAAATTCGGGCTGAAACCTATGCTCGGACTGGCTATGGGTGCAGCAATGTGTTACCCTGGCATTCAGTCCAGTACGCTTTCTGCAGGAGCCGGTCCCATGTATACCATTTTAAACGGAAGTCTGTTTGCATCTCCGGTATACATTGATTTTTTTGGAATTCCCGTAATTTCCGCAGATTATACGGGAACCGTGATTCCGGTTATTCTGGCTGTTTGGTTTGCATCGAAATGCGAGAAATTTTTCAATAAAATCGTTCCAGATTTAGTTAAATTTTTCTTTGTTCCTATGCTGACCATGCTGGTAGCGTTTCCGGCTGCAGTATTGTTTTTGGGACCAGCAGCAACCTTTGGTTCGGCTTTGATTTCAGAATTTACCCTTGCAGTCCGCAGCTTTAGTCCGCTGATGGCCGGCGCCATTGTGGGACTGACCTGGCAGATTCTGGTTATCTTTGGAATGCATTGGGGATTTATTCCGGTCTATATCAACAACATTATGACCTTGGGATATGATAATGTGATGATGCCGTTTTTTGCATGTACTTTTGCAACTTCTGCAGTTGTACTGGCAATATTCTGCAAAACAAAAGATAAAAAATTAAAAGAAATGGCGATTCCGAACTTTATTTCCGGTATTTTCGGTGTAACAGAACCGGCGATCTATGGTATGCTTCTTC
>URUX01000089.1 GCA_900551135.1 uncultured Clostridium sp.
CTCGGACCACGTACCAACGGCGTTACTATGGAGTCCGGCTTCGATATTACGCCTGCATCGGAAATTATGGCAATTCTCTGTCTGGCAGACGACATGAAAGATTTAAAGGAACGTCTGGGAAGAATTGTAGTTGCATATAATTTTGCAGGAGAGCCGGTTACCGCAGCCCAGCTCAATGCAGTAGGCGCTATGGCAGCCCTGTTAAAAGACGCGTTAAAGCCAAATCTGATTCAGACCTTAGAGCATACCGGAGCCATTGTCCACGGCGGCCCCTTTGCCAACATTGCCCATGGCTGCAACAGCGTAAGAGCCACGAAAACGGCTTTGAAACTGGCGGATATTGTCGTAACGGAGGCTGGATTCGGAGCGGATTTAGGAGCAGAGAAATTCTTTGACATTAAATGCCGGAAGGCCGGATTAAAGCCGGATGCCGTTGTACTGGTAGCAACGGTGCGGGCATTAAAATATAACGGCGGCGTGCCGAAGACCGAACTGGCAGAAGAAAATTTAACTGCACTGTCCAGAGGAATTGTCAATCTGGAAAAGCATATTGAGAATCTGCAGAAGTACGGAGTTCCGGTAGTGGTAACCTTAAACTCCTTTATTACCGACACCCAGGCAGAATATGAATATATCAAGAAATTCTGCGAAGACCGGGGCTGTGAGTTTGCACTTTCTGAGGTTTGGGAAAAAGGCGGCGAAGGCGGAATTGAACTGGCAAACAAGGTAATTCATACCTTAGAGAGAAAGGAAAGCAATTTCCATGTTCTCTATCCAGACGATATGCCGTTAAAAGATAAGATTCATACCGTTGCAGCAGAAATCTACGGCGCAGACGGCGTGACCTATGCTCCTGCGGCAGAGAGAGCGTTAAAACGGATTGAAGAAATGGGATTTGGCGATCTTCCGGTCTGCATGGCAAAAACCCAGTATTCCTTATCGGATGATCAGACCAAGCTTGGCCGCCCGACCGGATTTACGGTAAACGTAAGGGATGCATACGTATCTGCAGGAGCAGGCTTTGTAGTGGTGCTGACGGGAGCCATTATGACCATGCCAGGCCTTCCAAAAAAGCCGGCGGCAGATAACATTGATGTAAATGAAAAGGGAGTAATCACTGGATTATTCTAAAAAAAGGAAGGAAACCCCTGAGGCCGCTTTCGGAAGATCTGAAGCGGCCGCAGGTCTTTTCAGCAATAGGAGGATTTATGGCAGTTCGAGAGTGGCTAAATAAAATTTCTTATACCCTTCTTCAGGGAACTCTGGATCAGGAGGCGTCTGAAGTCATTTACGATTCCAGAAAAGCAGCAGAAAACACGGTGTTTGTCTGCATGAAGGGAGCAAAAGCAGATTCCCACGATTTTATTCCATCTGTTCTTTCGGCCGGATGCCGGATTCTGGTAGTAGAACATCCGGTATCGGTTCCAGAAGACGTGACCGTGATTCAGGTAGAAAACGGCCGTCAGGCTTTGGCATATCTTTCTGCTGCCAGATTCGGCTATCCTGCAGAAAAAATGATAACCATCGGCGTTACGGGAACAAAGGGAAAAACCACGACAACCCATATGATTAAGGCGATTTTAGAAGCCTGCGGCAAAAAGGTGGGCATGATTGGAACCACAGGAATCGTCATCGGAGAGGAAACCTGGCCGACAGTCAATACGACTCCGGAGTCCTGGGCGCTTCAGGAGGCGTTTGACAAAATGGTAAAAGCCGGGTGCCAGTATATGGTCATGGAAGTCTCATCCCAGGGGTTAAAAATGCACCGGGTAGACGGAATTACATTTGACTATGCCCTGTTTACCAATCTTTCCCCAGACCATATCGGTCCCAATGAGCATGAAAGCTTTGAAGAGTATTTATACTATAAATCCCAGATTTTTGCCATGGCAAAGGTCGGCATTTTAAACCGGGATGACAGCCATTATGAAGAGATTAAAAAACATGCCTGCTGTCCGGTTTATGAGTTCAGCCTGGAAAAGCCCTGTGACTTTCAGGCATCCAATATCCGCTGTGTAGCAGACGGCAGTTTTGTCGGGGTAGAATTTGACATTCAGGGAAGATACGAGGCAGATGTAAAAGTAGGAGTTCCTGGAAGATTTAACGTGTACAATGCATTAGGTGCATTTGCAGTAACCAGTTTTCTGAATCTTCCAAAAGAGACGGTCGAACAGGCATTAAAGCATTTGAGAGTCAACGGCCGTATGGAGCTGGTCTACAGTTCACCCAAATTTTCTGTAATCGTAGACTATGCCCACAATGCAGTCAGTATGGAGAGTCTGTTAAAAACCCTGAGAGAATACCATCCAAAGCGCCTGGTCTGCGTTTTTGGCTGCGGCGGAAACCGCTCCAAAGACCGAAGATACGCTATGGGAGAAATGGGCGGAAAGATGGCGGATCTCTGTATTTTAACGGCAGACAATTCCAGATTTGAAAAAACAGAGGATATCATTGCAGATATTAAATCTGCCCTGATTCCCACTGGGGGAAGATTTCTGGAGATTCCTGACCGGAAAGAAGCCATTACCTATGCGGTTACCCATGCAGAAGAGGGAGATATGATAGCAGTAATTGGAAAAGGCCATGAAGATTATCAGGAAGAAAACGGGGTGCGACGTCCATTTTTAGACAGAGCAGTAATTGAGGAGGTTACCGGATTATGCCGCAGTTAAGAGTGGAAGAACTTGCAGCCGCAGCCGGCGGAACGCTGGTGTGGGGCAGTGGGGATACGGTTATTACGTCTATTGAGACAGATTCCAGAAAGGCGAAGGAAGGTGCTTTGTTTGTTCCGGTTATCGGAGAACGGGCAGACGGACATCAGTTTATTTCATCTGCGTTAAAGGGAGGCGCTGCTGCATCCCTTACCAGCCGGCATTCCGACAGAGAATCAGCCGGCCGTGAGATAAGAGAAACCTCAGCGCCGGAGACGGCCGCATGGATTTACGTGGACGATACGGTAAAAGCCCTTCAGAGAATCGGCGCATACTGCCGCAGTAAAATTCAGGTTCCGGTTATCGGCGTTACTGGGAGCGTAGGAAAAACCACCACCAGAGAGATGATTTCCTGTGCCCTGTCAGAAGGATATCGCAGAGTGTTTAAGACCTCCGGCAATTTTAACAGCCAGGTAGGAGTTCCCATTACCCTGTTTCAGGTGGAGCCGGAAGATGAAATTGCAGTTTTGGAACTGGGGATGAGCGAGC
The DNA here is from genome assembly GCA_900551135.1 of uncultured Clostridium sp. Classification (GTDB taxonomy): domain Bacteria; phylum Bacillota; class Clostridia; order Lachnospirales; family Lachnospiraceae; genus UMGS1370. Next base: position 3,201 of record URUX01000089.1, read on the forward strand.
CTGGAGAAATGGAACGAATTGCTTCTATTGCAAAAGTGGATATGGCAGTAGTAACCAATATTGGAATCGCCCATATTGGCCAGTTAAAGACCCAGGAAAACATCTGTATCGAAAAACTGAAAATCCAGGAGGGAATGAAAGAAGGCGGCCTTCTGTTTTTAAACGGAGACGACCCCATATTAAAGAGCCGGACTGCGAAAGAGGGATGCCGTACCATTTATTATGGTACAGGAGAAAACTGTCATTACCGGGCAGTTTGCATCGGAACAGAAGAGGGATTCCCGGTCTTTACGGCCTGCTGTCCGGACGGTGAGCAGACCCGGGTACGCCTGCAGGTTTTTGGAAGCCACAATGTATTAAACGCCATCCTTTCCATTGCAGTTGCAAAGGAAAACGGAGTGGCTTTAGAAGATGCGGCGAAGGCGTTGGAACGTTTTTCCGGCTATCAGGGAAGACAGCAGATTACAGAGACTTCCAGATGTACCATTATTGACGATTCTTATAATGCCAGTCCGGTATCTATGAAAGCAGGACTGGAAGTGCTGATGGCCATTCATCCAGGCAGAAGAAAGATTGCGGTTCTGGCAGATATGAAGGAATTAGGCCCGGATGAAGCTGCTTATCATAAAGAAATTGGAACTTATATTGCCGGATATTTGGATAGCCATATGGCAGACGGGCTGTTCCTTTTGGGAGATTTGGCGGCAGAGATAGAAAAAGGACTGGTAGAAGCCCGTCCGGATGCCAAAACCAGAATATCAATTTGCAGATTTTCCGAAAAGTCAGAACTTTTAAAGGCCTTAAAAGCAACGCTGAAGGATGGGGACTGCGTCTTATTTAAGGGTTCCAACAGTATGGGGCTTGGCACAGTTGCCGCAGAATTTATAAAGGAGGCATAGGCTTATATGGCCGAAACGTATGCCCGGATTATTATTGATATTTCCCACGAAAAAGTAGACCGTCCCTTTTCCTACCGGATTCCGCAAAGACTCTCCGGAAAAATCCAGGCCGGAACCAGGGTTCGGATTCCTTTTGGAACTGGCAATCGGGAAAGAACCGGCTATGTGGTGGGACTTACTTCACAGGCCGGTTATGAGGCAGACAAAATAAAAGAGATTCTGGATGTAGTAGAAGGAAGTGTCAGTGCAGAGTCCCAGTTGATTGAACTGGCCTGGTGGATGAAAGAACGGTATGGCTGTACCATGAATCAGGCCTTAAAAACCGTTCTTCCAGTAAAACAGAAAGTAAAAGGTACGGAGAAGAAATATATCCGCTGCCTGCTGTCAAAAGAAGAACTGGATGAGGCGATTAAAGAGGCAGAACGAAAAAAGTACCGGGCCAGAATCCGTCTTTTTGAGACCTTTCGTTCCGTTCCGGTCATTCCTTATGAAACGGCCATCCACCAGCTGAATCTGACGGCAGCAGCATTAAAACCTTTGGAAAACCGGGGAATCATTGCAGTAGAACGGGAAAACGTGTACCGGAATCCGGCGGAAGCATTTCGGAGGGAAGGTTTACAAGCCCTGGAACATCCGGTTTTAAATCCGCAGCAGCAAGGGATTGTAGATGATTTTAAGACCCGCTATGAAGAAGGAAAACGGGGAATTTCCCTGATTCACGGTATTACGGGAAGCGGAAAAACAGAGGTCTACATGGGGCTTATTGAGTACATGAGGACGCTGGGAAAAGAAGTTATTGTGCTGATTCCGGAGATTGCCCTGACTTACCAGACGGTTATGCGGTTTTATAAACGGTTTGGCCAGGAGGTATCTTTTATTAATTCCAGACTGTCTGCCGGAGAGCGGTACGACCAGTTTACGAGAGCCAGAAACCAGGAAATTTCCATTATGATTGGGCCAAGATCCGCATTATTTACCCCCTTTCAGAATCTGGGACTGATTATTATGGATGAGGAACATGAGGGGGCTTATAAAAGCGAGATTTCACCCAGATATCATGCCAGAGAGGCGGCGGCCTTTCGCGCTGAGCAGAATAACGCTCCGCTGGTACTGGGGTCTGCCACTCCTTCTGTAGAAAGTTACGAAAAGGCCATGACCGGAGAATACCATCTGTACACCCTGACAGAGAGAGCCAAAAAGGAAAGCCGTCTTGCAAAGGTCCATGTAGTGGATTTGCGGGAAGAATTAAAGGCAGGAAATAAATCCATTTTCAGCGGTCTGCTTCAGGAAATGATGGAAGACCGGTTAAGAAAGGGGCAGCAGATTATGCTGTTTCTGAACCGGAGGGGATACTCCAGCTTTATATCCTGCCGTTCCTGCGGAGAGGCGGTCAAATGTCCTCACTGCGACGTAACCCTGACGCTTCACCGGGATGGACGTATGGTATGCCATTACTGCGGTTATACTGCGGTTAGGCCCTCTGTGTGTCCAAGCTGCGGTTCTCCCTATATTGCCGGTTTTGGCACGGGAACCCAGAAGATCCAGGCTATGACAGAGCAGCGGTTTCCAGGGGTTTCTACGCTTCGGATGGATTTGGATACGACTTCAAAAAAAGGCGGCCACGAAGAAATCCTGTCTGCATTTGAAAGCGGAAAGGCCCAGATTTTAATTGGTACCCAGATGATTGTAAAGGGACATGATTTTCCTGGGGTAACTCTGGTAGGGGTACTGGCAGCTGATACGTCTCTTTATGCGCCGGATTTCCGGTGTGCAGAGCGGACGTTCCAGCTTCTGACCCAGGCAGCAGGCAGGGCAGGAAGAGGCGATAAGGCAGGAGATGTGGTCATTCAGACCTATGCGCCGGATCACTACAGCATCCAGGCGGCTGCAAAGCAGGATTACCCGATGTTTTTCCGGCAGGAAATGGCTTTTCGAACGATGTTAAACTATCCGCCGGTCTGCGGGATTTTAACCATTCAGGCCGCCGATCGGAGAGAAGATGTGCTGGAAAACGCCATGGCCCGGATGAAAACATGGGCAGAACAGGAAGCAGGCCGGACATCCGGCATTTTCTTAATCGGTCCGGTCAATGCTCCGATTTATAAAGTTAATGATATCTACAGAAAAATTTTATATCTGAAATCAGAAAACTATGATATACTAATAAAAATCAGGACTCGTTTGGAAGAGTTGTGGGAAACAGCCGGACTCTCCCTGGAGACGGCGGTTCAGTATGATATTACGTAATTCGGAGCAGTTTTGCGAAGGCCTGAAGGCCAAAAATAAAAATCGTAACTGTTCAGTCAGATTTCCCGTCGTCCTGAATAGTTACAAAAAATCAAAGAAAAGGTGAGTGGATAAATTATGGCAATCAGACAGATTCGTACTATTGGAGACGACATTCTGAAAAAAGAATGCAAAACAGTAAAAGAGATGACTCCACGCTTGGAGGAACTGGTGGAGGACATGTTTGAAACCATGTACGAGACGGGAGGCGTAGGACTTGCAGCCCCCCAGGTTGGAATTTTAAAGCAGATTGTGGTAATTGACGTAGAAGACGGCAATCAGTATGTCCTGATTAATCCGGAGATTATTGAGACAGAGGGAAGCCAGACCGGACCGGAGGGCTGCTTAAGCGTACCTGGAAAATCCGGTATTGTAACCCGTCCTAATAAAGTAAAAGTACGGGCATACGATGAAAATATGGAGGAGTTTGAACTGGAAGGAGAAGGCTTTTTAGCCAGAGCTATCTGCCATGAATGCGACCATCTTCACGGCCATCTCTATGTAGAGAAGGTAGAAGGTGATCTGGAAGATACCGGGGATATGGAGGATGAGGAATAATGCGGATTGTATTTATGGGAACACCGGACTTTTCCGTATCTGCCCTCAACAGTCTGGTGGAGGCAGGTCACGAAGTAATTGCCTGCGTGACCCAGCCGGATAAGCCAAAGGGCAGAGGAAAGGCGGTTCTGATGACTCCGGTAAAAGAACGTGCAGTACAGCTGGGGATTCCGGTTTATCAGCCGGTAAAAGTAAGGGAACAGGCCTTTCAGGAAGAGTTACGGAAATTGAATCCGGATGTGATTGTGGTAGTGGCCTTTGGCCAGATTATTCCACAGTCTATTCTGGATCTGCCAAAGTACGGATGCATTAATATCCATGCATCCCTGCTGCCAAAATACAGAGGGGCAGCGCCGATTCAATGGGTTATTATAGACGGGGAGACAGAAACAGGCATTACCACCATGATGATGGATGCTGGCCTGGACACAGGCGATATGCTGGAAAAAACCGTAATTTCCATTGAGAAAGACGAGACGGGAGGAAGTCTTCACGACAGATTAAGCGCTGCAGGCGGTTCTTTGATTGTCTCTACTTTGGAAAAGCTGGAAGCCGGAACTCTTACCAGAACCAGACAGACCGATGAAGGAACCTGTTATGCAGAAAAAATTACCAAGTCATTAGGTGATATTGACTGGTCTATGGATGCTTCTGCTATAGAACGTCTGATTCGCGCTTTAAATCCATGGCCCAGCGCGTATTCCTGTCTGAACGGCAGAACCATTAAGATTTGGAAGGCTCTGGTTTTAGATTCCCAGTATGAAGGGGCTTTTGGACAGGTTGTGGAAGTCCAGAAGGACGGCCTGACTGTAAAATGCGGCAAGGGCGCTCTTAAGATCACAGAACTTCAGCTGGAAGGCAAAAAGAGGATGGACGCAGGCGCGTTTTTACGGGGATTTTCCGTAGAAAAAGGCGCTTTGCTTGAAAGGAGAATGCAGTAAATTGTACGGATATTATTATCGATTTGACCCGACCATGATTCTGGTTTTAATTGGAGTGGTGCTGTCTGCAATGGCTTCTGCCAGGGTAAATTCTACGTTTAACCGGTATTCCAGAGTGAGAAGTGTCTGCGGTATGACCGGAGCAGAAGTGGCAATGCGCCTGTTAAATTCCCAGGGAATTTATGATGTGTCTGTTCGCCAGGTAAGAGGAAGTCTGACGGATCACTATGATCCCAGGACAAAAACAGTGAATTTATCCCAGTCTGTATATGGAGCGACTTCCATAGCAGCCCTTGGAGTGGCGGCTCACGAATGCGGCCATGCTATTCAGCATGCTCAAAATTATGTTCCATTAAAACTGAGAGGGGCGTTTGTGCCAATTGCCAATTTTGGTTCCCAGCTTTCCTGGCCGCTGATTTTAATCGGACTTCTTTTGGGAAGAGGCGGCTATATGCTGATTCAGATCGGTATCCTGCTGTTTGTATGTGCTGTGCTGTTTCAGCTGATTACCCTTCCGGTAGAGTTTAACGCTTCCTCCAGAGCAGTTCAGCTTTTGGGCAGTACCGGCATTTTAATGGAAAATGAAGTAGACGGCACCAAAAAAGTATTGGGCGCGGCTGCCCTGACGTATGTGGCGGCTGCCCTGGGTTCTATTTTACAGCTTCTGCGCCTGGTGATTTTATTTGGCGGACGAGGACGGAATGATGACAGATAAGAGCAGTATAACAGCCAGGGAACTGGCTTTGGATATGCTTATGGAGATTTTGGAAAAGGGCAGTTTCAGCCATATTGTGGTAAGACAGGCTCTTTCCAAATATCAATATTTGCCGAAACAGGAACGGGCGCTGGCTACCAGGCTTACAGAAGGGGTAATTGAGCGCCTTTTTTCCATAGATTATGCGATTAATCAGGTTTCCAAGACAAAAACGGGAAAGATGAAGCCGGTTATTCGCAATATTCTGCGGATTGGTGTTTATCAGCTCCTTTACATGGATCGGATTCCGGATTCTGCTGCCTGCAACGAGGCGGTAAAGCTGGCGGTAAAGCGCCGTTTTGCCGGTTTAAAAGGCTTTGTAAACGGAGTGCTGCGTTCTGTAGCCAGAAATAAAGAAAATCTGGTATTTCCAGATGACGAAACCAGATATTCCATTCCCGGGTGGCTTCTGGATATGTGGAAGCAGGATTTGGGAGAAGCGGAGGCTTTGTCTGTGGCAGAGGCTCTGCTTTTGGAGCGCCCAACCTGTGTTCGGTGCAATCTGGCAAAGGACAGTGCAGAACACATTATTAGGAGCCTGAATGACCAGGGAGTTCACACAGAACGGCTTTCTGGTTTTGAAGATATTTTGTACATAAGCGGGTACGATTATCTGGAAGGATTGGATGCGTTTGCACAGGGTCTGATTCAGGTTCAGGATGTCAGTTCATCCCTGGTCTGCAGGGCAGCGGAACCGAAAACAGGAGATTTTGTTCTGGACGTATGTGCGGCTCCTGGAGGAAAGAGCCTGCATATGGCAGATTTGTTAAAGGGAACCGGTATGGTAGAAGCCAGGGATCTGACCTGGCAAAAGGCGGCGCTGATAGAAGAAAATATCAGCCGTTCCGGATTTACCAATATCCGGGCAAAAGTATGGGATGCTTTGGAACCGGATGAAGAGATGAAGGGACAGGCAGACATTGTTCTTGCAGATCTGCCCTGTTCCGGTTTGGGAATTATTGGAAGAAAGCCGGATATCAAGTACCGGATGAATCTGGAGACCTGTGAGGATTTGGCAAATCTCCAAAAAGATATTTTGTCTGTAGTCTGGGAGTATGTTAAGCCTGGCGGAATTCTGGTGTTCAGCACCTGTACCATTGATAAAATGGAAAATGAAG
>URUX01000090.1 GCA_900551135.1 uncultured Clostridium sp.
GAAATCCGTACCCTCCCCAATTAATAGTCATGGTTCCCAGGTCATCGGGCTGCCCTGCGGTTACCAGCATCCAGTGATTGGCCAATTCATGGGTAAATGGGAAAGGGGGTTTTGTAGATGGAAGTACGTTCCATACTTGTTCGTTCATAAAATAGTCCTCCTGTAATTGTTAAAAAAGATTTCGGAAGCCATATAACATACGGAATGATTTTTTCTTATTATAGCATGGTTGGAATAAAAAAACAAGAAAAATAGAATCCGATAATAACAAAATAAAATTTTTTTAAGACAAAATAGAATCTTATTATTGAAAAATATAATTTAATATGATAGTATAGTATATAGTAAGAAGCAGTGTAATAACAAAAAGCAAATGAATATTAAGGAGAGAAAAAATGGACGTTTTAAAAAGAATTGAAAACTATGGTGTGATTCCGGTCGTTAAAATCGAAAAAGCAGAGCAGGCTCTTCCACTGGCAAAAGCGCTTTGCGATGGAGAGTTGGAAGCAGCAGAAATTACATTCCGCACAGATTGTGCAGCAGAAGCTATTGCTGCAATGCATAAAGAATATCCCCAGATGCTTCTGGGCGCTGGAACTGTAACCACAGTTGAACAGGTAAAGGCAGCAGTAGAAGCAGGCGCTGATTTCATTGTATCTCCATGTTTTGTAGAAGAGGTTGTAAAATATTGTGTAGAAAATGATATTTGCGTAATGCCTGGCTGCGCTACAGCTACAGAAGTCCAGATGGCAGTTTCTTATGGCTTAAAAGCAGTAAAATTCTTCCCGGCAGAAGCAGCAGGAGGAATTGCATATATTAACTCTCTGGCATCTGTATTTAAAGGCGTAAAGTTTATGCCGACTGGCGGTGTAAAACCGTCTAATATGCGGGAATACCTGATGAATCCAAATGTCATTGCGTGCGGCGGTACCTGGATTGTTCCTTCCAATTTATTAAATGCAGGAGAATATGATGAGATTCGCAAATTGGCAAGAGCAGCGGTATTTGGTGTATTAAACTTTGCATTTGCTCACGTTGGAATCAATGTAGATAAGGTAAGAGCCGGCTATGAGGCCATGTTCCGTCTGGCAGATACATTTGACCTGATTTTAGGAAATACCAGAAGTTCTTCTTATGTGGGACATGAGGTGGAGATTACCAAGCAGAGATTTAAAGTAAGAACCGAGCATGGACATCTGGGATATTTTACAGATAATCTGGAACGGGCAATTTTCTATCTGGAAAAGAAAGGAATTGAATTTAATTACGACAGCGTAAAGCCCTGGAACGGAAAGCCTTATGTAATTTACCTGAAAGATGATTTGGCTGGTTTTGCAATCCATATTGAGGAAAGAAACGATCACAATCCAGGTAAGTGGGAGCATAGAGATGAAGTAAAATTATATGCACCTGCAGAGATTGAAGAGCGGGAAGCCCTGGGAGAATAAGGAGGATACCATGAATAAACGGATGAACTGTATTACTCATCATGGAATTATGAATGAGACAGTCCCGTTAAATTATGAAAATGCTCCGGTAATTACAAAAGAAGATTACGAAGAACGGATTGGGAAGCTGCTGCATGCAGCTTCCCAATATTCCCATCTGCTGATTTATGCAGATAAGGAGCATTTTTCTAATTTAGAATACATTACGGGATACGATCCTCGTTATGAGGAATGTATGATGCTGCTGAAGAAAGATGCCATTCCATGGCTGATTGTCGGAAATGAAGGAATGGGGCAGTCCCAGTGCATTACGATTGAGCATAAAAAAGTACTGTTTCAGTCTCTTAGCCCGATGGGGCAGGGACGTGGAAAATCCCAAAAACTGACGGAAATTTTGAAAGACTTTGGAATCCGGGAAACTGCCAGTGTAGGCGTACTGGGATGGAAGTCCTTTTCCGAATTGGAAAGCGATGATCCAAAACATATGTTTGAGATTCCGGCTTATATTATAAAAGCCCTTGAAGACAATGGTGCCCAGGCAGAAAATGCCAACTGGCTGATGATGGATAACCACTGCGGCCTGCGTACTGTCCATAATGTAAAAACTCTGATTTTAGCAGAAATTGCATCAACCAAAGCCAGCAGAAAAACATGGGATTTTGTAAAGGGACTGAAAGAAGGGATGACGGAAATCGAGGCTTCCCAGCTGTTTAACATTGATGGAGAGCCCTGTCCAACCTATCCAAACATCTGCTTTTATGGAAAGGGGATTTTAAGTCCGGATTACCATCGCACATTAAAAATGGGAAGTCCGATTGCCTTTGGAATGGGATACCGCTATGCCCAGATCCACAGGGTGGGACTTTATGCCAGAAGCTTTGATGATATAGAAGAAACATACAGGGAATGTATGAACCAGCTGTTTGCCACATACTTTGAAGCGGTGGCAGTATGGTTTGAGTCCCTGGCTATTGGAATAACCGGCGGAGAAGTATGGAAGAAGGTAAAGGAAGTAATCGGAAGCTACGAGGAATTTGGAATTGCGCTAAATCCTGGACACCTCATCCATACAGAAGAGTGGACCAACAGTCCTTTTGTAGAAAATGGAACAGCACGTTTAAAATCCGGAATGATGATTCAGTGTGATTTTACAGCAAGACCTGCAGCGTGTATGGGGCTTGGAGTTCATACAGAAGACGGTCTGATTCTGGCAGATGAGGAAACCAGAGAAGAAATTCGCCGCCTGGCGCCCGACTCCTATGAGAGAATGGTAAATCGTCAGAAGTTTATGAGAGAGGTGTTGGGAATTGCGGTAAAAGATGAGGTTCTGCCAACTTCAGATATGTGCGGCATGCTTCATCCATTCTTTGCAGATCTGGACATTTTGGTGGTAAGAGACAAATAAATGAAAAATTTGTTGTTGGAATCCGTCCTTTTGTGCTATAATAATTTCTATCAGAATTAAAATACCTATAAAAGGAGGAATTCGAATGCCAATGCAAATGGGTTTTCGATGGTATGGAGAAGGCAATGATAAAATTCGCCTTTCTGACATCAAACAGATCCCTGGTGTTACCAGCATTGTCTGGGCGCTGCACAACAAGATGCCCGGAGAAGTATGGGAAGTAGACGAGATTGCAGAAGTGCAGAAGCAGCTGGAACCATACGGATTTAATATGGACGTTGTTGAGTCTGTAAATGTCCATGATGACATTAAAATTGGTCTGCCAACCCGCGATAAGTACATTGAAAATTATATTCAGACAATTCGTAATCTGGCAAAATTCGGAGTAAAAGTAATTTGTTACAACTTTATGCCTGTTTTTGACTGGACTCGTACAGATTTGTTCCATCCTGTGGGAGACGGATCGACTGCTCTCTATTATGAGGCAGACCGTATTCATGACGATCCGAAGGAGATGGCAGATTATATTTTAAACAATCTGCACGGTCTTACTTTCCCAGGCTGGGAGCCGGAACGTATGGCAAAGCTGGATGAACTGTTTGCGGCTTATAAGCCGGTTACCAAAGAAAAATTATGGGAAAATCTGAAATACTTCCTGGAGGCATTAATGCCGGTATGTCACGAGACAGACATTCGGATGGCGATTCATATGGACGATCCGCCATGGGATATTTTTGGTCTTCCACGTCTGCTGACCTGTTCCGAGAACATTGATCGGTTCCTGTCCATGGTAGATGATCCATATAACTGTCTGACATTGTGTTCCGGCAGTTTAAATGCAGATCCAAACAATAATGTAGCGTCCATTATCCGTAAACACTGTGACCGCATTGCGTTTGCACACATCCGCAATGTAAAGCATTTTGAGAATGGAGATTTCTCTGAGGCAAGCCACCGTGACTGTGACGGTGATACCGGAATTCTGGACATTCTGAAAGCATACCATGACTGTGGATATGAAGGATATATCCGTCCTGACCATGGACGTCACCTTTGGGATGAAGGTCCAGGCAATGTGCGTCCTGGCTATGGCCTCTACGACCGTGCGCTGGGCATTATGTATATGCTTGGTGTTTGGGATATGCTGGATAAGCTGGATTCTGAAACGTAATCAGCCTGAAAACCGAAAACAGGAGAGCAAGCTATAGATCGGCAGGTTTATGGCTTGCTTCTTTTTATACCGGAGATTTTTAGGGAAACATGGGAGAGTGCAATGGTAGACAAGGCGTATTATCAGGTCATTGATTTTTTGAAAAAAGGGATTATAGATAAGACATACCAGCTTGGAGACAAACTTCCATCGGAAAGAGAACTTTCAGAACAGCTTGGCGTCAGCCGCAACTCGGTAAGGGAGGCGCTGCGGGTTTTAGAGATTATGGGAGTAGTAGCAAGTCATCAGGGCGCAGGCAATTACGTTACAGATGATTTTGAGAAAACACTGGTAGAAACTATGTCCATGATGTATGCGCTCAATAAGATTGACGACTGTCAGGTCGCTGATTACAGAGAAGCATTGGAAACCAGGGCCTATGTACTGGCAATGAAATCTATTACAAAGCCGGAACTGGATGAAATGAAAGTCTGTATTCAAAAGATAGAAGAGGCAGAGGACGATAAAGAAAAAGCATATTGGGATAAACGGTTTCACTATACCATGGTTCGGGCCTCGGGCAACTGGATGCTGGTAAAAAATATAGAAGCATTAAATCAGATTATTGATGTATTTATTTTAAATATGCGGGGAGCGATTGCAGAAACTTATGGAGCTAAGCTTTTGCAGGAAACACACAGGCAGATGGTAGAAGCAATGGAAGAAAAAAACGTGGAAAAAGGGATGTATGCTTTAACCTGCCATTTCCAATACATAAAAAACAGTTTGAAATGTGAAAAAAATAACAATAATATCCGGTGAAAAACAAATAATTTTATGCAAAATATACAAATAACCACTTGACTTGCTCAGGTGGTTATGTTATTCTAAATGCAGAACAACTGGTAGTACCAGTTGGAGTGAGGTGTTGAATAAAGGAAAACTTGAGCGTATTTTTTTGAAGCAACTGGTAGTACCAGTTAAGAAGGAGGACAACTTTATGAACATTCTGGTTTGTATTAAGCAGGTTCCGGCTTCCAGCAAAGTAGAAGTAGATCCGGTAACAGGCGTGCTGAAAAGAGATGGTGCAGAGTCAAAAATGAATCCGTATGATTTGTATGCATTGGAGACGGCGCTCCGTTTGAAAGAGGAATATGGCGGCACAGTTTCTGTCATCAGTATGGGGCCGCCTCAGGCCAAGGCAGTAATACGGGAAGCGTTTTCAATGGGAGCAGATGAGGGCGTTCTTCTGTCTGATCGGAATTTTGGAGGCGCAGACGTACTGGCAACCAGTTATACCATTGCGCAGGGAATTCAGAAAATGGGTGAATTTGACCTGATCCTCTGCGGAAAACAGACCACAGACGGAGATACGGCTCAGGTTGGGCCGGAGGTATCCGAGGTTTTGAATATTCCCAGTGTATCGAATGTTATCGGGATTGAGAAAGTTGAAAAAGACGGAATTACTGTACAGATGGATCTTCCAAATGAATTAGAGATAGCAAAGGTGTACTACCCATGTCTCCTATCTGTAGATAAAGATATTTTCCAGCCCAGACTTCCTTCTTATACGAGAAAGATGGCTTCAAAAGACAAAGAGATAACTGTGTATGCTCTGGAAGATATGGAAGATCGGGATAAGAATCATTATGGTCTCAATGGCTCTCCGACCCAGGTAAAAAGAATCTTTCCGCCAGAGGTGAATACGCACAGGGAAAACTGGTATGGAGACGGAGCAGAACTGACAGAGAAGTTATATAACAAAATCAAAGAATTAAAATTCATTTAGGAGGGATAGAGATGCCAAGACTGGAAATCCATCAGGAAAAGATTACGGACATACCGGCATTGTTAAGCATTTGTCCATTTGGAGCACTGGAAGAAAAAGATGGAAACGTAACCATTAACGCAGCATGTAAAATGTGCCGTTTGTGTGTGAAAAAAGGCCCTGCAGGAGCAGTTGAATATATTGAAGACGAGAAAAAGCCCTCCATTGATAAGAGTCAGTGGAATGGGATTGCCGTATATGTTGACCATATAGATGGAGAAATTCATCCGGTAACCTATGAACTGATTGGGAAGGCAAAGGAACTGGCATCTGTCATTCATCATCCAGTATATGCGGTATTTATGGGAAGCGGAATCGGAGATAAATGTGAGGAACTGCTGCATTATGGAATAGACAAGGTTTTTGTATATGATTACCCGCAGCTGGATCGGTTTAAAATTGAATCTTACACATCCGTATTTGAAGATTTTATCTTAAAACAGAAACCGTCTGCTATTTTAGTCGGCGCCACCACAGTGGGACGGCAATTGGCTCCCCGTGTTGCTGCCAGAATGAAAACGGGATTGACAGCAGATTGTACCATTTTGGAGATGGATGAAAATACAGATTTGGGACAGATCCGTCCTGCATTCGGCGGAAATATTATGGCTCATATTATGACGCCAAACCACCGTCCACAGATGGCTACCGTTCGTTATAAGGTCATGAATGCACCGGAACGTCAGGAAAAAGCAGAAGGTGTAATTGAAGAGTGCCAGATTGAACCGGAAAAATTAGCAGCCAGGGTAGATGTTTTAGGTATTGTGAAAAAAGCAAAAGAACAGACCATTGAAGCGGCAGATGTACTGGTTGTGGCAGGCCGGGGTATTAAAAAAGAAGAAGATCTGAAACTGCTGGAAGAACTGGCAGGTATTCTGGGAGGACAGCTGGCATGTACCAGACCGTTAGTAGAGGCAGGCTGGGTAGATGCAAAGAAACAGATTGGTTTAAGCGGCAGAACAGTGCGTCCAAAATTAATTATTACCTGCGGAGTGTCCGGTGCAATTCAGTTTACAGCCGGAATGAATCATGCAGACTGTATTATCTCCATTAACAAAGACGAAAAGGCACCGATTTTTAAAACAGCTCACTATTGTGTCCATGGCGATTTGTATGAAGTGATTCCAAAACTGATTGATACGATCAAAGGTTCAAAGGAGGCCTGAACATGAACTATAAAAAATTTGACGAAACCGATCTGGCATTTTTAAAATCTCTGATTCCCCAGGAAGAGAGAATCCTGTTTGATAATATTAATGAAGAATACAGTCATGATGAGTTAAGCGGAACCAGCAGTTATCCGGATGTTGTAGTAAAGGCGGTCAGCACAGAAGAAATTTCCGCTATAATGAAGTATGCTTATGAAAACAATATTCCTGTAACTCCAAGAGGGGCTGGTACCGGACTGGTTGGCTCCAGCGTTGCAATGGAACATGGAATTATGATTGATACCTGTCTTATGAACCACATTCTGGAACTGGATGAAGAAAACCTGACAGTGACCGTAGAACCGGGAGTTCTATTGATGGAACTTGCTGCATTTGTAGAAGAGCATGACTTATTTTATCCTCCGGACCCAGGTGAAAAATCGGCTACAATTGGCGGTAATATTTCTACCAATGCAGGAGGTATGAGGGCTGTAAAATACGGTGTTACCAGAGACTATGTAAGAGGTCTGGAAGTGGTCCTTCCAAATGGTGAAGTAGTGGAAATGGGAGGAAAAGTAGTAAAAAACAGTTCCGGATACGGATTAAAAGATTTGATGGTTGGTTCAGAAGGAACTCTGGGCTTTATTACCAAGGCGGTATTAAAATTGCTTCCGCTTCCGAAAAAAGCTATCAGCCTGCTGATTCCATTCCCGACTCTGGAACAGGCCATTGGCACAGTACCAAAAATTATTAAATCAAAAGCCGTTCCAACTGCCATTGAGTTTATGCAGAGGGAAGTAATCATTGATGCTGAGCAGTATCTGGGCAAAAAATTTCCGGACAGCCAGTCTGACGCATACCTGTTATTAAAATTTGACGGAAATTCTACAGAAGAGATTGAACAGACGTATGATTCTATTGCCAGACTCTGCCTGGCAGAGGGGGCTATGGACGTTTTGATTTCTGATACAGAAGAAAGAGAAGAGGTCATCTGGAAAGCCCGGGGCGCTTTCTTAGAGGCTATTAAGGGTTCAACTACATATATGGATGAAGTGGATATGGTAGTTCCCCGAAACCGGGTCAACGAAATGGTCGAGTATCTTCATGCTCTGCAGGAAGACGCGAATATCCGGATTAAAAGCTTTGGTCATGCAGGAGATGGAAATCTTCACGCTTATATGCTGCGGGATGATTTGACTCAGGAAGAGTTTGAAAAGAGGATGCTGTATGCAATGGACAAGGTATATGCAAAGGCAGATGAACTGGGAGGTCAGGTATCCGGTGAACACGGCATTGGATATGCCAAAAAGCCGTATCTGAAAAATTCTCTGGATCCTGCGCTTCTTACATTGATGAGCGGCATCAAAAAGGCCTTTGATCCAAAAAACATTTTAAATCCTCATAAAGTTTTTCAAGAATAAAAAATATATTTTGGCTAAAATAAAATTTTTTATTGAAGATTACAGATTTTTGTGTTATAATGAAACCATCAAAAAGTCGTGAAATGGAAAGAAATTTAAGAAGGAGTTGGAATTATGGCAAATATGAAATCAATCTACCTGCCTCGATTTACAATTGGAGAAGATGCTTTTGATTTATTTAAGAGCGAGATGGGAAAATATGGCACAAAGGTAGCAGTAGTTCATGGAGAAAAAGCGTGGAAAGCGTCAAAAGAATATGTTGTTCCGGCAATCGAAAAAGCAGGGCTGGAACTGACTGGAGAAGTGCTTTACGGTCACGAGGCCACCTATGAAAATCTGGAAGCCATTCTGGCAGATGAGCGGGTACAGCAGGCAGACATGATTTTAGGAGTTGGAGGCGGAAAATGTCTGGATACTGTCAAGCTGGCAGCAGATAAGCTGGGAAAACCGGTATTTACAGTTCCTTCGATTGCTTCCAACTGTGCTCCGGTAACCAAGATTAGTATTATGTACCATGCAGATGGCTCTTTCTGTGATATTCCAGTGCTGGAACAGGCTCCAATCCACTGCTTTATTAATCCAAGGATTATTATGGCAGCGCCGATTCGCTTCCTGATTGCCGGAATAGGCGATGCCATGGCAAAGCATGTTGAGTCCTCCTGGTCTGCAAAAGCTGGTGAGGCGTTAGATTACGGCAGCGATTTTGGAATTACGGCAGGAGCAATGTGTTTTTATCCGCTGCTGAGAGAAGCAAAGCAGGCATTGGAAGATTTTAAAAACGGGGTTGTCAGTGAGGCGCTGGAGAATACATTGTTAAATGTAATCGTGTCCCCAGGTATTGTATCTGTATCCGTGCATCCTTATTACAATGGAGGCATTGCCCATTCTCTGTTCTATGGATTGACCAGCAGAAGCCATATTGAAAAGAACCATCTTCATGGAGAAGTAGTATCTTACGGTACGCTGGTAAATCTGATGGCAGACGGCGATTACGAAAAATTAAAACCAGCCTGGGAGTTAAACAAGGCAATTGGCCTTCCTGTCTGTCTGGCAGATTTGGAATTAGAGAAGGAAGATCCGCTGGATGACGTATTAGAACTTACGCTTGCAAATCAGGAACTGGTACATACCCCGTATCCGGTTACAAAGGAATCCATTCGAGAGGCTATTTTAAAACTGGAAGACTATCAATTATAATATTGTTACCCCTTATTACTTACTATTTAGTATGGCAGGCGGCACAGCTTTCGGGCTG
>URUX01000091.1 GCA_900551135.1 uncultured Clostridium sp.
TCAGGGACATATTGCTGATATATCCGCCGTTTCCAACGCCGTAGTTTAAGGTAACACCATTAAATACCTTCTGTCCGGGCGTAATGACGCCGTTTCCGCTTACCTCTCCGCCGTCAGCAGGAGGAGTCGGAACAGGTTCCGGATTGGGGGAATCCGGTTCTGAGGGAGCAGAAGTTCCCGGCTCTTCTGCAGATGGAGGGGTTACGACTTCCGGCTCTTCCTGTCCGGTACCCGGCCCATTCCCCTTACTTCCGGAATCCAGATTGATTACACCCGAATTTGCGCCGCCTTTTTGATCCAGGGCTACTCCCGGTCCTTCATTTACATAACTGCTGTCTGCATATGCAGGTGCAGGCACGGATAATGCCATGGCCATTGCAAGAACAGCGGCAGTTCCTAATGTTCTCTTCATGATATATCCTCCTTATGCTTCTGTCAGATGTCCCATATAGTAGAACCCTTTTATCTCATCCAGATACACATCCACGATTTTTCCTACCAGGGATGCATCTCCCGGAAAATGTACGACAGTATTATTGCCCAGTCTTCCTGTTATCAGATGGCTGTCATGGGTATTGACTTCTTCTGCAAGCACCTTTTGTACGGTATGCAAATCCCGTCCGGAAACTTCAGAAGAGATCTGCTGTACCTGTGCCAGCAGACGATCAAACCGATGTTTCACCACATCTTCCGGCACCTGATTTTCCATCTTTGCTGCCGGAGTTCCGGTACGTTTGGAATAAATAAAGGTAAATGCGCTGTCATAGCGTACTTTCTCTACTACATCCATGGTTTCCAGGAAGTCTTCTTCCGTCTCGCCAGGGAACCCTACAATAATATCGGTTGTGAGAGAGATATCCGGCATTGCCGTCCGAATTTTATCAACCAAAGCCAGATACTGTTCCTTGGTATACTTCCGGTTCATAACCTGTAAAATCCGGCTGCTTCCAGACTGGAGGGGCAGATGGAGGTGGCGGCAAATCTTTGGAGAAGATTTCATCACCTCGATCAGTTCATCGGACAGATCCTTTGGATGAGAGGTCATAAAACGAATCCGCTCCAGCCCTTCAATCTCTGTAATGCGCTTTAAAAGCTGGGCAAAAGAAACCGGGTGTTCCAGGGTCTTCCCATAAGAATTGACATTTTGTCCCAGAAGCATGACCTCTACCACTCCGTCTGCGACCAGGCTTTTGATTTCTGCAATAATATCTTCCGGATTCCGGCTTCTCTCCCTGCCTCTTACATAGGGCACAATGCAGTAGCTGCAGAAATTGTTGCAGCCAAACATAATGTTTACGCCGGATTTAAAAGAGTATTTTCTGTCTGTTGGAAGTTCTTCTACAATCTTATCAGTGCCCTCCCAGACATCAATGGTCATTTTGCCCTTTGCCAGCCGTTCCGTTAACAGTTCAGCCAGCTTAAAAATATTATGGGTTCCAAAAATCAAATCTACAAACCGATAGGATTTTTTGATTTTTTCTACTACGTGTGACTCCTGCATCATACATCCGCATAAGCCGATCATCATGCCGGGATGCTTTTTCTTCAATGCCCCCAAATGTCCCAGTCTCCCGTAGACTCTCTGGTTGGCGTTTTCCCTTACGGTACAGGTATTGTATAAGGTAAAATCGGAATCCTCATTTTCTGTACGCATCAGTCCGACTGCCTCCAGAACGCCTTCCAGCTTTTCGGAATCTCTGGCATTCATCTGACAGCCAAAGGTCACTACACAAAACGTTCCGGCATAGTTGCCTTCCAGCAGCTTATGATACAGTTCTGTGCCGTACCGCTCCTCTGCCTTCCCGGATGCAGCATCTGCATCGAATCTGGCCTTTAACAGTTCTCTGGCCTGTGTAATAAAATAATTTTGTCTGGCCGGCTCGCTGTCAGGAGCTGCCTGCCATATTGTTTCAAAATTCTGAGTATTCAATTTCATCCTGCCTATTCTATAAAAAATTAGTATCAACAAAGAAGGAGGCGAGGTTTCTCCCTTCCTCTTTGTGGGATTATAGCACAATTTTACATAAACAACAATATGAAAAATGACCGGAAAGCTTACGATACTATTACAACATGAAAAATGAATGAATAGAAAGCAAAGGCGGAAGGCCGATTTTACTCAAGCCTTCCACCTTTTTCACAGTACATCTTCACCGTCATCTCGATACTTTCCGCTCTGGTTACCGTTCGTCCCAGTTCCAGACCGGAGGCTTCTATCCATCCAAGTTCCTGCGCCTCTTTGATACATTCTGATAATCCCAGGTTTCGTTCTGTCCATGAGTGCAGTCCCCTGACGGCAAAGCTTACCAGTTCCTCCAGGGTCAGAGAATCGTCTGGCCGGAAACAATGATTTGGCGTCGTTTCAAAATCAATCAGGTTTTCATCCAGAGCCGCCTGAATCTGTTCCGCATCATACTCGTAACGGCTCAAATCACAGTAATTCCCCTGCCAGGGCCGCCTAAGCGCCGGTTTGATTGCCTTTAAGAAAAGAAACACAAACTGGGCCCGAGGCATTTCTTCCAGAGGATGAAGATAGCGGACACAAGGGTCTAAAAGGCCGTATTTCATTGCCTTCTTAAGCGTCATTACATCCTTTTCATCCAGGTTTCTGCAGTCTTCATAGGGAAGTTCCGGAAGTTCTGTACTCAGATTAGGACGTTCCTCAATTTGACTGCTTTCCATCTGTCCCTGAGGACGCAGCGACAGATCCGGTTCCCAGGCGTGAAAGACGGTATGATTCATATGGCTGCATAACGGTTCAATACGAAGGCGCCGAATCTCCTGCGCCATCATATCTGCCAGCAAAGCGCCGCCGTAATCATTTACATGAGTCGTATCATTGAAATAATTCTGGCAGACCTTCGCTCCCATGGAACAAAACAGCTGGAACGTCAGGCTGTGAAGGTCAATGACAGGGACATTCATCTCCCTGCCTATTTGCCGGATGCTGTCTGCATAAGCTTCTAAAAGATCATACCAGCTGTCTCCGTCCTGAACCGGAATCCGGCTCATAGGGGTCGCAAGAACCGGTATACCGCCTAACATTCTGGTTTCCATAACATAACGGCGGATATTGGACGCAAACTGGTCATAGGCCTTTAAATTTCTGCGTTTCTGATCATTGTGACCGAAACCAAACAGAAATACATCTCCCTCGCGAATACCAGCTTTTACCAGTTCCCAGTGACCGTCCTGTCTGAAACAATTGGTTGTCAGACCGCTGTGGGCCTGATTGCACACAGCCATTCCGTCCAGATACTGCAACAGGTTTTGTCCCCAGCTTCCTCCGTTGGTGAGCGGGTTGTATGGATACAGCCCTTCATAGTCCCGAACCGTAGAATCTCCGCCAATGAAAAGAAGCGGAACCCGTTCCCCTGTTTCATCGCAGTATTCAACGCAGACTCGGCTGAGTCTTGCCCTTTTTCCCAAGACACTGATTCCAATCATAAAGTCTGTTGTCGGTTCGTCCTCTCGTACCACAGGTCGGTAGGGATAAACGCCGTAATAAAAAGTTTTGCGGTATACCCGATTTGCAGGAATCGAAAGATTCCTTTCTACAATATTTCTTCTTCCTACAGACAGTGTAAGTCCTGACAGGCCTTCCCTGCCGCCGCATATCTCTACGGTAATTCGATAGCGGCCTGTATGTTTTACAGGGATTCCAAAACGCAGCGGATAATGTTCACTGTTGATCTCCACTCCATCGGGGCAGTCTCTGCGCATTATTCCCTCTTCTTTTTTTCCGTTTCCTCCTGGTATCCATCCGGCTGTCCCTGTGTAAAAGTCCTCTGCAGCCGTTTCTTCTAGTTCCGGCAGGAAACCAGCTCCGTTCTCTTCTCCATAAAGATTGGAAGCAAAAAGCCGTTTTACCATGTTCTTGTTTGTACTATCTTGTTCCCATTGATTTGTAAACCGATACTCCGTCATTTTTTCACCCTTGTCTCTTTTATGGTTCTATTTCCGTAATACAGCTGTCCCATGGATTTAAATCCAGTTCTTTTTCAACATTTCCCAGAGTCACCTTCAAATGCTGAGGCTGTCCGGAATTATTAATTGCCACTGCCTTGCCAGAATGTGGGAAATATGCTGCTTCACAATACAGATTATCACCCAGCTGCGATCTGAATTCTTCCTTTCCTGCAGCCTTTAAAAGCAGTTCCAGAAGGAACCGGCTGTTTTCAGCGCTGTAGGTAAAATGGGACAGGTAAATGCCGCAGCCCTTTCCATATGGATGATACGTAAGTTTCGGGGTATGTACTTCCTCCCCAATAGGGCTGTAGGTCACATCCTCTGCCAGTACCTGAACCTCTGAATCAGTAAGATAGATTCCCTCTGCTCCGTTCAGGTTTTCTGCAGCTGCGTAAAATTTAGAGCCGTTTTCAGAAGTCAGATTGCTTTCACCAAAGAAATTCTCTGACTTTTGATAAGCGATACGTCCATGGCAGCATCGCTCGCCCATATCCTGGTCTACGCCCAGTACGTCTGCCAAACGGAAGTTCGTCATATATCCGGTTGTCATAGACGGCTGGAATACGCCTAAGATACAGCCACCCTTTTGAGCGTACTCCCGAAGTTTTTTCACTACGAAGCTGTCAGTCCACTGTTCTCCTCCGCTCCATGCGCTGCCGGCAAAGCCTGCATTGATAATCACATCATAATCAGAAAGATCCTGTTTCTTTATATCTTCAAAATCCAGGTAATCCACCTTTACCGGCCATCCAGCCAAAGCTTCATTAATATGAATCAAATCGTTTTTCCAGGTTTCGTGGAAATGTCCGGATAACGTCCAGGAACGTGTCTTTCCCCATGCAGTCAGCACGCCTGCATGGAGAGGCAGCATCTGAGGTTCTCCTTCCTCATGCAGTGCTTTGATGGCTCTGAATTCATCTGCTATATGACTGATATATTCCACAAAGTCCGGATAATCTTCTAACAGATGCAGGTATCCCCCCAATCCAATGCGGTCAATTTTTGCCCTGAGCATAGCCCGTCTTGCATCAACCCAGTATTTCTGAGCATCTCTTTTGGGATCTCCGCCTTTCGTAAAAGTAGGCGCTCCGCCCAGTCCTACAGGGAACAGATAGGGATGAAGCCGGACTTCATGAGTCGGAACATCGACGCCGGCGCACAGGCGCACTTCATATCCGGAGAAGATACATTTGATAATGCCGTCAAATCTAAATTCTGTAAAAGTAGGGAAATAAGGTTCCAATCCTACCCAGCTGTCATCATAAAATACATAAGCCTTTTTTCCGTAAGAATGAACCAGATCCACCAGCTTCTTTCCAAAGGAAATGACAAACCGGTTGGTAAATTTCATATAATCCAGCTGTTTTTTACAGGGAGCCATGTGAGTCGCATGAAGCTTGCCCTGGTTAATAAAATCTTCGGATGTCAGACGATATCCGTATTCTGTCCCAAACTGATTTAAGGCCTCTGGACTTACCGTAAAATCATAGGAACCCCAATCGGTAAAATGATTTCTGTGGCGTTCATCCTCTCCCCAGATCCATACAAAATTGTAAAAAAGGGAAGTAAAGCGGACAACCGTGGTATCTGGATTTTCTACGCACCAGTTTTTCAGCCAGGAAAGAAGATATTCCTGTACATCTGGATAACGTGGGTCCACAGGCATCAGATGTTCTTTATCCCAGTGATTGGTAATATGGTTGTACATATTGATTTCTTCCCAGATCCGGTAAGCCAGGAAATTGACGGTATAATCATGGTATTCCTTTGCTCCCTGAATCGTCACAGTGCCTGTCGTTTCATCAAACTCCCACTGTTTTCTGGGAATCTCTGTATTGTCTGTGCGATCAAACACCTGCCAGTATTCAATCGATGCTTCAGAAGTGTTTACCAGAAATTGTTCCTTAAAATAATCATCTAAAAGACAAATCGTCACAGTCTCACTCTCGGCAGTCTTTGGCGCAGACATCAGGAAGGTCTGCTGCAGACGATCCATGTGGCTTTTAGCCCATTCATTATGATCTCGAATGATGCAGATAGTGGAATAGATTCCATAACCTGCGTTTACGATTTCATCAGAAAGCTTTGTTCCATCGGAATCACGAATTACATCTGCTCCCCATTGTTCTGCCAGTTTCAGCGTAAGATCCTCGCAGCCAGCCTCCCCAGGCAGTGTAAAACTTCCGGTTGTATGAGGATATTTAGTATATTCCATTTTCTTGTCTCCTTTTATACAGTTCCATGGCCGGTACAGAGATTTTTAATCTCACAGTTCTCTGTATGTTCCAATATTTCCTGTTTTTGAATCACATCTGTCAAAGAAGCATCCACCCGAAGGCGGCCTTCCATTTGGACATGTTTTCCATGCCGGATATAGACCTGGGGATCTCATGTTCATATACGTCTCGAACCGAAGGCTGTTCGTCAAAGACATCCGGACGGTGAAGGCTTTGCTGCTTCCAGGTAATTTCCAGGTTTTCAAGGCACACCTCTTCAATCGGACTGTATTCTTCTCCTGCAATAAAAATACAAGACTCTGCCTGAATATGCAGATGATCCATATAAATATGGCTGATGGAGCCTGGAATCCGGTCTACATCTTTTCGTTTGGTAGCGGAAATAAAAATCGGTTCGCCTTTCCCCCACCATCTTGGCGCACAGTCTGTCCGCTGGGGGCAGTCCGCATATCTTCTGGTATTTCCCAGTACATGATGGATATAAACATCCGAAATGGAGCCTCCGTCTCTGGACCAGATACTAACAGCCCTGGAACAGTCCTTTACTACACAGTCGCTTAATGTCACATTCCGAATATGACCATAGGTTTCCGTTCCGATTTTTAAAGCGGAATCCCTGGAATGCATGGTGCACCCCTGAATGACAATATTTTCGCAGTTTCCATATTTTTCAGACATAGGTCCCGTTGCCTTTACCACAATGGAATCGTCTCCTGTTTCCAGAATACAGCCCTGTATTACCACATTTTGGCAGCAGTCCGGGTCAATTCCATCATTATTGGGACCTCTGTCATTATTCAGGATCCGGATATTTTTGACTATGACATTCCTGCAGCCTGCCATATGCAGGGTCCAGAAAGCGGCATCATAAAATGTTACATCCTGAACGGTGAGATTTTCAATATCTTCTAAAAAACTGGTACGTGGGCGGAAACCTGTAACAAAAAGAGGACACTCATGGAAGCCGTTATCGGCATTGTCATCCTCGAAAACCAGACGTCCCTGGCCGTCTATGGTTCCGCCTCCAGAAATCCGGATATTTTTCCCATGGCGGGCAAAGAGAAAACAGCCTCCATCCCAGCCTACATCTGCATTATCATCCTCATATTCCCTGGCAAAATCAATCATATCTTCTGGTTCCAGGCTGGAAATTAAAACTGCCCCCTGTTCCAGATGAAGATCTACATCGGATTTTAAATGCAGAGAACCAGAAAGAAAACGCCCGGATGGCACCAGCACCTGTCCTCCTGTTTTTGTACAGTCATCAATCGCAGCCTGAATCGCTTTTGTAGCCTTTGTGATACCGTCAGGTACTGCCCCATAGTCCAGAATATTATAAACCATTTTGTTTCCTCCTTCTCATCTTCCCTGCCTTATCCCACTGAAAACAGCGCCGGAATGATGCGGAAATTATCTCCTCCCGCTTTCACTCTGTCAAAATGACTTTCCGGATCTGCTTCCATCCACTGCCGGATTACCCTGGATTCTTCTTCTGTATTTTTGATATTCACCATATGTTTCGGCGTTTCAAAATAAGAAAACAGAATGTTTTCATGCAGGCTGATAAACTGGTACTGATCTCCTTTTAAAAGCCCTTCCGTTACAATAGCCTGATGCCAGTAGGTATACGAAAAAAGCTTTTCAGGATATACAAAGGCAATTCGGCCGATACGGTCTTTTTCTGTCTTTTTTCCATCTGCATCCAATAAGTTCCTGGCCTTCTGCCAGGTTTCTGCGGAATCCGGAACCTGATGCCAATAGATGGGGTACATTGGCGCCCAGAACGTAAGCCCCTGTTCCTCCGGCCAGGTTTCCAAAACCTCATCCAGAGCAGACAGGAAATCCTCTGGAATGACCCCTTTTTCCAAAGCCTCATAATATAAAAAACACATTCCATTATATTCGTAAAGAGAAGCGGTTAAAATCCGCTTCTCCTCTATCAGTTTCTCTGCCCATAGTGCTGCGCTTTTGCAGGCGTCATTTAAGACCTGGGGAGATGTGTTTTTCTTTAAACAGCCGCGATACTGCTTTCTTTCAATCATATCTGCTCCGTTTCCTACAGCGCTCCGTCGCCTGTAAATTTTTCATAATTCAGAACTGAACTGAAGAATGCCAACGCCATTCCCTGTCCCCATCCCTGAATCCATCGTTTTGAAATACTGCGGTAACCTTCCCGATCTTTCATCACCGCAGTCCCGCCTGATACATTCATTACCTTTCCATCTTCGGAAATATTTTCCAGAAGTCCGGCAATGGATTTATTGATATACTTAATATGAAGAGGATTTCCCTTTAATGCCATGGCTGCTGCGATTCCGGCAGAAGCGGAAATCTCTTCGTAAGACTCCGGATCATCCAAAATCGTTCTCCAAAGTCCATTTTCTGTCTGCAAAGTCTTTAAAACTGCCAGCTGCTCATTTAAGCTTCCTACAATCTCAAGATACTTGGGATAGAGATAGCACTGAGGAAGAATGTGAGCAACCTGAGACATGGTAAAGGCTGCCCAGCAGTTGGCTCTGCCCCAGTAAAATCCGCTCATATGATCCTTTGCAATGTTATCATAGCCATGATACCAAAGTCCAGTGCGCTCATTCTGCAGATACTGTATATGCCAATACCACTGATTTAAGGCGTCATCTACCAGTTCAGGACGATCAAACATCACGCCTGCCCGAAGCATAAAAAATGCGGCCATAAACAGGGTATCTGCCCAGCACTGTTCCGGAAAATCATTGTTGGCAGATACGGTGTGCTGAAGCACATGATCCCCAAAACGCAGGGCATGATTGGTCAGGTAATCCAGCTTATCTTCGATGATTGTTTTATATGTTTCGTCACCGGTTTCTTTATAAAGCGTCAAAAGCACATGCCCCATGGCACAGGTATTTACGGTAAAATCTGGAAGACCCAAACGGATTAGTTCGTCTACTCTCTCTTTTACCATATCCAAATAGTGCTTATTTCCTGTTGCTTCATAAGCCTCGGCTATTCCATAGTAAGCTACACCGCAGGGCCAGTCCCAGGTCATATCCATCCGCATCGTCCGTTCCACGATCCGGTCCATAGTCTGTTCCATACAATTTCTATCAAATTCCAGTTTTCCCATCTGCCTGTTCCTCCATCTTCAACCGTCGTTTGTGTCTTCCTTATTTCTTCTTTCTTCCTTCTTCTTTATCCCTTCAGCCCGCTGGTACTGATTCCCTCCACCAGATATTTCTGGAAGAAAATAAAGATAATTACTGACGGAAGAATGGATAAGGACGCCATGGCAAACATTGCGCCGTAATCCGAGGAAGAGCCCGGATCGCAGAACAGCTTTAATGCCAAACTTACCGGATACTTAGCAGATTTATTTACATAAAGCAGGGCAGAAAGGAAATCATCCCATCTCCACATAAAGGA
>URUX01000092.1 GCA_900551135.1 uncultured Clostridium sp.
TTCATGAAAAAGAACTGATTCCGGAAATTTCCTTTGACAGCGAAAGAAAATCTGAACAAAAGCAGGAACCTGCCGGAAATCGGGAAATCAAACGAACTCCGGAACCCTTTGAGACCAAACGTCTGGCTGCTGTGACAGCTCCCATGCCCAATCAGGTCAAGGAAAGGGAAGTTCCTTATGGGAGTTTCAGGAAACCGGATGCTGTTTTGCAGAAGAAAACAGAACTGCCTGCAGCAGTCCAGGCCCCAAAACCGGAAACGCCAGACAGAATGCAGGAAAAACCTCAGCAAATGGAACTGTTTGACGGTAAACTTTTGGATGCAAAAGCCCGTTTTCAGCATAAACTCATTGGTCAGCTGTTTGACACCTACTGGATGGTGGAATATAAGGATCAGCTGTTTATTATTGACCAGCATGCCGCACACGAGAAAGTCTTATATGAGCGAACCATGAAAACTTTGAAAGAACGTTCTTATGATACCCAGATAATCAGCCCTCCCATTATTCTGACCCTGTCCATACAAGAAGAACTGGCATTAACTGCACATATGGAATATTTTGAAAGAATGGGCTTTGAAATCGAACCCTTTGGAGGCAGAGAATATGCTGTAAGAGGCGTTCCTTCCAACCTTCTTTCCATCGCCAAAAAAGAACTGCTTCTGGAGATGATTGGAAGTTTAACAGAGGAAAAATCTCCGGCTTCTGCCGTCAGTCCGGAACTGATCTGCGAGAGAGTGGCATCCATGTCCTGCAAAGCAGCCGTAAAAGGCGGCCACGCACTCAGCGCCAGAGAGGCAGATGAATTGATTGGACAATTACTGGATCTGGAAAACCCATATGCCTGTCCTCATGGACGTCCAACCATCATTTCCATGAGCCGGTATGAACTGGAAAAGAAGTTTAAACGGATTGTATAGTTACAGGAGGAAGATGTGAAAAAACCGCTTATTATACTGACAGGACCTACTGCAGTAGGAAAAACGTCTCTTTCCATCCAGCTTGCAAAGGCAGTAAACGGTGAGATTATCAGTGCAGATTCCATGCAGGTTTACCGCCATATGGATATTGGTTCAGCTAAGGTAACGCCTGCTGAAATGGAAGGAGTCCCCCATCATTTAATTGATATTTTAGAACCATGGGATGAATTTAACGTCGTGGTTTTTCAGCAGAAAGCTAAGGCCGCCATGGAATACATTTATAAAAGAGGCCGCGTTCCGATAGTAGCAGGAGGAACAGGATTTTATATTCAGGCTCTTCTTTATGACATTGATTTTAAAGAAAATGAAGAAGGAAACCAAATCCGGATGGAGTTGGAGGCACTGGCAGAAGAAAAGGGCAATGACTATCTCCATGAGCAGCTGCAGGCAGTAGATCCGGAATCAGCCAGGGCCATTCATGCCAACAACCAGAAACGGGTGATTCGGGCGCTGGAGTATTACCGTCAGACTGGAGAAAAGATTTCCAGCCACAACGAAGCGGAACGGCAGAAGGAATCGCCCTATGACTTTCTGTACTACGTATTAAATACGGATCGGACTGCTTTATATCAGAGGATCGACTGCAGAGTGGATGCGATGCTGGCAGACGGACTGGTAGAAGAAGTCCGGAAACTAAAGAATATGGGATGTTCCAAAGACATGGTATCCATGCAGGGGCTGGGATACAAGGAGATTTTAGACTATTTGGATGGAACCATTTCCTTAGACGAGGCCGTTTATATCTTAAAGCGGGATACCCGCCATTTTGCCAAGCGGCAGCTGACCTGGTTCCGGAGAGAACGGGATGTGAGATGGATCAGCCTTCCCGACTTTGGAAACGATCCAAAGCGGGTATTAGATTATATTTTACAGGATTGGAGAGAATTACAACATGACAATTGATAATATGTACCAGAGATTAGGAATCAGCAAAAAAGTTCTGGCTTATGGCGAGGCTGTCGAAGAATCTTTAAAAGAGCGCTTTTTAGAAATCGACGCCAATGCAGAATACAATCAGATGAAAGTGATTCTGGCTATGCAGAAAAACAGAGTCAGCGAAACACATTTTGCTGCTACTACCGGATACGGTTACAACGATGCCGGAAGAGATGCCTTAGAAGACGTTTACGCCGATGTCTTTCACGGAGAAAGCGCACTGGTGCGTCCCCAGTTGATCAGCGGAACCCATGCCCTTCATATTGCACTGTCTTCCAACCTTCGTCCAGGCGATGAACTGTTATCCCCTGTCGGAAAACCTTATGATACCCTGGAGGAAGTAATCGGAATCCGGGATTCTGTAGGTTCTTTAAAGGAATACGGAGTTACGTACCGCCAGGTAGATCTGCTGGAGAATGGGGATTTCGATTATGAGGGAATCCGCAGGGCTATCAATGAAAAGACTAAATTAGTCACCATTCAGAGATCCAAAGGCTACCAGACCCGTCCAACCTTATCCGTAGAAAAAATCGGCCAGTTAATTTCGTTTGTAAAAGAAATTAAACCAGATGTAATCTGTATGGTAGATAACTGCTATGGAGAATTTGTAGAGAGAATGGAACCGCTGGATGTTGGAGCCGATATGATGGTAGGCTCTTTAATTAAAAATCCAGGCGGCGGACTGGCTCCGATTGGCGGCTATATTGTGGGAAGAGCCGACTGTATTGAACGTGCTTCGGTTCGTCTGACTGCCCCGGGACTTGGAAAAGAAGTAGGAGCAAGCCTGGGACTAAATCAATCCTTCTTCCAAGGACTGTTTTTAGCCCCGACTGTAGTTGCCGGAGCGTTAAAGGGAGCAATTTTTGCAGCAAATTTATATGAAAAGCTGGGCTTTGCCGTAGTGCCGAACAGCACAGAATCCCGTCATGACATTATTCAGGCCATCACCTTTGGAAAACCAGAGGGTGTCATTGCATTCTGCGAGGGAATTCAGGCAGCTGCTCCGGTTGACAGCTATGTAACGCCGGAACCATGGGATATGCCTGGTTACGATGCTCCGGTTATTATGGCTGCAGGCGCATTCATCCAGGGCGCATCCATTGAACTGAGTGCAGACGGTCCTATCAAGCCTCCTTATGCTGTCTATTTCCAGGGCGGTTTAACCTGGTATCACGCAAAGCTGGGTATTTTAAAATCATTGCAGAAAGTCTGCGATGCCGGCCTCGCAAACCTTCCGGAATAGCAAATTTCGTCGGTGAAATATGCTGAAAATCAATGATTTTCGCTAAAATATTTAGAATATTTAACAAATATTGACGACAAGCGTCGATGAAAAACGTGAAAACAGTGTATACACCGACGGATTCTTATGCTAAAATAACTACAGGTTTAAGGAGGCACACCATATGAGAAGCAAAAATTTCTGGATTTTACTGCTTTTATTACTTGCCGGTATTGTGCTGGGAGGCTTTGTCGGAGAGATGACAAAAGGCATATCAGGGCTTTCCTGGCTGAATTTTGGCCAGTCTTTTGGATTTGACAGTCCTTTGGTAATTGATCTGGGAATTTTGGTGCTGACCTTTGGTCTCAGCATCCGGATTACCATGGCCAGCATTATCGGCGTTGCCATTGCTTTGCTGGTATACCGTTTTTTATAAATACGATTTTTACTGAATCGATTCTTACATAATCATTTCTGCCGTACTTGGAGAGTCTGCGTGGAAAGGAAGTTTATGGAGAATATAACCTCAAAACGGGAGAAACTTACGATGCGGAAGATGCCAAAAGGGGAAGGCCCCTATGAGCGCTGTATGGAAAAAGGGGCAGAAGCCCTCAGTGATTCCGAACTTTTGGCTGTGATTATCCGCACAGGTTCGAGAGAAGATACCTCTCTGGAACTGGCTCAGAAACTTTTAAAATCAGGCGGGGAAGAAGGGCTGTTTGGCCTGGTTCACCAGTCTTTTGAGGAATTTACAAAGATTCGCGGCATCGGAAAGGTAAAGGCGGCTCAGCTGATGTGTGTATTTGAACTTTCCAGGCGGATTTGGAGAAGTGCAGGAAAAAATCAAAATAACTGTTACAGCGAGCCGTCCCAGATTGCAGATTACTATATGCAGTCCCTCCGCTGTCTGGATCAGGAACATATTTATGCCATGTTTTTTGATACCAAGCAGCATTTTATCCGGGATGTGCTCTTATCCAAGGGTACGGTAAATTCATCGGTAATTTCTCCAAGGGAACTGTTTATTGAAGCATTAAAGGCAAGAGCTGTCCGGTTTGCCCTGGTTCACAACCACCCCAGCGGAGATCCGGCTCCCAGCAGGGAGGATCAGCTGCTTACCATGCGGATGAAAGAGGCCGGAGCAGTTTTGGGAATTGTTTTAGTCGATCACATTATTATTGGAGATACTGCATACATGAGTTTTAAGGAACGAGGAATGTTATAGATGGAAAGCAAACGCAGCAAGTATATTCTGCTGGGACTTACACTTTTGTGCGTCCTGCTAATCGGAGTCTCTTCCCTGAGAGAGGGAATTATGGACCCGCTCCGTACCGGAGTGGGCTATTTGCTTGTACCCATTCAATCCGGGGTCAATGCGGTAGGGGCCGGTATTTATGAAGATTTAACCGACTACGCCCAGTTAAAAACCGCCCTGGAAGAAAAGGAACAGTTGGAACAGCGGGTAGGGGAACTGACCGAAGAAAACAACCGGCTTCAGGCCCAGCAGCAGGAACTGAACCGTCTGCGTGAATTGTATCAGCTGGATCAGGATTATATGCAGTATGAAACCATTGGCGCCAGAGTCATTGCCAAAGATTCCGGAGACTGGTTTCAGGTATTTCGAATTAATAAAGGATCCGAAGACGGAGTGGAAGTGGACTCCAATGTAATTGCAGGAGGAGGTCTGGTCGGCATTGTGACAGACGTAGGAGCTAATTACGCTACGGTAAGAAGCATTATTGATGACTTAAGCCGAGTCAGTGCCATGGGACTCCGGACGGGAGACAAATGTATTGTAGCCGGCGATTTGACTCTTTACCAGGAAGGCAGATTAAGCATTACCAATATTACCAAGGATGGTGATATTCAGGATGGTGATCAGATTATCACTTCCAATATCAGTTCCAAATTTCTCCCTGGCATTCTGGTAGGATATGCGGCCGATATTACCATTGATTCCGAACGTCTTACAAAATCAGGGTATCTGATTCCGGCAGCCGATTTTGACGATCTCCAGGAAGTTCTGGTGATTGTCGGGACAAAGGATACCGGAGATGACGAGTTAGGACCTTTAACGGGGTCAGGCAGATAAAGGAGGTACTATGAAACGGATATTGATCAATCTGGTGCTGATGGTGCTTGCATTTACCGTACAGACCTGTATCTTTCCGCTGATTCCGTTTTTCAGTGCATCCCCCAATCTTTTGCTGATTATGACATTTTCCATGGGATTTATTTATGGAAAAGATGCAGGAATGCTGTACGGTCTTTTTGCCGGAATCCTGCTGGACTTGTTTGGAGGCGGACGGTTTGGGTTTTACAGCCTGTTATTTATTTATATCGGCTACCTGAACGGAATCTTCAGCCGTTATTATTACGAAGATTATATTACCCTTCCAATGGTTCTTGCCATTGCCAATGAGTTGGCTTATAATCTCTATATTTATGTATTCCAGTTTTTAATTCGTAAGCGACTGAATTTTTTGTATTATTTAAAAAACATCATTATTCCGGAAATAATTTTTACAGTTGTCACCACCTTGCTGATTTACCGGCTGTTCTTGTTTATCAGCCGCAAGCTGGAGGAAATGGAACAAAGGAGAGATACCAATCTTGTTTAAAGATTTACTGGAAATGCTGAAAGAAGGACTTCAAAAAATCGCTTCGTCCAGACTGGTTGCCCTGTCAATGCTTTTTGTTGCGATGTTTGCGCTGTTAACCGTTAATTTGTTTAACCTGCAAATCGTACATGGGGAAGACTATCTGAATGAATATATGCAAAAGACCGAAAAAGTGATCTACACTCCCGGTACCCGCGGAAATATTTTAGATCGAAACGGCAATGTACTGGCCTATAACGAACTGGCTTATTCCGTAGCAGTTCAGGACACCGGAGTTTATAGAAAGGATGCAGACCGCAACGCCATGCTGCTGCGTCTGGTTCGCATTTTGGATAAGCACGGGGAGAGCATTGAGGGAAAGTTCGAGGTAGGAATCAATGAAGCTGGTGAAATGTATTTTACCTGTACCAGCGAGTCTGCCAAACGGCGTTTTTTAAGAGATTTCTATAATCTGACCACCGCTGATGATCTGGATAAAGACGGGAAAAATCCGTCTGACATTACAGCCCGCGAGGCGTTTGAGAAAAAATTTAAGGCTTACAAAATGGATTCCATCGTAGACGAGAGAGGAAATCCTGTAGTTTTAGATGATAAAACAGCCCTTGACATGGTAAATATCTGGTATACCATGCAGCTGACTGCATTCCGAAAATACGAAAGCACTACCATTTCCAACAACGTTTCCGATGAAACGGTTGCGGAAATCATGGAAAATACAGCAGACCTTCAGGGAGTCACCATTGAAGAAAGTTCTGTACGGGTCTATAACAACAGTATCTATTTTGAGCCGATTATCGGATATATCGGAAAGGTTCAGGAAGATCAGCTGGAAGAACTGAACGAGGGAATCCCGGAAGGAAGCCATCAGGAATACCGGGCTACGGATCTGGTTGGACGTACCGGACTGGAAGCCTCTATGGAAAAAGAACTTCAGGGAAAAAAAGGCTATAAGGTAGTAAATGTAGACAACATGGGCCGTATTCTGGAGGTAAAAGAAGAAACCAGGGCCGAAGCTGGAAACGACGTATATCTGTCTATTGATCAGGATCTGCAGATCGGAGTTTATGAACTTCTGGAACGGCAGCTGGCTGGTATTCTGCTGGATCATCTTCGCATGGAAGATATCCGGGAAGACGAGACCTTTAAAGACTCCAAAAAGCCGATTCCGGTAAAGGATGTCTATTACCAGCTGATTAACAACAACGTCTTGTCTCTGGCTCACATGGGATCAGAAGAGGCCTCTGATATGGAACGTCAGCTGTATCAGATACAGACGTCGTCTCAGGCGAAGATTTTAGATAACATCCAGGCCGAACTGTTAAGTCCCCATGCTGCACAGCTGGGACAGCTTCCTAAAGATATGATGGCCTATATGGTCTATATCTATGAATATCTGTCTTCCAGTGAAGTAGGAATTATCAAGCGGGCAGAGATTGATGAAAACAGTGAGGCTTATCTTTCATGGAAAGCAGACACCATCAGCCTTCGGGACTATATTTATGCTGGAATTGCAGACGGCTGGATCGATACGGCAAAACTCCGGATTGATGACCGATACTCCAGTGCAGACAGTATTTTTGAAAGTCTGGTAGCCTATATTATGGACGCATTAAAAGACGATAAGCAGTTTACCAAACAAATCTACCGGTATTTAATCAATGACGGTACAGTAAAAGGATGGCAGCTTTGCGTAGCGCTTTATGATCAGGGTGTACTGGAGTATGACGCAGATGAGGTGGCAAAACTGTATGCAGGAGGAGACAGTTACGCCTATACCTTTATCCGCAGCAAAATTAAACGTATTGAACTGACTCCTGCCCAGCTGGCTTTAGACCCCTGTACCGGTTCCTGCGTAATCGCAGATGTAAATACGGGAGAAGTCAGAGCGCTGGTTACTTATCCCGGATATGACAACAACAGGCTTTCCGGTACCGTAGATGCCGATTATTATAATCAGCTTCGGGAAGATTTGTCGCTTCCTCTGCGAAACAATGCAACCATGGTAGTCAAGGCACCTGGTTCTACATTTAAGCCGATTACAGCCGTTGCCGCTCTGGAAGAAGGGGTCATCCAGATGGGAGAAACCATTGACTGTACAGGGGAATTTAAGGAAATCGACACCCCGATTAAATGCTGGATTTATCCTGGCCGCCATGGCAAGCTGGATGTTATTGGAGGCATTGGAAATTCCTGCAACTATGTAGTTGCAGAATTGGCTCACAGGATGTCTATGGATGAAAACGGCAACTACTCCACCAGTTTAGGCCTGGAAACGCTGGCCAAATATGCTTCTATGTTTGGTCTGGACCATACCTCGGGGGTAGAGATTGATGAAGCATCTCCCAGAATTTCGGATACAGACCCTGAGCGTTCATCTATGGGACAGGGCAGTCATGCCTTTACCAATACCCAGCTGGCCCGGTATGTGACGGCAATGGCCAACAGAGGTACGGTTTTTGAACTGAGTTTACTGGACAAATTAACGGATTCAGAAGGAAATCTGATTGAAGACTATACTCCCAGCGTTTCTTCTACCATTGATATTAAACCTTCTACCTGGGATGCAGTCCAGTCAGGTATGAGACAGGTTATTGCGGAAGGTTCTGCAAAAAGCATCTTTGCAGATTTGGCCATTGAAGTGGCAGGTAAGACAGGAACAGCACAGGAAGATACCAGACGTACCAACCATGCACTCTTTGTTTCTTTTGCTCCTTATGCTGCTCCGGAAATTGCTGTTACTGTGAATATTCCTTATGGATACAGTTCCGGAAATGCGGCAACGCTTGCCAAAAATGTATACAAGTATTACTATGGATACACGACTTTAGAGGGAATTCAGGCTGCAGGTGCGTTAAATGCTACTTCTGTAGAAATCCAGGATTAACCGCAAAGTCTGAAGAAAGGAGACTGTCATGGGTCATAATACAGTAGTGATTAAAGGCAACAGGGCCGGCATGTCGGTCTATCTCGATCCAATGGTTCCCTTTGAGCAGCTGCTTGAAGACGTGGCAAAAAAGTTCAGGGAAAGCGCAAAATTCTGGGGCTCTGTCCAGATGACGCTTTCTCTGGAAGGCCGGCCGCTTTCGCCGGAACAGGAATTTAACATTGTAAATACCATTACAGAGAACTCTCAAATTGAAATCTTGTGCCTGTTAGATACCAATGCGGAGAGAATCCACCGGTGTGAAAAAGCCTTAAATGAAAAACTGATGGAGTTGTCCGAACGCACCGGACAGTTTTTTAAAGGCAATCTGTGCAGGGGCGATACTTTAGAATCAGAGGCAAGTATCGTCGTGATTGGAGATGTGGAACACGGTGCCAGAGTAACGGCCAAGGGGAATATTATCATTCTTGGAGAACTGAAAGGTTCTGCTTTTGCAGGAGCTTCCGGCGATGAAAATACCGTCATTGTTGCTCTGGATATGCTTCCCCTGCAGCTTCGAATAGGAGATTGTATTTTAAGAAACGGCGAAAAAGGCCGGCGTTTCGCAAAAGGCCCCGCTATGGCATATGTGGAAAATGGCACTATTTGCACAAAAACACTAAAGAAAAGTTTGTTTGGGATGTTAAATTTTATTTAATGCTGGAAAAATTCCAAAATTTAGGGTAAAATATAAAAGGACAGTTGGGGACGATTAAAGAACGTCCCGAATTACTACAATAAAATATGGAATTGTATGCAGGAGGATATTGCTATGAGTCAAGTCATTGTCATTACTTCCGGTAAAGGAGGGGTCGGCAAGACAACAACTTCTGCCAACGTGGGAACCGGTCTGGCCATTCTTGGTAAGCGGGTAGTCTTAATTGATACAGATATAGGACTTC
>URUX01000093.1 GCA_900551135.1 uncultured Clostridium sp.
CTCATAACCAGTACATTGGGAGGATTTCCCATGGTTGTCAGGGCCTCTCTCTGTTTCACCCCAAATCTGTGCTGTTCATCTGTGATTACAAGTGCCAGCTGGTTATATTGAACCTTTTCCTGGATCAGGGCATGGGTTCCGATCACAATATTTGCCTCTTTGGATGCAATCTGTGCATATTTTTCCCTTTTCTCCCTGGCTGTGTCCGATCCGGTAAGAAGCAAAGGATGGCAGAAATCAATTTCCTGTTCCTTCAGAAGCTTTTCCATAGCCTGAAAATGCTGTCTGGCAAGTACCTCTGTAGGCGCCATCAGCACCGCCTGGTAGCCATTTTCCGCAGTCATGATCATAGCCAGAAAAGCCAGGATTGTTTTGCCGCTTCCCACATCTCCCTGAATCAGGCGGTTCATCACCTTTCCGCCGGACAGATCGGCTTCGATTTCCTTTAATGCCCGCTGCTGGGCATTGGTAAGCGAATAAGGAAGAGCCTTCTGCAAATCTGCCGCTTCCTTTGCCAATGCAATCGGATAGGGACTTGGCTTATCAAACCGCTTTTCCCGAAGCCGTCTTACGGTAAGAATAAACATAAAAAATTCATCAAAAACCAGCCGTTTTCTGGCAAACAGAAGATCCGCTTCATCTTTTGGAAAATGAATGTGTTCAATGGCAAAGTTATATTCTGCAAGCTGGTACTTTTTCCGGATGTCAGACGGCAGATACTCCCTTACCATCTGCCGCATGGACAAGGCCTGGACGACCGCTTTTACAATGGCTTTATTGCCCAGCCCTCTGGTCTGGCCGTATACGGGCTGCATAGAGTTGATTTTTGTTCCATAGTCTTCCGGAGAGAACAATTCCGGCTGCTCCATAATCAGCCGGCCTCTTTTCCTCACAACTCTGCCTCTGAAAATCCACCGGCTTTCGGATTTTAAGTTTGCCCTCATATAAGGCATATTGTACCAGCAAAGCTGAAGGGTTCCGGTTAAATCCCGAAGGGTTACAGAAACCATCTGAAGGCGGTTTAACCGGATCAGATCCGCCGTCCTGGTAAGGACTCCTTCTACTGCACCAATTTCTCCTTCTTTTAACTGGCCAATGGGAAGGGGCTCTTTATAGGGATCATAAGCCCTGGGGTAATACGACAGCAGGTCTTCTGAAGTTTCTATCCCAAGTTTCCGGAACAGCTTTCCGGTTTTTTCCCCAATCCCCTTTAATGATTCAATTGGCGTGGTTTCCATGCATCTGTCTCCTATCAGGAAAAGGGGTGCTGCAAATTCCTGTCGTTTGCGCATCCCCTTTTCCAACTTTATCTCAATATTTACTCTACAGAAATTAAATAGTAGTAAATCGGCTGTCCGCCGGACTGAAGTTCAATCTCACATTCCGGGAATCTCTCCTGGGCCTTTTCAAGCAGAACAGAAGCTTCTTCTTCCGTTACTTCACTTCCATAATAAATGGTAACCAGTTCGGATTCTTCATCAATCATGGCCTGCAGCATATCCAGCGTCGTAGAATCTACGGATTTTCCGACTGCCAGCATACCCTTGTCTCCAATGCCCATAATATCGCCTTCTGTAATATCCATGCCGTCAATGCAGGTTGTACGGACAGCATACGTAACCTGGCCTGTCTTCACTCTCTGCATCTCTTCCGTCATGTTTTCCAGGTTCTCTTCCGGACTCAGGTCAGGCATGAAATTAATCAGCGCCGTAATTCCCTGAGGAACCGTCTTGCTTGGAACAACGATAATTTTCTTGTCTTCTGTTAAATGTCTAGCCTGCTCAGCCGCCAGAATAATATTTTTGTTATTAGGCAGAATGAAAATCGTATCTGCATTGACCTTGTCAATGGCATTTAACATATCTTCGGTACTGGGATTCATGGTCTGTCCGCCTTCAATCAGATAATCAGCCCCGATTCCCCTGAAAATCTCACCCAGTCCATTTCCTATGGAAACTGCAATAAATCCGTAAGGCTTTCTGGGTTCAGCGGCTTTCTGGGCTTCTTCAGCTGCCTTCTGCTCAGCCGCCGCTTTTTCTGCATTCTGAATCAGACGTTCTTCATGCTCCTCCCGCATATTGTCTACTTTCATTCTGGACAGTGAGCCATATGTTAAAGCTTTTTCAAATGCCAGTCCCGGATGGTTGGTATGGACATGTACTTTTACCACATCTTCGTCTGCAACTACTACAATCGAATCACCGATAGACTCTAAGTATCCCTTAAAAGCATGTTCATCTTTTTCTGTAAATTCTTTTTCTGCGTTAATAATAAATTCTGTACAGTAACCAAACTTAATATCAAAATCTTCCGTAGAAGCAGCTCCTGTCACCGGTTTTGCAGCCGGCTGTCCGGCCCTTCCTGCTCCCTCTACACTTAAATCCAGTTCCTTTCCTAAAAGGCCGTCTAATGCGCCCTTCATTACCTGCATCAGACCCTGTCCGCCGGAATCCACAACCCCTGCCTGCTTTAATACAGGAAGCATCTCCGGTGTCTGGCTCAGGACATAATCGCCATACTCGATAACCTGGGAAAATAATTCGATCAGATCCTCCGTCTGGCTTACCAGTTCCACAGCCTTGTCAGACATCCCTTTGGCAACTGTTAAAATCGTACCTTCTTTGGGCTTCATAACCGCCTTGTAGGCCGTCTCTGTAGCCCGTACAAAAGCATTGGCAAGCACTGTAGTGGTGATAACATCCACCTTTTTAATCTCTTTGGTAAATCCGCGGAACAGCTGGGACAAAATAACACCTGAATTACCCCGCGCACCCCGGAGAGAACCGGAAGAAATAGCTTTCGCCAGGTTTTCCATCGTTGGCTCTTCGATAGCTGCAACTTCTCTGGCAGCAGCCATAATAGTCATGGTCATATTGGTACCGGTATCCCCGTCTGGAACCGGAAATACATTTAATTCGTTAATCCACTCTTTTTTTGCTTCTAAGTTTTTTGCTCCTGCCAGGAATGCCTGTTTTAACAGCTTAGCGTCTATTGTATTCATACCCACGGGTTCCTTTCCTCCTAATCAATCACTCTTACGCCTTCGACGTAGATATTAATCTTTTCTACGCTCATGCCGGTGAATTCCTCTACTTTATACTTTACATTTTCAATCAGGTTGTCAGAAACTGCGGAAATGCTTACTCCATAAGCAACGATAACATGGAAATCGATTGAAATATGGTTGTCCTGAATGTCTACGTTGATTCCATGGGTCAGGCTCTCCCTCTTGAGAAGCTTTACCAGGCCGTCTTTCATACTGACAGCAGCCATGCCTACAATACCAAAACACTCCACTGCCGTAGTACCTGCATATAAAGCAATAACATCAGGGTTAATCTGGATTTCGCCCAGTTTATTATTGATTCGTCCTTTCATAGACTTGCCTCCAATTCTCTTGATATTGTTCAGTATACACTATTTCCAAGAAAAAAGAAATAAATTTTTAAAATTCGCTTGCAAAATTTTATACTTTCTGGTATCATACAGATGTTGTGGATTTGCGTAAGTTTATTTGTACAGTAAATCCAAGTAGCTTTTAAGGAGGTGCAAATCATGGCAAAATGTGCAATTTGCGAGAAAGCTGCTCACTTTGGTAACGCAGTGAGCCATTCCCATAGACGTTCTAACAAGATGTGGAAAGCTAACGTAAAATCTGTTAAGGTAAAAGTTAACGGCGGTGCTCAGAAGATGTACGTATGTACTTCCTGCTTACGCTCCGGATTAGTTGAAAGAGCTTAATAAGATTTTAATCCCCTGGTCATATGACCAGGGGTTTTTTCATTATGAGTTATCTAGTATATAAAATTTCCATCAGCGCCTCATATCATACGGGCGAATGCAGGGAACAGTTCCATTCATTTCATAGGCATTCGTATTTGCATGAAGTCCTCTGTCGTCCTGACAATCAATGCGGATATACCCTTCTAAACCGCTTAGTTTAAATCTTGCCTCCGTAATGGTCTCTCCCTGTGCAGCAGCTGCACGGCAGCAATTTCTGCCTTCTGTCATCACATAAATCTTTTTCACCGGACTGGTTTTAACAATCAGAGTTCCATCTTCTACATACAGTTCCTGAATTTCCGGCCCCATAGAACTGTAAAACTCCCCTTTTAGCAAAGACTCTGTAATGGCTTTATAGGACAGTTCTTTTGCATGAATCATGGTAAATCCCCCAAAAGAATCACAGAATGGGTGGTCAAACGGATACGAATTGTGATTGTCATCTGTAGATACGCAGTACAAACGGTTTCCAAGACGGAGCATTTCATCGTAGCTTTGGGGATGATAGCCGTACAGGCCGTCGTGTTCACAGCCGTAATTATAAATTTCCATACCCCAGAATCCCCTCAGATTCTTGTAATCATCATAATTCTGCAGCGACCAGTACGGATGATTATAGCAGGCAAAAAATCCGTATCCTTTCATTATATCAACATATTCATTGATATAATCGGTATCGTTATACCGTCTTTCCGGCAAAAGCCCTTTGGACTTTTCTTCTTGAAAGATTTCAGGCTGACTGTCATAAAGATTAATGTGATAGGTCTTTACTCTGGAAAAGTCTCCAGGAGTCTTATAGTGCTCATTAATATCTACTTCCATGGCAGCTAACGCTAAAAAACGCTCATCTGTCAGTTCCTTGTGCCACTGGTAGTTTCTGTGATCCGTATAGGCAACTACCGAGTATCCCTGCTCCTGATAAGCTTTTTTTATTTCTTCTGGCGTAAGGTTTCCATCAGAATATGTAGTATGGCAATGGAGATTTGCTTTATAATAAGTGCCTCCCTGAGACTGGGCAGGCAGCAGACAGAGTCTTTCTGACATCGTATTTTCTCCTTTTAATTATAAAATGAACGGGAGTACTTTCGCACTTCCCAAATCGATTTAACAGCAAAACAAATTATATCCGGCAACCAGACATCCGATAATAAAGACCAGTGTTCCGAAGGTTTCCGGTATAAACAACAGCACCGTCATTCCAGAGCCGAAGCAAAACAGCATCAATCCAAAGACCCGTTTCATAGAATCCTCCGTTTCTTTCTCTATAGAGTATCCTATGCGGGACATATTTCATCTATGCAGTCAAGATTTCTGCGTGTCTTCTGCCATGTCTTTTGCCATCTGCTCTGCTGCTTCCACAGCTTCCGGCGCAATCTCTTCATCAAAGGCTTTTCCGCCCATAAACCGGTTGACCAAATCCGGAACCATATCAATGACCTTGCTCATAGCGTCCTGATTCTTAATATTGACCAGCTTGGTAACGCCGTTTTGTATAATTAAAATGGCG
The DNA here is from genome assembly GCA_900551135.1 of uncultured Clostridium sp. Lineage (GTDB taxonomy): Bacteria > Bacillota > Clostridia > Lachnospirales > Lachnospiraceae > UMGS1370. The sequence continues at coordinate 5,291 of URUX01000093.1, forward strand.
CTGGGCGTAATTTTGGCGCTCATGCCGCCTCCGCCGCCTTCTTTTGCCTGTTTTTGAAAAGATCCGGCTCCCATGCCGCAGCTGACATCAACCAAAGGGAGGATAATGGTATCTCCGATTTTCACTGCATCTCCTACTACCGTTTTGGTGGAAACAAACTGATCCATCCCTTTAAATAATGCGTCTATTGCTTCTGAAAAATGCTTTTCTGCCATTGCAGATACCTCCTCTACCTTATCGCCTCATAAAAGCGCGGATGTTTTTGCGAATATTTTTATCAAACAGCAGCCTTACCGCATATCCGATTAGAAATCCGATACGGATACGTCCTTTGACACTGCCTTCCACATCAAAGACTGAACGTTCAAAATCGGGACACACCTCAATATACTCTCCATATAATGGATAAAAAGGCCCAATTCCAGCCAGAATCTGTCCCGTCAGATAGGGATCGTCCTCAAAACCGAAGGTAATTTTCCCATGACCTTTTTTCGGAATCAGATGACGGATTAGTTTGCCCAGCTGTCTGAATATCAGCTTCATGGACTTCTGATTTGCCTCATCTTCTACCCAGGAAACCATTTTGTCTTTTTGAGCCGCCAGCTTCTGAAAACGGCTTTGAAAGTTCTGTACGGTTTGTTTTGCTTTTTGGAATACAGTTTCCAAAACAGACTGTTTTTCTGGTTCTTCTACTGGCTTTTCTACCGGTTCCCCTGCTGCTTTTTCCGTAGTATTCCCTTTTGGCGGATCACGTTTAAATTCCGGTTTGGCCTGAGATCCCCCTTCTTTGCAGCCGTTCTCCGATAAGGGCGGCTCAGGATGTCTTTCGGTCAAAGGCTCTGCCTCCTGGATGCTTACCATCAGGTCTTCCATCTCGTCTGCCATGGTTTCTTCAAGATCAGACGGTGTTTCATCTGTCGGTTTCTTCCGTTTCCAGACCGGTATTCCAAAAATCCGAACCATTGCATGCAGTTCGTCATCCCATACCAGAAGAACCGACACGATATGAAACAGCCAGGAAATTTTTGCCTTTCCTTTTGGCTTTTTCTCTAAAAAACTTCCCTCTGCCTGGTAGCAGACCGCTGCAAACAGCACCAGCAATACGGTCAGTACCAGCAAACCAAGCAGAATCAGCACTATGATTCCTATGATTTTTAATAGCCACAGGACTGCATGTATCATGGAACCTCATCTCCCAATAAATCATTTAAATGAAATCCTCCGGTCTTGCGGTATAACTCTGCCACAATTCTGGCTGCCACTTCGGTCGCTTCTTCATACCCTGCAGCAATCCCCAGAATCAGAAAATCCCTCTCCCTGTAATAGGGCAGCAGCAATTCTGCAGCCGGATAAATGTCAAGGATATTATTGCCTCCGCTGGCCGGAGTAATCACATATATTCCAGGACAGAGTTTTTTCTTACGCAGTCCCTGGATAATGGAAAACCGCCTTTTTGCCGCCTGTTCTCCCATGTATAAAGGTTTATGCCATCTCATTCTCATCTACCATAATGGTGCGGATAAGTTCCATGGAAATCGTCTTTTCATCCATATCCGTACAGCTTTCCAAGCTGCTTTTTACATATGCTTCCAGTTCCGGAACCGAGTTAAAACATACTGGAATACTGGACAGAATCCGGGCCATAATCGCACGCACAGTAATCTTGGGCATGCCATCCCAAAGCTGGTTTAATTCCTGGAAAAACTTCTGGGTTTCCTCTTCCAGCATTTCCTTTGTCACTTCCCTGGAATCCTCGGCGGTCTGATCCAGTTCTACAAAAGAACTGCCGGAAAGAAGAAGGCTGATTTTCCGCAGGGCTTCTGTCAGTTCAGAACTATTTTCATCTGCTTTCCCATAATAAGAAGTGTCATAGCGCAGCCATTTCTCATAATACCGTTCCTGTTTTCCTTCTAACTGTACCAGCATATCCTCTGCCTGGTCTTCCGGAATGGAATAATCCTGTTTCTCCATCTTTGTCCAAATTACCTGAAGCAGTTCTGTCAGATTCTGCTTTTCTGCAGCATCCATAACTGCATAAGGGCCAGCCAGATGAATCACATAAAGGTCATTAATCAAATCCATTTCCAGCATTAACTGACCGGAAATATCCAGGATCTGGCCGGAAGCTATCTGAAGGCCGTCTGCCAGACGGTTAAATTCTTCCTGGGACAGATTTTTGTAATCTGCACCAGACAGCAGAGAAAGAATCTCATACAAATCCTCGTGACCATCCCTCATATTATCCGGAAGCTGGATCATGGATTCGGTGCGAAGCACATACAACATGGCATCCAGGCTGCTTTTTTCAGAACCTTTGCAGATGGAAAGGCCCTCCTGTACCATGGAAAAAAATTTGCTTCTGGTAAAGCGGATGGGAAGCTGCTCCATCACCATCTGGATTCGTTCATTCATCAGGGCAGAATCTCTGGAAGAAGTTAAAAATCTTAAAATCTCACCGGCCAGTACCTCGTCATCCGGCAGCACCGGTTTCTCTTCACTGGGAACATAGCGCAGTTCCAGACGGTTTAACACATGCTCATAAACCTGAAAACAATCTGTATACGCAGTTAAAACTTCCATCTTATCCATCGCTTTTCTGCGAAGTGCTTCCAGCTCGGATAAACAGGTTTCACCCCTTAATACGGTTCCCATGATTTTCTGGAAATCCCTGCGAAAGCGTTCTTCCCAGGGGCTTACCATCTGTGAATCTGCAGCTTCTTCAAAATACATATAATAATTCAGCGCCATTCTGGCACAGGAATACTGAAATGCTGCAGTCATACTTTTTTTCATTGTCAGCTGATCCATACTCTCCTCCTAGTCTCTCTCTTTATCTTTGTCTTTCCGGTAATTCTGGAGAATGGACAGGCGCAGAAGGTTTAATCCGCGAACAACAGCCTGCTCTCTGATCTTATCTCTGCTGCCCCGAAACTGGCAGCGTTCTACCGTAACTTTATCTTTTACATAACAGGCAATGTACACCAGTCCCACCGGTTTTTCCTCGGTTCCTCCGTCCGGTCCTGCAATTCCCGTAATGGCAACACAGGTATCAGAATCTGCTGCAAAAGCACCGCCAGCCGCCATTTCTTTGGCAGTCTGTTCGCTGACAGCTCCGTACTTTTTCAAAGTAGCCTTGCTTACGTCTAACAGTTTCCGTTTCGCCTTATTGGAATAGGTAACAAATCCCTCTTTAAACACCTCGGATGCACCTGGAACATTAACAATCCGGCCTGCCAAAAGGCCGCCTGTACAGGATTCTGCAGTAGCTACCGTAAGCTCATATTTTTCCAGCAGACGGACTACCGCCCCTTCCAGAGTCTCGCTTTCCTTGACTGAATATACGCTGTCTTCAAAACGCTTCTTTACTTCCTTGACCACTGGTTTCAACAGTTTCTTGGCGCTGTCTTCGTTTTTGGCCCTGGCTGTAATCCGCAGATGGACTTCGCCGGTTTTTGCATATGTGGCAATCGTCGGGTTGGTCTGTCTGTCTATCAAATCCAGCAGCTTATCTTCTACCTGGCTCTCTCCGTATCCGCAGATCTTAACCATTTGGGATAAAATGACTTCTGGTTGCTTTTTCTTCAGATAGGGTACAACTTTCTTTTCAAAAAGCGGATGCAGTTCCCCTGGCGGTCCAGGAAGAAGGATGGCTGTCTTTTCGCCTTTTTCCAAAATCAGTCCGGGAGCAGTTCCATTATCATTATCCAGAACAATCGCCCCCTCCGGCACGATGGCCTGTTTCCAGTTATTGTCCGGAATATCTGTATAAATACTATTTTTTAAATACCGTTCAATGCGCTGTCTGGTATGGCTGTCCTCTTTTAAGGAAAATCCCATCACCTCTGCGCATACCTCCTTGGTCATGTCATCTTCTGTCGGGCCAAGTCCTCCAGTTAAAATAATAATATCGGAGCGGTTCAAAGCCGTTTTTATGGTTTCTGCCAGACGATCATGGTTATCTCCCACTGTAGACTGGTAGTACATCGTCAATCCTAACAGCGCGCATTTTTCCGCTAAATACTGGGTATTGGTATTGACAATGTTTCCCAGCAAAAGTTCCGTTCCTACGGAAATTAATTCTGTTACCATAGATTAAATGCTCCCTTCTGTCAGTACCTTGTGATTTTTCATCAGATAATCCGCTTCTATCATAGAATAGACATTCGACTTTTTATTATACTTAAAAACCGTATCATTACTATCAAGCATATTTTCAAGTAGCGGAAGAAAATGTACTCTGTCTTGTATTTTGTGATAAAAATCCGAAGACTCTATATT
>URUX01000094.1 GCA_900551135.1 uncultured Clostridium sp.
TCAGACAGAAAAAAGCGTTGAAAGCTTGCTTTCATAAGAATTTTCCTGTCTGAATATTCATAAGGCGGACACCCGACGCTTCTTGTCCGCTGTAAGCGGGCAAGAAGATGCATGGCCGAACTGTTACTTATGTGTACCTCTTACTTTTGAACGATATTGATAATCTTACCTGGTACGTAAATTTCTTTTACAATGGTTCCTGTCAGCTTGTCTGCTACTGCTGCTTTTCCTGCTTCTAATGCGGCTTCTTTGGACGCGTCTGCTGGAATATTTACGATGCCTCTGGTCTTGCCGTTAATCTGAACTGCAATCTCGATTTCATCATCCTTCATAGCTTCTTCGTCACATTCCGGCCACTGGGCATGGAATACGCTGTCGGTACCGCCCAGCTGCTCCCACAGTTCTTCACCCATATGAGGTGCAAACGGAGCCAGCAGGATGGTAAAGGTACGCAAAGTTTCTTTATCAATTCCGCCTTCTTTTTTCGCTAATTCCATCATCTTATTATTGTATTCCATGAATCCGGAAATAACGGTATTTAAGCTGAACTGGGAGAAACGCTGATCAATATCATATACCAGCTTATGACGAAGTTTTACCATTTCCTTGGTTTCTTTTACGTCTTTATCCTTATTGTCCATAACCAGATTCCAGAAGCGGTTTAAGAATCTCGCTACGCCATCGATTCCTCTGTCATCCCATTCTGCATCTAATTCCGGCGGTCCTACAAAAAGTTCATAGAGACGAAGGGCATCACAACCGTAATCTCTTACTAAATCATCCGGAGAAACTACATTTCCTTTGGACTTACTCATCTTAATACCGTTTTTACCATTAATCATACCCTGGTTAAACAGTTTGGTAAATGGCTCGTCAAAGTCTACCACTCCGATATCATGCAGGAACTTGGTGTAGAAACGGGAATATAACAGATGAAGAACTGCATGTTCTACGCCGCCGATATACATATCTACCGGCAGATATTTTTCTGCCTTTTCTTTTGATACCAGTGCATCATTGTTTTTATTGTCTACATACCTCAGGAAATACCAGGAAGATCCAGCCCACTGAGGCATGGTATTGGTCTCTCTCTTTGCCGGTCCGCCGCAGCATGGACAAGTAGTATTTACCCATTCGTCAATAGCAGCTAATGGAGATTCTCCAGTTCCGGTAGGCTGATAGCTTTCTACTTCCGGAAGGGTTAATGGAAGCTGATCCTCCGGCACCGGTACATTTCCGCACTTAGGACAATGAATAATCGGGATTGGTTCTCCCCAGTAACGCTGACGGGAAAATACCCAGTCGCGGAGTTTATAATTCACCGTCTTGCGGCCGATTCCCATCTTTTCAATCATTTCAGGAGCCTCTTTTTTCAGAACTGCAGACTCCATACCGTTCCAGTCACCAGAGTTAATCATAGTTCCAGATGCTTCTGTGTAGGCTTCTGTCATGTTTTCAGTTTCTTTGCCGTCTTTTGCAATAACCTGAATAATCGGAATATTAAATTTCTTTGCAAACTCAAAGTCTCTGTCATCATGAGCTGGAACGCACATGATTGCGCCAGTACCATAATCAGCTAAAACGTAGTCAGACAGCCAGATTGGAGTCTTTGCGCCGTTTAACGGATTGATAGCGTAAGAGCCGGTAAATACTCCCGTCTTTTCCTTTGCCTGCATTCTGTCTACATTGGACTTCATAGACGCATCAAAGATATACTTTTCTACTGCCTCTCTGGTTTCATCAATAGCCAGTTCTTTGGCCAGCTTATGCTCTGGAGAAAGCACCATAAAGGTAGCGCCGTGAAGGGTATCTGGTCTGGTGGTGTAAACTGTGATTTTCTCATCGCGGCCTTCTACCGGGAACTCTACTTCTGCGCCGTAAGACTTGCCGATCCAGTCGCTCTGCATCTTTTTAACCTTTTCCGGCCAGTCTAATTTGTCCAGATCATTTAACAGTCTTTCTGCGTATGCAGTAATCTTTAACATCCACTGACGGAGGTTCTTCTTGGTAACCGGAGAACCGCAGCGCTCACAGCAGCCATTGACCACTTCCTCGTTTGCAAGACCTGTCTTACAGGAAGGACACCAGTTAATCGGGAACTCCTTTTCATAGGCCAGCCCCTTTTTAAACATCTGGACAAAAATCCACTGGGTCCACTTATAGAAGTTAGGATCTGTGGTATTTACTTCCATATCCCAATCGTAAATAGCTGCGATTTCTTTCATCTGACGTTTAATGTTGGCAACGTTTTCTGCTGTGGACTTTGCAGGATGGACACCCATCTTAATTGCATAGTTTTCAGCCGGAAGACCGAATGCATCCCAGCCCATCGGATGGATTACATAATGGCCTTTTAACATCTGATAACGGCTCCATGCATCTGAGATTACGTAGCCTCTCCAGTGGCCTACATGAAGTCCGCTGCCAGATGGATATGGGAACATATCCAGGCAATAATATTTTGGCTTTTTGCCGTCATTCACATTAATGGGATTTTTTTCCCAATTGCTGCGCCATTTTTTTTCAATGGCAGTGTGGTTATACTGTGCCATGTTCAAACACTCCTTTTAATTCATTCGTAATGTCGCTTTCGCTGGCAGAACGGTTTATCCATAATTTCTATAGAAATAAATAAAAAACCTTGCGTCTCCAGCTTTTCGCTATAGAGACGCAAGGCAATCCTTACGCGGTACCACTCTATTTCATACAGGTGTATGCACTCATTGTTCAGGCTTTCTGCCTTTCCGGATAACGGCCGGCTGCCGGCGGCGCCTACTGAAAAAAGCGGCTGCTTTCTGTTCAGCGTGCTACTCTGGGGCCAGTTCAAAACCTGTCTGCATCTGCCTCGCACCATCCGGCAGTTCTCTGTGTGCTTCTCTGTCTCTACTCTTCCCCGTCACGGTATTTAAACTGATTTTAAATTTAACACAATTCATCTTGTGTGTCAACCCTATTCTCAGCAGGCCCGTCCAAAAGCGTTCCGTCATAATGGAATCTGGAACCATGACAGGGACAGTCCCAGGTTTTCTCATCTGGATTCCATTCCAGCTGACAGCCCAGATGAGGACATTTAACGCTGACCAGATATACCGTTCCATTTTCATCTTTGTAAGCGCCTGCCTTTTCTCCATTTACTGTTACAATCCCTCCATGCCCATTTTCCAGGGCTTCTACCGAATCAGACGGACGGTAAACCAGAGTCTTTCCCAGGCCTTTTACAGCATGAATACTGTTTTTTATAAAATGAACCGCAGAACCTTTCACATTCAAACGCTGGGGAGAAAATACCTGAAATTCTCCAGTATCTCTTCCCAGCACAGCATCTGAAATTATCCGCGCGGAAACCATTGCACTGCTCATTCCCCATTTTCCAAACCCTGTGGCCACATACCAGTTGGGGCGGCTGGCTGAAAAACGGCCGATATAAGGAATCCCGTCTAAAGTCATACAGTCCTGGGCAGACCAGCTGGCTGCCCGGGTGCAGCCCGGCCAAAATTCCTTTGCCTTTTTCTCCAGCATGTCATACCTTCCGCCATATGGATTTTCGCCCGTCCGGTGTTTTCCTCCTCCAAGAATCAGATATTCCTGAAAGTTCCTGAATGACAGGCCATCTGGGTCAATTCCCAAATACATGGCTTTTGGAAGTCCTGCCTGCTTTAATGCCAGACAATAGCTCCGTTCCTGATACATCCGAAGGAAATAATACCCCGGACGCAGCAAAAATGGATAATGGCCTGCAAATACAATGTGATCCGCATGGACACAGCCATGTTCCGTAATCAGACTGTCCTTCGTTACGTTCCCTACTCTGGTATGTTCATAGACCGTTAACTCCTCTGCCAGCGCATTTAGAAACAGAAGCGGATGAAACTGGGCCTGGTTGTCAAACCGGACTGCACCTGTAATAGAAAAAGGCAAATCTCCCTCTTCTTCCGTTTTATATTCATAGGAAGCCGGAAGTCCTAAGATGGCAGAAGCCTCTGCCTCCTGCTCCAGTTCTTTCTGCATTCTGCCAGTCCCCGCAGTGTACAGGCAGGCTGGCTTTCTCTCAAAGAAACAGTCTATCCCCTGGGTTTTTACGATTTTTTCATAATCCTCAATCGCTCTTTGACTGGCTTTTCCATAGGCCTCTGCCCGCTCCCTTCCCACTGTTTTGATAAGCTTATTATAAATCAGACCATGCTGGGATGTAATTTTAGCAGTCGTAAGTTCTGTCTGTCCGCTTCCAATGGTTTCCGCCTCTAAGACTACTGTTTCTACCCCCTGGGACTGCAAAAACCAGGCTGTCAGAATTCCTGACAGCCCTGCTCCGATAACTGCTGCTTCTGTGCGGATATCCCCTTTCAGAGGTTTTCTCCTCACATCTTCAGTCGTTCTCTCTTTTTCTGTTTTTCTCCATATTGATTCCATCATCTGCCCGCCTTTCCAACAAAAACCATCCTGCTGATGGCTCTTCCAAGGCTAGTATGGCTGCTCTGTATGAAATCTATACCGGGTTTTCATTCTGTGCCGGAGATTCCTTATTCCTCTATCTCAATCTGACACATTTTCATAGCTTCCAAAGCATTTTTATGGCTTTCTGGCGTAACCCCTGCACAGCATTTTGCATCTACTCTGATTTTTGCTTCCGGAAGAGCTGCCTTTAAAAGAACTGCATTGGAAATCACGCAGATGTCAGTACACAGACCTGCCAGTTCAATCTCTTCGTAGCCCTTTTTTGCAGCCCACTGAGCCAAATCCATGCTTCCAAAGGTACATTTTTCAAAATACCTGCCTTTAAAATCTCCTAATTCCTCACATAATTCCCAGCCGTCTGTATCTGCAATACAGTGAGGAACCGGAAGCTTTTTCCCCTCCTGGGTATTCAGGTAATCCGGGCCGTGGGTATCCAGCGTAAAGGCCAAATCCCAGCCATCTGTCTGATAATTTACTACCTTATCCCGGACTGCCGGAACGATTGCCTGGGCCTCACTGGTTCCCAGGCTTCCGTCAATAAAGTCCTTCTGCATATCTACTACTACCAGTAATCGTTTCATTTTGTCCTCCTTTTTTGTAACACCTTCATTTTATTCTTGATATATCGTTTCTTTCATACTTTCTGATTTGTGCTGTTTCGAAATTTTTTTGCCCAGGCAAGCCTGTCAGCCGCCTGTTTTTCTGCTCCCTCCAGAGTTGGATGGTAATAGGTTTTTCCAGCCAGGGAATCCGGCAGACACTGCATGTCTGCAATATGTTCCCTGGTATCATGGGCATATACGTAGCCTTCCCCATAATGGAGTTCTTTCATCAGCCCTGTGGGGGCATTGCGGATTACCAGGGGAACCGGCTCTGAAAGCATCTTCAAAGCATCTGCCTTAGCCGTCTCATAAGCCCGGTAAACTGAGTTGGATCTTGGTGCCAGAGACAGATAAATAACCGTCTGAGCCAGGTTCAGATTACATTCCGGCATCCCTAAAAAGTGGCAGGCCTGATATGCAGAAACTGCCAAAGTCAGGGCATTGGAATCTGCCATCCCCACATCTTCACTGGCAAACCGGATCAGCCTTCTGGCTATATACAGCGGATCTTCCCCTGCCTCCAGCATTCTGGCCAGCCAGTATACTGCCGCATCCGGATCGCTGTTTCTCATGGATTTATGGAGAGCCGAAATCAAATTGTAATGCTCTTCCCCATTTTTATCATACATCAGGGATTTCCGGCTGATGCACTGTTCCAAACCCTCTCTGGTTATCCGTGTTTTCTCTCTGGTTATTTCTCCGTTATTCACTGCCATTTCCAATGTGTTCAGTGCGATTCTGGCGTCTCCGTTGGCAAATCGGGCAATGGCTTCGATTAATTCATCCGAAATCTCGATTTCCAGATATCCAAATCCCTTTGGGCTGACCAGCGCCCGCTTTAAAAGTCCTGTTAAATCCTCTGCCGTCAGGGAACGGAGCACAAAAACCCTGCATCTGGACAAAAGCGCCGCATTAACCTCAAACGAGGGATTTTCCGTAGTCGCTCCAATCAAAACGATGCTTCCCTTTTCCACATAAGGCAGAAAAGCATCCTGCTGCGCCTTGTTAAACCGATGGATCTCGTCTACAAACACCAGCGTTTTCAATCCGGATTTTCTTGCAGTTTCCGCCTTTGCCATTACCTCTTTTATCTCTTTTATACCGCTGGTAACTGCGCTGAAATTAACAAAATCCGCATGGGTTGTTTCTGCAATAATACTGGCAAGAGTCGTCTTTCCCACACCCGGAGGACCCCAGAAAATCATGGATGAAATCTTATCCTGTTCAATCAGGCGGCGTAAGATACATCCTTCTCCAATCAGGTGGGACTGCCCTGCAAATTCATCCAGGGTTTTGGGGCGCATTCTGCTTGCCAGCGGAACTGCTTCCTCCTGAAAATCAAATAAGGACATCTGTTCCAAGTCTCTCACCTCCCAGAATCACCTAAAAATTCAAGGCAAATTCCATTACACTGACCAATAGAAAAAATATCATTCCAAAATTGCCAAATACAATCCCCATCCGCATCCCTGCCGTCATTGGCGGCGCAGACCATTCGTAAGGAGTCTGGTAAAAACGAACTTTCTTCCAATTTAAAATTAAGAGCACAATTCCTGCAATGGAAGAACCAAAAAACAAAATCTCATAACACAAAAGCATCATCATGCCAAGAAGTCCGGCAATGCCAGGCATGGCCATCCATTCCATCAATCCCATAATCAAAATGCTTCCTATAAAATTAATGAGCATATGAAGAATTATCGTGCTGCGTAATTTTCCTGTTCGCACGTAAACGTAACCAAATATTACCCCTAACGCAAATGCGTAAAAAAACTGATAGAAATTTCCGTGAATTAATCCAAATAACAGTCCGGAAACCAGTACTGCTGTTTTTTCTCCAAAGATTAGGATTCTGTCAATGACAAGCTTTCTTATCAAGATTTCCTCTACTACTGGTCCAATCACTACCATAATCACCGCAGACATGAAAAATCCCGAATCCTGGATGACCATATCTACCGCGTTTTGACTGGTTCCGGTTCCAAACACAAGCATAAATCCCCTGCCAATCAGATTCCCTGCAGACATTACTCCGATACAGATGAAAAAAACGACTGCCCAGGTTCCAAAACTCCACGTTTCTCCGATTCTCTTCGGCTTAGGATAAGGAATGGATTGAAAAAGGGCCGCCGTCAGAGGAAATGCCAGCACATACATGCAAATGCTGCTGAGTAAAAGGCGAACATCCATAGATTCCAGAGAAATCCCGATATTCATACAAATAAATGTCACCAGATTCTGTGCAAAGACGGATATTAAAATAAATCCGGCACAGGCCAGACCTACTCTTGAAAAAATGTGTTTCCAGTTTCTTTCGTTCATCTGCTTCCTCCCTTATCCAGTCCAACCTGCGCTGTCTTTTTCATTCAGTATAGCACATCCTTTTTCTTGCGTACAGCTTTTTCTTTTTCCTCCTGGGTGACTGTTATCGCCAACAATGAGATGCCTGCCCGTTCCTCCTTCTGGTCGTATTCTATCGCATATTTTGTATATAAATCAATGCAATTTAATTTTTTCCCCTGATGCCAGCCGGACTGTGCTATAATAAATGCGTTTTTTCAGTTATCAATTTACTAGGAGGGAAACATGAGATCATTGAAACCGATGTTGCTTACATCTTTAAAATCTTACAGCAGTACACAGTTTATAAAAGACGTGACAGCTGGAATTATTGTTGCAATTATTGCTCTTCCTCTTTCCATCGCCTTGGCGCTTGCTTCAGGTGTTGGTCCAGAGGCTGGTATCTTCACAGCAATTATTGCAGGGTTTATTATTTCTGCTCTTGGCGGAAGCAGTGTACAGATTGCAGGCCCCACTGCAGCGTTTGCTACCATTGTAGCTGGTATCGTTGCAAAGGATGGAATGGATGGACTTGCTCTCGCAACCATCCTTGCAGGTATTTTTCTCGTACTCATGGGACTTTGCCACTTTGGAAGTTTAATCAAATTCATTCCATTTACAATTACAACCGGTTTTACTTCTGGCATTGCTGTCACAATCGTCATTGGACAGCTAAAAGACTTTTTCGGAATTACTTATCCGGAAGGTATCAAACCGATTGAAACAATGGAGAAACTGTCTGCATTTATAGATAATCTTGCTTCCATCAATATGGATGCAATCATCGTTGGCTGTGTGAGTCTGGCAATCCTGATCATTTCTCCAAAGATTTTTAAGCGAATACCTGGTTCCCTGCTTGCCGTTATTGCCGGTATTTTAATGGTACAATTCTTACCACTAGAAGCATATACAATTGGAAATTTGTATACGATCAGCAATGCTCTTCCTTCGTTCCATTTACCAACGCTCACCATGGATTCTGTTGCTGCTGCCGTACCAAATGCATTTATCATTGCAGTACTTGCAGCGATTGAATCGTTGCTTTCCTGCGTTGTCGCAGACGGGATGGTCGGCGGAAAACATCGCTCTGATATGGAACTCGTTGCACAAGGCGCCGGTAATATTGCTTCTGCTTTGTTCGGCGGCATTCCTGCAACCGGCGCCATTGCCCGTACTGCTGCTAATATCAAAAATGGCGGACGTACGCCTGTCGCTGGCATGGTTCATTCTATTACACTAGTCATTGTGCTTGTTGTTTTAATGCCATATGCTGGTATGATTCCAATGCCAACGATTGCCGCTATTTTATTTATTGTTGCATACAATATGTGTCAGTGGCGCACCTTTGTACATTTGGTAAAAACTGCTCCTAAAAGTGACATTCTTGTTCTCGTTACAACCTTTATTTTAACTGTTGTATTTGACCTTGTTGTAGCAATTGAGATTGGTATGGTTCTTGCCTGTCTTCTTTTCATCAAACGTATGAGCGAAGAAACACGTGCAGACAGCTGGACTTATGTTGATGATGAAGATGATACGCAAGAAAGCGACAGGGAAATGAAGAAGCTTCCCCGTGAAATCCGTGTTTACAATATTTCAGGTCCATTATTCTTCGGAGCTGCAGATATTATCGAGAAAATCATTGTAAAAGAATTCACTACCTGTCTTGTTCTTCGTATGACAGGCGTTCCTGCACTGGACAGCACAGCCTTAAATGCGCTTAAAGACCTTGTTACATTCTGCAAATCGAAAAATATTACCGTTGTATTCTCTCATGTCAATGAACAGCCGATGAAAGTCATGACTAAAGCCGGCTTTGTAGAACTGGTCGGAGCAGAAAACTTCTGTCCAAATATTACAGCAGCTTTGCAGCGTGCTGAAGAAGTCATTTAATCATTGTATCCTCTAGCCTTACTGACCTTCCGTTTTCTTTCAGGAAATCAGTAAGGCTTTTAGGTTATTTCATCACTCTCTGTAACTGTGGATAATATCAAATTCTGCTCATTTGACTCTGGTAAGTGCGGCGGTATTGCCCCCTTGCTCAAATAATGATAAAAGTCATCTGTGTGCATATGCACAGACTTTTCCAAATCTG
>URUX01000095.1 GCA_900551135.1 uncultured Clostridium sp.
AACCTTAAGCGACCACCCAAAGTCCCCATGATAAATCATCTGCCGCGTCATGCCGCCGTCGATGCAGATATTCTCGCCGGTGATGAACCCGGCCTTGTCCGAACAGAGATATAGTACCATATTTGCAATGTCTAACGGATTCCCCACGCGGCCCGCCGGCTGCTGGACGGCATCGGCGCCTTCATACACGGTAAAATCCGTGTCAATCCAGCCCGGAGAAATGGAATTTACCCGGACTTTCCCGGAGAGGCTCACTGCCAGCGCATGGGTCAGCGCCGCAATCCCGCCTTTTGCCGCCGTATAGCTCTCCGTCTGTGGCTGGCTCATGCGGTCGCGGGACGATGAAATGTTTACGATGGCCGCCCCCGGTGCGAAATGCGGGAGAAACAGCTTCGTCAAGTAAAACGGCGCCGTCACGCCGACCCGCAGCGCGTACTCGAATTCCTCATAGCTGCACGTATCGATGCCTTTCATGAGCGGCAGCGCATTGTTGATGAGATAATCCACCTTGCCGTACTCCGCAACGACCTTTTCGGCAAAGCGGCGAAGCGTCGCCTCCTCCGCCAGGTCTCCCGTAAAATATTCGTTTGGCCGCTTGTCGATGATGCAGACATCGGCCCCGTTCTTCTTAAATTCCTCCGCCGTCGCTTTCCCGATCCCGTGGGCGCCGCCGGTCACAACAACTGTTTTTCCCCTGAACATAACCGTGTCCTCCTCGTTTTCTTTCTATCATACCATGTCCGCTCCGCGCCCATGGGGCCTCCGGCGGATTTTAGCGCCCGGATTTCCGCGGCAGGCGCGGAAACCGGTATGCGCAGGTATAATGCCCGCTATGCGGTCATTATATCACGTCCGCTCCGCGGCCATGAGCCTCCGGCGGAACTTAGCGCCCGGATTTCCGCGGTGAACGCGGAAACCGGCATGCGCAGGTATAATAACCGCTATGCGGTTATTATACCATACCCTTTACTTCTTTTCCAAATATTTCTTCACATATCTTCCTGTATAGGACACCGGATTTTCTGCAATCTCCTCCGGCGTTCCTTTGGCGATGACCGTGCCGCCGCGGTCGCCGCCCTCAGGGCCAATGTCGATGATATAATCCGCCGTTTTAATCACATCCAGATTGTGTTCAATGACAACTACGGTATTTCCTCCATCGGAAAGCCGGCGGAGAATCTCGATCAGTTTATGAACGTCTGCAAAATGAAGGCCTGTCGTAGGCTCGTCCAAAATATAAATGGTTCTGCCCGTCCCCCGCTTACTAAGCTCTGTAGCCAGTTTAATTCTCTGAGCCTCGCCTCCTGAAAGTTCGGTAGACGGCTGACCCAAACGGATGTAAGACAGTCCTACATCATAAAGGGTCTGAATCTTTCTGGCAATGGTTGGCACATTTTCAAAAAACTTTAACGCCTCTTCCACAGTCATATTGAGGACGTCATAAATACTTTTTCCCTTATATTTTACCTCTAATGTCTCTCGATTATACCGCTTGCCGCCGCATACTTCACAAGGTACGTAAACGTCTGGAAGGAAATGCATCTCGATTTTAATAATGCCGTCCCCACCACAGGCCTCGCACCGTCCGCCCTTTACGTTAAAGCTGAAACGCCCCTTGGAATATCCTTTTGCCTTGGCATCTGTAGTGGATGCAAACAAGTCTCGGATCAAGTCAAAAGCGCCAGTATAGGTCGCTGGATTGGATCTGGGAGTACGGCCAATTGGCGACTGGTCAATGGCAATAATCTTATCCAGATTCTCTGCTCCTTCTATTTTGTCATGCTTTCCAGGAATCGTTCTGGCACGATTTAGCTTTTTTGCCAGAGCCTTATATAAAATTTCATTGACCAGGGAAGACTTACCGGAACCGGACACGCCGGTAACGCAGGTCATCACTCCAAGAGGAATGTTAACATCAATATTTTTTAAATTGTTCTCCCTGGCTCCCCGAATGGTCAGCCAGTTAGAAGGTTTTCTCCGTTCAGAAGGAACCGGAATCCGGATTCTTCCGCTTAAGTAGGCACCGGTTATGGAGTCTTTGCATCTCATAATCTGATTGGCAGTACCAGTAGCCACTACCTGTCCTCCGTGTTCTCCTGCTCCTGGCCCGATATCTACAATAAAATCAGCGGCCCGCATGGTATCCTCATCATGCTCTACTACCAGCACGCTGTTGCCCAAATCCCGCAGGTGAAGCAGCGTCTGAAGAAGTTTGTCATTGTCTCTCTGGTGGAGACCAATGCTGGGTTCATCCAGAATGTAAGCCACTCCCACTAATCCGGAACCAATCTGGGTCGCCAGGCGGATTCTCTGAGCCTCGCCTCCTGAAAGAGTTCCTGTCGCCCTGGACATAGACAGATAGTCCAGTCCCACATCTATCAAAAACGTAACCCGAGCACGAATTTCCTTTAAAATCTGGGCTCCAATGGCTTCCTGCATGGGAGTGAGCGTCAGTCCATCCAGAAAATCCCGGAATTTTGTAATCGACATATTAGTGGCTTCAGATATATTCTTATCTCCCACAGTAACGGCTAAAGACTCCTTTTTCAGCCGTTGTCCTTTACAGGCTGGACAGGGCGTAATCCGCATAAAGGTCTCATATTCTGCCTTAGAGGATTCCGAAAAAGTCTCTCTGTAGCGGCGGGCTACGTTATTGATCAGGCCTTCAAACGCCACATCATAAACGCCTTCGCCTCTCTGCCCCTTATAGCGCACTTTAACCTCTCTGCCTCCGGTGCCGTGGATAATAATATCCTGAATTCCTTTCGGATACTGTTCAAATGGGGTATCCAGGCTAAAATGGTATTCTTCTGAAAGGGCGTCTAAAATAGCCCTGGTAAAGCTTCCTTTATCGGTACAGGACTGCCAGCCAAGGACTACAATGGCTCCTTCTAAAATGCTCAGGGATTTGTCTGGAATCATCAAATCTTCATCAAATTCCATTTTATATCCCAGACCAAAACAATCCGGACAGGCGCCAAATGGATTGTTAAACGAAAAGCTTCTGGGTTCTACCTCTTCAATACTGATTCCACAGTCCGGACAGGCAAAACTTAAACTGAAGTTTATTGGTTCTCCATCAATCACATCTACAATCATCAATCCGTCTGACAACGCCATAACCGATTCTATGGAATCCGTCATTCTCTTCTCAATGCCTTCCCGAATAGCCAGACGATCCACTACGATTTCGATGTTATGCTTAATATTTTTCTCCAGTTTAATTTCCTCTGACAGTTCATAAAGATTCCCGTCAATACGGACACGGACATAGCCGCTTTTTCTGGCACTTTCTAAAACCTTGACATGTTCTCCCTTTCTTCCTCTCACCACTGGGGCCAGAAGCTGAATCTTCGTCCGTTCCGGAAGAGCCATCAGCTGATCCACCATCTGATCAACGGTCTGCCTGCGAATCTCCTTTCCGCACTTCGGACAATGGGGAATCCCGATACGGGCATATAAAAGACGCATATAGTCATAAATCTCTGTCACCGTACCTACTGTAGAACGGGGATTTCGGTTGGTAGACTTCTGGTCAATGGAAATGGCTGGAGACAGTCCTTCTATGCTTTCTACATCCGGCTTTTCCATCTGCCCCAAAAACTGTCTGGCATAAGAGGACAAAGACTCCATATACCGCCTCTGCCCCTCTGCGTAAATCGTATCAAAGGCCAGTGAAGACTTACCGGAGCCGGAAAGTCCGGTCAACACGACCAGTTCATTGCGGGGAATATTCAGGGAAATGTTTTTCAGATTGTGCTCATTGGCTCCCCGAATCTTAATGTACTGTTTTGCCATGGCAAATACTCCTTCTCTGTATATCAGGTACTACGTTCTCTAATTTTACCATAAGACCAGTAAATATTCAACCAAAAATCGAACAAATGTTTACTCAAGCATAACAGTTCGCTATAAGTGGGCAAGAAGATGCACGGCTGAACTGTTTACCCTCAAATATTTTCCTGCTTGCCTTCCCATAGCTCAGATCCAAAAAAATCCGACGGTTCTCAATCAAACTTTTGTTTAAGAACCATCGGATCTTTTACATCACTTTCGTAATTTATCCGTTTTTCTGATTAATCTAAATGAAATACTGGTGTTAAATCTACGGATACCGGACTGTTATCTTCATTGGTTTCCATAATATCTGCCATGAAATCCCACCATTTCCGGTTGATCTCCGTATCTGCAGACCTGGCCCAGAGTTCTTCGTCTTCTACTTCAATGTAGCCGTACAGCACATGAGTCTCTCTGTCCAGATAGATGGAATAATTATGACCGCCATACTGATGAATCATTTCTTTCATTTCCGGCCACAGCAGATTATGGCGGCGCTCATATTCCTCTTCCATTCCTGGATATAAAAACATCTTAAAGGCTTTTCTCACCATGCTGCGCCTCCTATTTCTCGTATAAAAACTTTTCCGGAAGAGTCACCTTAAAATCTTTTGCCAAATCCCGGAAATCCTGCGGGGTAATAGTCTGAAGCTTATTTGGCTGCATAGACAGCATTTTTACTAAAATCTCTGCGGATTTTTCTACAGTATGCATTAAGCCAAAAGTCAGATCAAAGTCCTCTCCTGCTGCAAACATGCCGTGGTGAGCCCAGATAGCTACATCATACTGCTTCATTAATTCACTGGTCGCCACTGCAATATCACGTCCTCCAGGAACCATCCACGGTACTACTCCGATTCCAGATGGGAATACAACTGGACATTCTGTAGCCATTTCCCATAACTCTCTGGTAAATACCTCGTCTTTTAATGGAAGCACAAAGGTAAGAGCAATGACATTGGTGGTATGTGCATGGTAAATGACACGGTATTTGCCGTCTGTTGCCAGCATTTTTACTTCATGGTTCATTAAATGGGAAGGAAGTTCACTGGTAGGTCTTCCGCCATTTACCAGTCCCCAGACGATTCTGTAGTTTTCTCCCTTTTCATCCAGTTCAATCATACAGATAGAATCTTCCGGCTTAATGATAACATTGCGGAAATACTTGCCGCTTCCGGTTACCAGGAAATACTCTCCTGCCAGCTTCGGAACAGAAGTTCCAATTGGCTGCCACTCTTTTGGTTCCAGGTTTTCCCGAACCTCTTCTACTTCTTCTTTCTTTACCCGATAAGATAAATTTCCGCCATTTCTCTCATGCCATCCCTGTTCCCAGCCGTCATTGGCCATGCGGATAAATCCCTGTACAAATTCTGCATCTAAAAATCTCATTTCTGTTCCCAATCCTTTCTCACTGCTGCTTTCTTCTTATTTTCGGAACGCTAAAACGTCTTTTTCATACTGCTCTACTTCCTCAAACCAGCTTTCATCTGCTGTTACGCCGCACTGACGGCAGTATTCATTCCATACATCGCCAAATGGATACATCTTTAACTCTTCCTGCATCACCATAAGACGGCTCATCTGGTTTTCATCCTGCATTTTCTTTAACTGCTCATTTGGAGTACAAAGTGCAGATAACAGCGCTTTCTGGAAACTTCTGAATCCTACGGTCCATGCACCGATTCGATTAATGCTGGCATCAAAATAGTCCAGGGCAATGTAGACCCGTCCCAAAGCGTCATTACGGACAATTTCTTTTGCAATCTCTCTGGTTTCATCATCAAACAGCACGACATGATCGCTGTCCCACCGTACCGGTCTGGTTACATGAAGGGCGATTTCTGGGAAGAAGCACAGCAAAGCCGGAATTTTATCCGAAACCATTTCTGTTGGATGGTAATGGCCGTTATCCATCAGCGGCAGTACGCCGTCATGAGTTGCTGCAAAAGATAACGCAAATTCTGCAGAACCTGCTGTATAAGACTCTACTCCAATTCCAAAAACCTTAGACTCTACACAGGGTTTTACCAGATTTTTATCATAAGGCTCTGATAAAATCTGCTCAATGGAGTCTTTATACCGCATTCTTGGAGTCATACGATCTGCCGGAACATCTTTCAGTCCATCTCCAGTCCAGATATTCATAACGCAGGGAACTCCTGTTTCCTCTGCAAAATACTGGGAAATCCGGATACATGCCTTTCCGTGGTTAATCCAGAACATTCTGGTTTCTTCATCCGGGCTGGTCAGTGTCAGTCCGTCCTTTACTTTTTCATGAGAAAAGAAGGTAGGATTAAAATCAATACCCATGTTATGCTTCTTTGCAAACTCTACCCACTTTGCAAAGTGCTTCGGTTCCAGCTTATCCCGATCTGCTTTTTCTCCATCTTCAAAAACAGCATAGCTGGCATGAATATTTAATTTCTTCTTGCCTGGCATCAGGCTGATGGCTTTTTCCATATCTGCCATTAATTCTTCTGGAGTTCTGGCCTTTCCAGGATAATTTCCTGTAGTCTGGATTCCTCCGGTCAAAGGACCATCCTGGTCAAATCCCTTTACATCATCACCCTGCCAGCAGTGAAGGGAAACTGGAATGGATTTTGCCTTTTCAATGGCTGCATCTGTGTCCACGCCAATGGACTTGTAAAGTTCTCTTGCTGATTCGTAACGCTCTTGTCTGTTCATTCTTCTTCTCCTTTATCTTAAAACTCCTGAATTTCAAAAGACTGCTTCACACAGGCTCTCGCTTCCCAAAGTCCTTTAAATTCTCCATTTTTTATCATCTGCGCCATCAGGTTTCCAATGGCCGTTGCTTCTCCTGGTCCTGCAAGCACCCGGCGTCCGGATTTTTCAGCCGTCCGTTTATTCAGGTACTCTGCATTGGAACCGCCGCCTACAATATGAATGGTATCATACTGTTTTCCTGTCAGGCCTTCGATCTCTTCCAGAGTCTGGCTGTAACTGTCTGCCAGACTTTCATAAATTACGGCTGCAATCCCTCCCGGTGTCTGAGGAACTGGCTGACCAGAATGAGCACAGACATCCTGAATTGCCGTAATCATATGTTCCGGAGCTAAAAAAGCCGAATCGTTTACATCTACTCGGGAAGGGAATCCAGACTCCTCTGCCATCTGGCACAGCTGGGCAAAGGAATACTGATCATCCAATTCATGGCGCACACTCTGAATCATCCACAATCCCATAATATTTTTCAGATACCGGTAACGGTAATCATAGCCGCCTTCATTGGTAAAATTCTTATTCCGGCTTTCCTCACTGCAGATTGCCTGACGGTTTTCCGTTCCCATTAAAGACCAGGTTCCAGAACTGATATACAGGCAGTTTTCTTCCTGACAAGGCACTGCCATCACTGCAGAGCCTGTATCATGGGTAGCCGGAAGCACAACCTGGCAGGAAAATCCCACTTCTTCTGCAATTTCTTTTGTAAATGTTCCTACTGTCGTTCCAGGCTGGCTTAATGGCAGAAACATCTTTTTGTCATACCCCAGCCTGTCTATCAGCTCCCAGTCCCAGTCATTGGTTTTGGCATGAACCAGTTGGGTAGAAGTCGCGTTGGTGTACTCCGACTTCTTTTCTCCGGTTAATAAAAAATGAAAATAGTCTGGAAGCATTAAAAACGTTCTGGCTTTTTCCAGGTGCCCCGGATTCTGCTCCTTTACTGCCATCAGCTGATAGATGGTGTTAAAGATCTGTTTCTGAATCCCTGTCCTGCTGTAAAGTTCAGATTCTGAAATCTTTTCATAAACCTTCTGATCCATTCCCTGGGTCCGCTGATCCCGATACCCATAGGTTTTTCCTAAAATCTGATCCTTCTCATCTAACAGCACATAATCGACTGCCCAGGTGTCAATTCCCATGGAAACCGGAATCTTTCCAACCTTCTTACATTCTTTGATTCCTGTCTTGATTTCTGTAAACAGCCTGTCTACATCCCAGCACAGGCTGCCGTCTTTATTTTCCATTCCGTTTGGAAAGCGGTATATCTCTTCCAAAATCATCCGCCCGTCTTCTACATGTCCTAAAATATGGCGTCCGCTGGATGCGCCTATGTCTATGGCCAAATAATAATTCTTCATCCTATGCCCCTCCTCTTTTCTTTATTCTATCTGAAAAAAAAGCAGAAAAAAAGGACACGTTTTGTCAAAAAAACTGTCCTTATTTGCAAATACAGATTTATATGGTAAGATAAATGTAACTATTCAGAACACCAGATTTCACATCGGAGGAATCTCCGATGCTTCTTGTTCGGCAAAGCCGGACAAGAAGATGCCCCGTCCTGAACAGTTACAGATAAATAACAACACATCCTTTTTCCGAAACAGGAGGCTTTTATGAATCAGCAGCTTTTAGATCAGTTAAGCCAGATCACTCAGGAAGAACAGAGGATTTTAGACGGATTTTCCATTGATCCTTCCATTTATTCTGACAGTCCCTCTTTTGTCATTGACAGCCGGAAAATGCTGCAGGACGGAAAACTGATTCAGGTTCGTCCCCACACCCGTTTTGTCCATTTTCCCAGACATACCCATAATTATGTAGAAATGATCTACATGTGTTCCGGTCAGACCACCCACATCATTAATGGAACTGCCCTGACCCTGCATGCAGGCGAACTTCTCTTATTAAACCAGCATGCTTCACAGGAAATCCTGCCGGCTGGCAGAGATGATATTGCAGTCAATTTTATTATCCTGCCGGAATTTTTCGATCAAACCCTGTCCATGCTCGGCTCAGAGCCAGGCCTTTTACGGGATTTTGTCGTCGGATGCCTTCAGTCCCTGGACTCTCCAGTTCCATATCTTCACTTTAAGGTAGCCGGGGTTCTTCCCGTTCAAAATTTAATCGAAAACCTGGTATGGACCATTACAAACGGTATCCAGAATAAACGGCTGATGAATCAGGTGACAATGGGACTTCTCTTTCTTCAGCTTTTAAATCATATGGATAAACTGGAAACGGGAACCCACTCCTATGAACAGGAACTGCTGATGAATGTGTTTCAATATATTGAAGAACACTACAGAGACGGAAGCCTTACGGATCTGGCCAGCCAGTTAAACTGTGAGTTTACCTGGCTTTCTAAAACTGTGAAAAATCTGACCGGTTCTACCTATACCCAGCTTGTACAGAAAAAACGCCTGAAAAAGTCCACATATAACCTACGTTCAACCGCTTTGTCCGTATTAGATATTAGTATGGCCGTGGGATATGACAATTTCAGTTATTTCCACCGCATTTTTAAACAGGAAACCGGCATGTCTCCCAGAACTTACCGGCTCAATGCCTGATGGTCTGCCAGAATACACTCTGCCATACCTGGAATCGAAAACTCTCTGGCTGTAATATCTGCCGGACATCCTGCCTCTTTTAAGGCTTTTGCCGTGGCATCCCCAATGGATACCAGGGTAATTTCCTTT
>URUX01000096.1 GCA_900551135.1 uncultured Clostridium sp.
AGTATACGGCAGACAAACTGGGTTATGAAGTCTGCGGCATAACACGGACATGAAAAAGATCATTCTTATCGGAAGGAGCGGCGCGGGGAAAACCACTCTGACACAGGCCCTGAAGGGGGAAGAAATCAAATACCACAAAACCCAGTATGTGAACTATTTCGAGTGTATTATTGATACCCCCGGGGAATATGCCCAGACCCATGAACTGGGATATGCGCTGGCGCTGTATTCCTACGAGGCGGATGTGGTGGGGCTTCTGCTGTCCGCCACGGAACCCTACTCCCTGTATCCTCCCAACATTACCTGCATGGTAAACCGGGAAGTGGTGGGAATTGTGACCCAGATCAATGAACCGAAGGCCGATCCGGAAAGAGCTGCCAGATGGCTCCGGCTTTCCGGCTGCAAAAAGATTTTTTACGTGGATTCCACAGTGGGAACGGGCGTTCCGGACATCCTTTCTTATCTGAGAGAAGAGGAAACGGAAGAAATCAGTACAGACAACAAAAACAACAGTTGAAAAACTGGATAAAACAAATAAAAACCACATAAGAAATGTTGACATGTGTTGTATTTGGGACTATAATGAACAGGAAAAGCAGTCAGAATTTTATCATTCAGAATACGCATAAGGATGCGGACATATTTTTACGCCGCGGGAAGGCGGCAGAATGGAGGAAATAATGGCAAAAGTATTTGCATTTCTGGCTGATGGGTCAGAAGAAGTAGAAAGTCTGGCAGTTTTGGATGTACTGGTTCGTGCGGGGATTGAGGTAACTCTGGTATCCGTGACGGGACAGAGAGAAGTGGTTACTTCCCACAACGTGCATATTGTAACCGATGCTTTGATCGAAGAGGTGGATACAAAGGAAGCCGATGTTCTGTTTATTCCGGGAGGACTGCCGGGAACCACCAACATGATGGCTCATGAAGGCCTGTGCAGGGCTCTGGAAGAGGCGGCAAAAGACGGCAGAAGAGTGGCTGCTATCTGTGCAGCTCCCAGCGTTTTGGGACAGCTGGGACTGCTGGAAGGCAAAAAAGCCACCTGTTATCCGGGCTTTGAAGACAAACTGACAGGCGCAGAATATACAAAGACCGGTGTGGTTACAGATGGAACGATTACTACAGCAAGAGGTCTGGGCTACGGTCTGGATCTGGGGCTGGAACTGGTTTCCCTGCTGGAGAGCAAAGAAAAGGCAGCCCAGATTAAAGCCGCTATTCAGTACGATCAGTTTTAACCGTATTCCGGATGCCGGACGGGTTTCCATTATGAGAGACTTGTCCGGTCTTGTCATGTCTAAAGGGCATCAGAACAGGCCGGTTTAGACGGCAAATACAGGAAGGACGAGGACTTGATCATGTCTGTTTCAACAACAAAAGAAAATGATTTTTCAAAGGGAAGCGTTGTTCAAAATATTGTAAAGCTGGCGATTCCCATGACCATGGCACAGCTTATCAATGTTCTGTACAGCATTGTGGATCGGATCTACATTGGTATGATTCCGGACCATGCAACGCTTTCCTTAACCGGTATCGGTCTCTGCCTTCCCATTGTATCGATGGTAATGGCCTTTGCCAATCTGTTTGGTATGGGAGGAGCGCCATTGTGTTCCATTGAACGGGGCAGAGGAAATGAGAAAGAAGCAGAAGCCATTATGGGAAATTCGTTTTATCTGCTGGTGATATGCGGCCTGGTTCTGACCGTTCTGGGGCTGATATTTAAACGGCCTATGCTGTATCTCTTTGGCGCCAGTGACGCTACGATTTCCTTTGCAGAAGAATATGTGACGGTTTATCTGCTGGGAAGCGTGTTTGTGATGATTGGCCTGGGGATGAACAGCTTTATTAATTCCCAGGGATTTGGCGGAATTGGTATGATGACGGTAATATTGGGAGCAGTTTCCAATATTATACTGGATCCGGTGTTTATTTTTGTATTTCATATGGGAGTAAAAGGAGCCGCTTTGGCCACAGTAATTTCCCAGGGGCTTTCGGCTCTGTGGATTCTCCGGTTTCTTACTGGCTCTAAGAGCATCTTAAAATTAAAATCCAGCTGTTTCCGTCTCCGTGCATCCAGAGTGAAATCCATTGTTGCGCTGGGAATGACCGGATTTACCATGTCCATTACCAACAGTCTGGTACAGATTGCATATAATGCCAGTCTTCAGAAATTTGGAGGAGACTTATATGTTGGCGTCATGACTGTGGTAAATTCAGTCCGGGAAGTTATCAGTATGCCGGTAAACGGTATTACCAACAGCGCCCAGCCGGTGATGGGCTACAATTACGGAGCGGAAGAGTATGGTAGGGTAAAAAAAGCCATCGGGTTTACCTCGGCTGCGTCAGTTATTTATACGGTTGCCATATGGGCTCTGGTACACAGATTTCCAGAGTTTTTCATCCGGATTTTTAATCGTGATGAAGATTTAGTTGCTGCCGGTATTCCAGCCATGCAGATTTATTATTTTGGATTTTTTATGATGTCCCTGCAGTTTGCAGGCCAGTCTGTTTTTGTCGCATTAGGAAAGGCAAAGCAGTCGGTATTTTTTTCGATTTTCCGAAAAGTAATCATTGTCATTCCAATGATTTTTATACTGCCCTGTGTGGGAAACCTGGGGGCAGACGGAATTTTTATGGCAGAACCCATTTCTAATTTTATTGGAGGCCTGGCCTGTTTTGGCACGATGATGGCTACGGTATGGCCGGATTTAACAAAAAAGCAAAAGGAGAAAGTCAGATGAAAGTAATCACCAAAGAACACATTACCCATGTGCTGTCTAAAGACAATAAGCCATGCGGCACCATAAAGTCGGGAGAAATCGTGGCATTTGAAACATATGACTGTTTTACCAACCGGTTTATTCCGGAAGGAACCGACTATTACAATACCCCGAAGATGCCTGGAAATCCTGCCACAGGCCCCCTTTACATTGAAGGAGCCATGCCGGGGGATATGCTGAAAATTGATATTTTAGACATTGAAACAGGTCCTGTGGGAATTGTGATGCTGGGGCCCAACAATGGCAATGAGAGGGAGTTTTTTGAAAAAAGAATTGTAAAACGGGTGCCGGTAAAAGACGGATTTGCATGGTATGATAATAAGATTGCGATTCCAATCCGTCCAATGATTGGCGTGATTGGAGTGGCTCCGGAGGGAGAAGGCGTATCTACTGTAACTCCGTTAGACCACGGCGGTAATATGGACTGTACTCAGATTCGGAAAGGCGTGACCTTATATCTGCCGGTAGCGGCAGAAGGGGCTTTGCTGTCTATGGGGGATTTCCATGCCGTAATGGGCGAAGGAGAGATCGAGGACTGCGGCCTGGAGATTGAAGGCCGTGCAACCATGAGGGTAACTGCAGTAAAAGATTTTTATGTTCCCTGGCCTATGATTGATACCGGAGAACAGTGGATTACCATTGCATCAAAGGAGACGGTTGATCTGGCCTATCAGGCAGCGGCCAGACAGATGTACACATTCCTGACTGAAAAGGTGGGAATGAAAGAAGATGACGCAGCAATGCTGATGACCATGACAGGCGATTTAATTATCTGTCAGACGGTCAATCCGACCATGACGGTACGGATGGAATTTCCAAAACGGATTATCCGGGACTATAACCCAGACTTTGCAGTTTTATAACGAAAATTTATAACTGGCAGAAAAACAGCCAAAACAAAGCCGGATGCAGCCAAAACACTATTGACAGCCTGAAGGTTTTGGAAGATAATTGACAAAAGATTTCCGGAAAACAAGCCGGACGGGGAAAGGAAGATGACTGAAGTATGCAGACAATCAGAATTGAAAAGACCACAAATCCAAAGGAAAAGCCAGGACAGGATAATCCGCTGGTATTTGGTACGATTTTTACGGATCATATGTTTGAAGTGGATTATGAAGAGGGAAAAGGATGGATCGATCCAAGAATCGTACCTTACCACTCATTGTCTCTGGAACCTTCTGCCATGGTATTTCACTATGGACAGACGATGTTTGAAGGGTTAAAGGCTTATAAGTCCGAAGACGGCAGAATTTTGTTATTCCGTCCCAATAAAAATATTGAAAGAGCGAACCGCAGCAACCGCCGTCTGTGTATTCCGGAAATTCCGGAGGATTTATTTTTAGATGCATTAAAAGAACTGGTAAAGACAGATGCTGACTGGATTCCGACGAAACCGGGAACTTCTCTTTATATCCGTCCATTTGTGATTGCCACAGATCCGTTTTTAGGGGTGCGCCCTTCTCATACCTACAAGTTTATGATTATTCTGTCTCCAGTAGGAGCTTACTATGAATCCGGCTTAAATCCGGTAAAGATCTGGATTGAAGATGAATATGTCAGAGCAGTCAGAGGCGGTATTGGTGAAGCAAAGACCGGAGGAAACTATGCCGCTTCCCTGGCATCCCAGGTAAAAGCCCATGACGAAGGATATTCCCAGGTATTATGGCTGGACGGCGTTCACCGCAAATATATCGAAGAAGTCGGAGCAATGAATATCTTTTTCAAGATTAATGGTACCGTGGTGACTCCTGTATTGAATGGAAGCATTCTTCCAGGTGTTACCAGAGATTCGGTTATTGCATTGTGCAGAGAATGGGGCGTACCGGTAGAAGAACGTCAGATTTCCGTAGATGAAGTAATCGAAGCCGCCCGTTCCGGCGCTATGGAGGAATGTTTTGGTACAGGAACGGCTGCAGTGGTGTCTCCAGTAGGCGAACTGCGTTTTGAAGATGAAAAAATGGAGATTGGCGGCGGTAAAATCGGCAGCCTGACCCAGAAAATTTATGACACCATTACCGGAATCCAGTTAGGCAGGGTGGAAGGCCCAAGCGGCTGGAGTGTTGATGTAAACGAATGAGCATGACCGATATCCTGATAAAAGCAGCAGCCTTTGCTTCCATTATTTTAGCAGGATACCTGCTGCGTCAGAAGGGATTTTTTAAAGAAGAGGATTTTTATGTGCTGTCTAAAATCGTATTAAAAATCACCCTTCCGGCCGCCATTGTAGCAAATTTCAGTACAATGGAACTGGATGTATCCATGCTGTCTATCTGCCTGTTTGGATTATCAGGCGGAGTCATTCTCATTGGAGTTATCTGGCTTATCAATACGGGAAAACCCAGTGAGCGAAAGGGCTTTGACGTTTTAAATGTAGCAGGCTACAATATCGGCAATTTTACCATGCCGTTTATCCAGGGGTTTTTAGGTACGACAGGACTTGCGGCTGCCAGTCTCTTTGATACTGGCAACTCCATTATCTGCCTGGGCGGCGCCTGCAGCATGGCTATGGCGGCTATGAGGACAGGACAAAAACAGACAATCAGGGATCTGGTGAGACCGCTGCTGAAGTCTGTGCCGTTTATTGCCTATATAACCATGACGATTTTGACCCTGATGAATATCCGGCTTCCCAGAATCTGCATCAGTTTTGCCCAGACAGTGGGAGGCGCCAATGCGTTTCTGGCTCTGTTGATGGTAGGGGTGGGATTTAAGCTGAGTTTTCAGCCGGATAAGATCGCAACGATTTTCCGTGTATTATCCGTCCGCTATGGGATTTCGATTGTGCTGGCAGTGGTATTTTATCTGTTTGCTCCCTTTGAACTGGAGATTCGCCAGGCTTTTGCAGTACTGGTCTTTTCTCCCATTGCTTCCGCGGCTCCGGCTTATGCAGGAGAACTGGGAATGGATGTGGGGCTTTCCAGCGTTATCAATTCCCTTTCCGTTGTACTCAGCATTATTCTGATGACAGGTACGCTAATGATTATATTATAAAATTCCGACTTGAACAGTCTTTGCATCAGCGCCATGGAAGCGTCTGCTGCAAAGGCTGTTTTTCTTCTATTGACGCATCATCAGAATGTGGTAAAATGTTACTATTACAGACACAGGACTTGGAGTTTACAGATGAAAAACAGGAAAACAATTAAAAAATCAATGAGAACGGCTGGCATGCTGCTGACTTTTTGCGCAGTCTTGCAGTTGTCCCAAATTAAGGCAGAGGCAGTTCCGGTACAGGAAGTTCTGCCGGATACGTCAGCCATTGAGAACAGGCCAATGAAGATGCCTTATCTAAAATCGGCAACATATTATGGAGATGACTGGGTTATTAATTTCTGGAATCTGGAGGATACCCATCTGGAAGAAGATATGAGACAGATTGCAGCAGATGGCTTTAACAGCATTATTCTGGCAGTACCCTGGAGAGAATTTCAGATCAATATGGACAGCCGCAGCTACAGCCAGTATGCATTGGACAAGCTGCACCGGGTTATGGATGCAGCAGAGAGAGCAGGACTCTGGGTGATTTTAAGGGTAGGGTATACCTGGGATCACGCAGGACATGATAATGTTTTAGAACGGTATCAGCAGCTTCTTTATGATGAAGATGTCTGGGATGCATGGATGGATTATGCAGAACGGATTTATCAGGAGGCGAGCTGCCATGGGAATTTTTACGGAGGCTTTCTTACCTGGGAAGATTTTTGGAATTTTACCCATGCAGCAGGAGATATGGGAGATACCCTGATTGGAAGGGAACTGGCTGGACAGACGGGTTACAGGGACTATTTGAAGGAGACTGTGACGTTAGAAGAGGCCGGCCGCCAGTATGGGGAGGAATTTTCTGACTGGGATCAGGTATATCTGCCGGAACGGGATCAGGAAGCCTACGGACTGTTTCTGACTTTTTATGACAACTGGCTGAACCATATCCTTTTGGAAACTCAGGAAGTGTTTCCAAACCTTTCCATGGAGGTGCGCACAGACGTCGATCCAATTACTATGACCGACGGACAGCAGACCGGATTTTCCCATGCAGTCACATTTGGCTGTCAAAATTCATCCTTTACGTCCCTGATGTATTCGGTTTCCATGGGAATGCAGGCGGGAAACGATCACATGAGTGCTGACCAGGTGCTTCCCCAGACAAAGGCTGTTTTTGACTGGGTCAGCCAGTACAACGGAGGAAAACCGCTCTATATCGACCAGTTTTTATTTACAGACAATACTCCTGGATTTGAGGAAAATCCCAAACTGGATGAGGCCCAGATGCCGGTTTATCTGACCCGGTGCGCTCCGGTTTTAAAGGAAAAGACCATGGGCTACGGGATTTGGACTTATCGGGATTACGGCAACAATATGATTTACAACAGCCAGTTTGGACTGGGGGAAACCGGATGGACATCTTCCGGCCGGACCCGGATAGTAAACCGGGACGGATCTAACCAGATGGAACTGGAAAGCTACGGACGGATTTCCCAGACCGTCAATCCGGCAGGAAGCGCTGTGGAAGGAGAGACGGTAAAGGTGCGGTTTCTGGCAGAAAGTCCGTCAGGAGCTGCTGTCACCGTAAGGATGGGAAATAAGAGCAAAACCACAGGAGTACAGGGAAAACAGCAGGTTTATCTGGAATTTCCCCAGGACAGTCTGGGAGAATTTTCCATTTCCTCAGATAAAGCCGTATATGTGGACAATATCCAGGTGTATACTCATGTAACAGAGGGAAAACTTTATGATATGGATGGAAATCCGGATGTTTGTCTGGAGGCAGTCAGAGCCTTAAACGGCAGCTTGTAAGAAGGAGTGGCAGCTTATGGGGCATACAGGACACTTCTGATACAGGGATTTTCGAGAAAAATTGACAAAATTAGACGATTTTTAACAATAAGGGGTTGTTTTTCCAGAAAAGATTGACTATAGTAAAGGCTGGGTGTTATAAAATGCCCAGATAGAACTCCGGTATGAAACCGGATTTACAATGGTAGGAGGAAGAAATAATGAATCTGGAAAAACTGTTTCATCTGAAGGAGAACCGTACAGATGTAAAGACAGAGGTTTTAGCGGGTATCACTACCTTTATGACCATGGCTTACATCCTGGCGGTAAACCCCAACATTCTGTCAGCGGCGGGCATGGACAGAGGCGCAGTATTTACGGCGACGGTTTTAGCGTCCTTTATTGCAACCTGTTTAATGGCTCTAATGTCAAACTATCCATTTGCCCTGGCTC
Organism: uncultured Clostridium sp.; assembly: GCA_900551135.1. GTDB lineage: Bacteria > Bacillota > Clostridia > Lachnospirales > Lachnospiraceae > UMGS1370. The sequence goes on from URUX01000096.1 coordinate 8,007, forward strand.
CTGGTATGGGTCTGAATGCGTATTTTGCGTATACCGTAGTACTTGGTATGGGATATACCTGGCAGATGGCGCTGGCTGCAGTATTTATAGAAGGCCTGATATTTATCGTGCTTTCTTTGACCAAAGTCAGAGAAGCCATTTTTAATGCCATTCCCATGAACTTAAAACATGCGGTATCCGTAGGCATCGGCCTGTTTATTACCTTTATTGGTCTTCAAAATGCAAAAATCGTAGTAAATAATGATGCTACCCTGCTTGGAATGTTTTCTTTTCGGGGATCTTTGGAAGCCGGCACGTTCCATACAGAAGGAATTACGGTATTATTAGCCTTGATCGGCATTATTATTACTGCCATTCTTCTTGCAAAGAATGTAAAAGGAAATATTTTATGGGGTATTTTAATTACCTGGGTTCTGGGTATTGTCTGCCAGTTCCTGGGCATTTACGTGCCGGACGGAACCGCATGGTTCAGCCTGCTTCCTGATTTTTCCAATGGAATCTCTGTTCCAAGCGTAATGCCTACCTTTATGCAGATGGACTTTGCAATGGTATTTACCGGTGATTTCCTGATTATCATGTTTGCATTCCTGTTTGTAGACATGTTTGATACATTGGGAACCTTAATCGGTGTAGCTTCTAAGGCAGATATGTTAGATAAGGACGGCCAGCTTCCCAAAATCCGCGGCGCGTTATTGGCAGATGCAGTGGGAACTTCCGTAGGTGCAGTACTGGGAACCTCTACTACCACTACGTTTGTAGAAAGTTCTGCAGGCGTATCCGTAGGCGGACGCACCGGACTTACCAGCCTGGTAACGGCCCTGTTATTCCTGGTATCCCTGTTCTTATCTCCGATTTTCCTTGCAATTCCATCCTTTGCAACGGCTCCGGCTCTGATCGTGGTAGGATTTTTGATGATCTCCGCGATCCTGAAAGTGGATTTCAATGATTTTACGGAAGCGATCCCCGCATATATTGCAGTAATCGCAATGCCGTTTATGTACAGCATTTCAGAAGGAATTGCAATGGGCGTGATTTCTTACGTAGCAATTAACCTGATTACTGGAAAAGCGAAAGAAAAGAAGATCAGCGTATTGATGTATGTACTGGCTCTGCTGTTTGTACTGAAATATGTGCTGATTTAACCCTGGCAATGTAGAAAGCCTCTGCTTTACCGACAAAATGATATGTACCCTCCTTACTGGTTTGTCCAGTAAAGAGGG
>URUX01000097.1 GCA_900551135.1 uncultured Clostridium sp.
CAGAGACAAAAAAAACCTGGTCATACACTAATGGCGCTTATATTGTTTTACAAAAACATATAAACAGCTACTACTGTATGATCCAGGTCTTGCCTAATTAAAGTAACAATCCACGAAACCAACATACTTTATTCGCTTGTTCTTGTTACATTTTACAACAATTTATGGTATTTTTCAACTTCTTTTTATCCTTTTCGTACCTTTTCCATTAAAAGCTGTTTCTTCTCTGTCTCTAAAAAGGCCGCCTCAACGCTGTTTTTTAAAAGCTGTACGTTCTCTGCTTCCGTCATGCCGCATTCTTTTAAAAGCGCAAACTCTTTTGCAATCGTTGTACCCGATACCGTCATATTATCCGTATTGACCGTTACCGCAGCGCCGCTTCTCAGCAGTCTGAGCAGAGGATGCGCGCCTGCATCCGAAAAGGCTCTGGTCTGAATATTGCTGGTTACACAGCATTCCAGAGTAATGTTCTTTTGTCTTATTTCCTCTTCCACTGCCGGATCTTCTATACACCGTACTCCATGGCCAATCCGTTTCGTTCCCATAGAAATCGCTGCTTTTACACTTTCCGGCCCGTCTGCCTCTCCTGCATGAATGGTATAAGGCACACCCTCTTCCTGAGCCAGACGGAATAATTCTTTAAAATCACCGGTAAAATACAGCCCTTCTGCTCCTGCAAGATCGACTGCCGCTACTTTTGTATTTCCTGCAAACTCTCCTGCCAGCTTTACGGTTTCCAGATTTTCCTTCTGGTTATCCCCGCCTCTCATGCAGCATAAAATCAATCTCGCATCCAGCAGGGAAGACTGTGTTTTTAATCCCTGATCCAGACCTTCCAATACCGCCTCTATAACCTGACGCTGACTCAATCCTCTGGATGTGTGAAGCTGGGGCGCAAACCGGATCTCTGCATAGAGAAGGCCTTCTTTTGCCAGCTGGCCAATCAAGTCCTTCATTGCCTCCGACAGCGCCTCTCTGGTCTGAAGCACTTGTAATGGCAGTTCAAATCTGGACAGATACTCATTTAAATCCCTGCAGTCCTCTGGAGCCTGCAGGAAAGGACGCAGCTGCTCTTCTGTTTCAGCCGGAAGCGCAATATTCTGTTCCCTTGCCAGACGAAGAACTGTCTGTACCGGCAAAGAACCATCGAAATGGAGGTGTAAATCGATCATAGTTCTCTCTCCCTTTCCAAATCTTTCGGTCCAAATCCCATTGGAAGAATTTCTTCCAGTGTAAACACCTGGTATTCCTCCGGATTTTTTGCAACAATCACCTGAAAACTCTTTGGATCACAAAACTCCATCATAACCTGGCGGCAGACTCCGCAGGGCGTACAGAAATCCAGTGTTTCTGCATCTTTTGGTCCGCCAACTACGGCAATTGCCGAAAAGCCGCGCACTCCCTGGCTTACTGCCTTGAAAAAAGCAGTCCGTTCAGCACAATTGCTTGGAGTATAGCTGGCGCTTTCAATGTTGCATCCTGTAAAAATCCGGCCGTCTTTCGCCAGCAGAGCCGCCCCTACCTGGAATCCAGAATAGGGGCTGTAAGAAAATTTCCGCGCTTTTAGCGCCTCTTCAATAAGCAATTTTATATCCATAATAAACCTCTGTTATTTTGATTTGACATACGGTTTTCCATTGGCTGCCGGTACTCTGGCATGTCCTACAAAAAGCACCAGGGTTACAATGGTTACCACATATGGAATCATGGAAATCAGGTTTGGGGATATGGTGTTTCCCGTATTGGCAAGCACCTTCAGCCCACTGCACAGACCAAAGAGCAGGCAGGCCTTCATTGCTCCCTGCGGGGTAAACTTTCCAAAAATTACTGCCGCAATGGCAATAAATCCCTGTCCTACAATAACGATTGGACGGAACTGATTGATGGTCGCCAGAGTTACATAGGCGCCTCCCAGCCCAGCCAGAAATCCGGAAATAATAACGCAGATATAACGAATCCGGAATACATTAATACCCAGGGTATCGCAGGCCCTTGGATGCTCGCCTACTGCACGGAGGCGCAGACCAAAGCGGGTTTTATAAAATACAAACCATACGACTGCCACCAGAATAAAGCACAAATAAGCCGGTATATAGGTACTGAATACGTTGTTAGCAAAAGAACCTACTGGAAATACGCCGTCAAACAGCTTTGGAAGCTTACTGGCTGTATCAATCGGAGGCGTATCCGTAGAGTTGTCGAACATGGCTTTGCAGAGGAAAATAGCCAGTCCGGGTGCCAAAAAGTTAATAGCTGTACCAGAAATGGTCTGATCTGCTCCAAAGGAAACACAGGCTATGGCATGAATCAGGCCAAATACTGCTCCCGCCAGGCCTCCGCAGAAAAACGCAAACCAGCCATTACCCGTAAACAGCGCTACTGCTGCTCCCGTAAATGCTCCAATGGTCATCATACCCTCAATTCCGATATTGATTACACCGCTTCGCTCAGAAAAGCAGGAACCTAACGCTGCATATAAAAGAGGTGGTGTTGCTACCAGAGTTGCATTGATAATCAGTCCGAGATTTTTAATAATTGCATCCATGATCACTACCCCCTTTTCCTTTTCAATGCCAGTTTTTTAAACACATGGGATACTGCGATAAACAGAATAATCGTACCCATAATAATATCAACGACTTCAGACGGAGCATTAATCAAACTTAATTTGCTGCCGCCGTACTTCATGGCACCGTAAAACAGGCCGGAGAAAATACAGCCAATCGGATTGGAACCTGCAATTAGCGCTACTGTAATTCCCTGGAATCCAAAACTCTCCTGGGTCGCAAACTGGCTGATTCGCATAGACATGCCAAGAGTCTGAACTGCGCCTCCCAGTCCTGCCAGACAGCCGGAAATCGCCATGGCAGTCATCACTGCACGATTGGCGCTGATGCCGCCGTATTCTGCTGCGTTGCGGTTAAATCCTACTGCTCTTAACCGGTATCCCAGAGTCGTCTTGTTAATGATAAACCAAATGATAACTGCTGCAATTACTGCCATAAAAATACCAAAGTTGGCACTGCTGCAGCCCGTCATCTGACGAATGCTCTGAGGCAGAAGAATCTGGGCAGACTCTAAAATGTCTTTTGTAGCCTCTCCGCCGCCTTCCTTGTGAATTGCTTTCAGATTGACTACATAATTGGACAGATAGAATGCTATCCAGTTAAACATAATAAACAGCAGTACTTCGTTAATGCCTTTTTTTACTTTTAAATATCCGACTACGCTTCCCCAGACTGCTCCGGCAGCCGCTGCTGCCAGAATACAGAGAGGCACGTGGATAATGGCAGGAACGTCTACTAAAATTCCCACCAGCACTGCTGCCAGTGAACCTACTACAAACTGGCCTTCTGCTCCAATGTTAAATACGCCGGTTTTAAATGAAAATGCCACGCTGAGTCCGGTAAAAATCAGGGGACTGGCATAAATAACAGCCCAAACCATAAACTTCGGCTTGCTGAATACTCCCGTAAACAGTTTGGAATATGCTGCAGCCGGACTGATATCTGCTACCAGTAAAAATACTGCTCCTACCAAAAAACCAAACAAAATGGCAATAAAGGTATACAGTGCATTACTGTTTAAAATACTTTTTTTCTCATTCATGCCGTTTTCCTCCTGCCATCATCAGTCCCAGAGTATTTTCATCTGCATCTTTTCCAGCCATGCTTCCGCTGATGGCTCCGTCAAAGATTACTTCAATCCGGTCAGACAGACTCATAATCTCATCCAGTTCGAAGGAAACCAGCAGAACTGCTCTGTTTTTATTTCTCTGTTCTACAATGTATTTGTGTACAAATTCAATGGCTCCTACATCCAGTCCACGGGTTGGATTTACTGCGATCAGCAGGTCTTTATCATTGGTCACTTCTCTGGCAATAATAACCTTCTGCTGGTTTCCACCGGAAAGCTGGCCGGCCGGCTTGTTCTCACTGCCGGAAGGACGAATATCAAATTTGCTTACCATCTCTTTGGCGTGTTCGAAAATGGATTTTTTATTTAAAATTCCCTTCTGGGCAAAACTCTCTTCTGCAAAATTCTGTAAAATCAGGTTTTCTGCTACGGAAAATTCCAGAATCAGACCATGTTTCTGACGATCCGCCGGAATACTGGAAATCCCTTTCTCAAACAGGGCTCTTGGCGTCCAGTTAAATACATTCTCTCCATTCATATAAATCTCGCCGGAATCGCCTTTTCGCAGTCCTGTAAGGATTTCCACCAATTCAGTCTGACCGTTTCCATCTACACCAGCCAGTCCTACAATCTCACCTTTGCGGACATTCAAATTCAGGCCTTTTAAAATTTCAACGCCACGATAGTCCTTTCCATGAAGATTTTTAATATCCAGAACCACATCTCCGGGCTTTACGTCTTTCTTTTCCACCACAAACTCTACGTCTCTGCCTACCATCATGGATGCCAGATCGTTTTCTGTCACATCATCCACTTTTACAGTCTGGATGTATTTGCCCTGACGGATAATGGTACAGTAGTCAGCGCTGGCCTTAATCTCTTTTAATTTGTGGGTAATTAAAATCACTGACTTTCCGTCGTTGGTCAGATGTCCAATAATTTCAATTAGTTCTTCAATCTCCTGAGGAGTTAAGGATGCTGTCGGTTCATCTAAAATCAAAATGTCTGCGCCCCGGTAAAGCACTTTTAAAATCTCTGCCCTCTGCTGCATGCCTACAGAAATGTCTTCGATTTTAGCGTCCGGATCCACCTGCATGTTATAGCGTTCGGAAAGTTCCCGTACCTTTTCCCTGGCTGAATCCAGGTCAACCTTCAGACCTTTTACCGGCTCCATTCCCAAAATGATATTTTCTGTAACCGTATAAGGCTGTACCAGCATAAAATGCTGATGCACCATACCGATTCCCAGTTCAATCGCCTTTTTGGGACTGTCAATATGAACCTGCCGGCCCCCTACAAAAATTTCTCCCTCTGTCGGACGGTAAAGACCATACAGCACGTTCATCAGCGTACTTTTGCCTGCTCCGTTTTCTCCTAAAATGGCGTGGACTTCCCCTTTGTGGACAGTCAGGTTAATGTGATCATTGGCCACAAAGTCTCCAAATTTCTTGACAATGTCTTTCATTTGGATGGTAACGGTCTTTTCTACATGACTCGTCTTTCCCACACTCTTTCCTCCTTTATATTCTCGCATTATCTAAATAATGACGATTTTTTCCATGCCTTCCGCCCTGGCAATATCAGCCAGTTTATTTAAATAGCCCTCATCCGGAACCGGAAATCCGGCATATTCCGTTCGCACTCCCATCGGGCGGTAAGCAATAATTTTATACTGGATTTTATGAACGGACTGATAGGGCTTTAACATAGCCGAAGCTTTCCTTACCGTTTCTTCTCCGTCAAACAGTCCCGGAACAATTACTGTACGAATCTCAAACAGCTTTCCAATTGAAGCCAGGTATCTGGCATTTTCCAGAATCTGCCGGTTGGAAGCCCCTGTTACTGTTTTATGATCCTCTTCCGAAAACGCCTTAATATCCAGCATCACTCCGTCTGTAACAGCCAAAAGTTCCGGATACTCCTTAAAATCCAGAGTTCCATTGCTGTCCAGCAGTGTATGCAGTCCCTCTGCTTTGCAAATGGAAAACAGTTCTGTCAAATATTCCGGATACAGGGTGCACTCTCCTCCCGATACGGTAACGCCCCTGATAAACGGAATCTGCCTGGCAATTTTTTCAAAAGTCTCCTCCGGCGTCATCTCTAAAATCCTTGGACTGGCATCATGTCTGCATACATGAATGCAGGTGTCGCACAGGGTGCATTTTTCCGGATCATAACGCAGGAAGGGAGAAGTATGTTCTCCTTCTCCCACCTGCATACAAGGCCTGCTTCCATCGTCCGTATTCCAGCTGAGAGCGCCGGACGGACAGGCTTCTATACACTGACCGCACCCGATACACACCTTTCTGGTCTCCGGATTATGGCAATAAAGGCAATTAATATTACAGCCCTGAAGGAACACGGAAGTACGGTTTCCAGGACCATCCACTGCACTGAATGGAATAATTTTATTCACTAAAGCTTTCATTAACGCACCTTCCGCTCCAAAATATGGCCGTTGAGTTCAGCGCCAAGCCCTAAATGTGTAGTATCCTGAAGTACATTTTGCCCTGCTTTCAGTTTTTCAATCTCAGAACGCTTTACCAGGTATCCGGTAATGCGGATTACATCGCTGTCATTTGCATAGAAGGATAAATATCTTAAATCTTTCCGGAATGATCCCTTCACAATGTCTAAAACAAATTCCGGATTTTTGTGAACGGTCGTATCGATCGGGAAAATATCTCCCGTTCCTGATGGGAAGTATTTGTGGAATTTTGCACACTGCAGCAGGTGATCGATCAGTTCATCCGGTTCTTCCCCAATCGGAATACGGGTGCCTGGACTGATATGCTGGTCTTCTGCAATTCCTACCTGGGCATGAAGCAGGAAATGGCCGCCTGTTGCCTCACAGTATGGATTGGTATGATTTTGATTAAATGCATCAATCTGATCCATAATCTCAACCCCAAGCTGGGTTGCATACTCATCATGACCGTACCGTCCGGTCTTTCCTTCTTTTTCCAAAAGAATATTGACACATTCCGCCATACCCACCATGCCGAACATGGCAGTAAACCGATCTCTGTGAATAAATCCCTCTTTTGCCAGGAAATTATTCTCGAAAAATCCGCTTTCTTCAACTTCAAATTTAATTCTGGCATCCATATATCTGGCCATAATGTCCATTACATAAGGAAGCTGGTTTTCTTTGAAGTCTGCAATATTTTCAGCTCTCTTTGCAATATTTCCTAAAATCAGACGGCACAATGTATAAGAACCGCCGCCCAGCAAAAGGCCGTTATAGCAGCTTGCAATCACATAATTTTCTCCCAATTCGCCCTTAAACATCTTGTGATTGGCAAAACTTGGCTTCGCACTGTGAAGAGCCGTATCGACTGCAAGCAGGGCAAAATCATCCGGAGTTACGCCCTCTTCATATTTCATGGTCAGGTTTGGAACCGCCTGCTCTAACTCTTTTTCAACCTCCAGCAGCAGCCGGCCTGCCTTGGTTGCTCTGGGACCAATGTTTGCATGGGAAAAGGAATCCAGCACAGTCCGATCAATATGCTGCATGAAAAGCTTCAGCATTTTCTTTGCCTGTTCTTCCTCTACATCATTAATAAAAGGCTCCAGCAGTTCATCCAGCGCGCCTACATAAACAGGAAAGTTGGTAACACTGGGAACATGTTTGTAAAAAATCAAAAGGGAATTGAGAGCCTCATATAAATCTTTTGGCGGATCAAGCTGCAAAAATTTGCTGCCCTCTCTCATAAACTTAAAATAATCCGGAATAATGTAACGCGGGCGCACCGGTGCATGTCCCTCTGCCAAGTCGCAGATACATTTTACATCTCCCGGAACATTCAGCAGTTCATCCAATCCCTCCGGAATATCCAGAACCTCCATTAAAGAATCTGCTTTTCCTGCCATATTGGCTACCTTTTGTTCGTGGGTTAAAATAGGGCTTTCAATAATTTCTAAAATTTCCTGACGTGTCTGTTCCACACGTTCCATGGTAATTTCTCTCATATATTTCTCCTTTCTAAAAAGCAGTATTTATAGTTCCTCTCACTTATAAAAGCCGGTTTCAGCTTTCATAAGTCAAAGGACTATCTCTTTTTCGGTACCTGTTTTTAACAAAGAGGATATCCATAAGCATATACCGTTTATGAATATCCTCCCTCATTGTTCAGTTCAGGACACCTTATCTTCCTGCCGGATATTCCATTCCTGAACTGTTATGTTAAATCGCTCTGCCCTGTCTGTCAGAATCAGTCATCCAGAGTATAGATTTCACCATAAGCTTTTTCAAAATCAGCCTTGTTGTTTGGAACAACGATTTCGCCGGAAGCAATCTTAGCCTTCACATCTTCGATCTCAGCGAGAAGTTCAGGAGTCAGATTATCTGTGGTAGGCGCAATATCTACACCAGCAGTATGGATGTCATAAGTCTTCACACCGCCGTCCAGCTTGCCGTATAAAGCAGCTTCAGCAGCGTCATAACTTGCATTGTCTACTCTCTTCATTGCAGAAGTTAAAATCGTTTCAGGAGCAATGGAACTCTGGTCAGTATCTACACCAATTGCCCAGATGTTGTTCTCTTTACATCCTTCGATTACGCCAAGTCCGGTACCGCCTGCTGCGTGGAATACAACGTCAGCGCCATCGGTAACCATCTTGGTAGTTGCAGACTTGCCAGTTGCCGGATCGTTAAATGCGTTGGCATTGTACTGTAAAATCTCTGCATCTGGATTTGCATCCTTCACACCTGCCAGATAGCCGTAACCAAATCCATGCATGTTGTCGCTTGCCATACCGATTACGAAGCCAACCTTGTTGGACTCGGTAACCTTGCCAGCTACATAGCCTACCAGATAAGAAGACTGTGCTTGCTCAAACATCAGGCAGGATACGTTTGGAAGGTCAGCATTTGAAGAATCATCAATAATTGCAAACTGCTGATCCGGATATGCCTCTGCTGCCTTTCTGGTAGCGTCTGCCAGCATATAGCCTACACAGATGATTAAGTCATACTCTTCGTCTACAAAGTTTTCAATGTTTGGAGTGTAGTCTGCGTCATTCTTAGACTCTAAATAATTAACCTGAATGCCCAGTTCCTCACTTGCTTTCTGTAAGCCTTCCCAGGAAGACTGGTTGAAAGAGCCATCATTTACACCGCCTACGTCGGTAACCATACCAACCTTAAATTCAGACGGGTCTTTTACCGGGGTTCCTTTTTCTTCTGCCTCAGTTTCAGCTGCTTCTGCCTCGGTCTCGGATTCTGCCTCAGTCTCTGCTGCTGTAGTTGCTGCTTCCATTGCTGCGGTTGTCGCTGCTGCTGTAGTTGAATCGCTGGAACCACCGCCGCAAGCTGTCAGAGACAGTGCCATAGAAGCTGCAAGCAATAATGCTACTGCGGATTTCTTCATAATTTCATTCCTCCTCTATGATTTGATAGATACTCTTATACTATACCTTTTTTTGACAAATTCGTCAATAAAACCATGCTAATTTTAGCAAAAAATAATAGGCTGTTTTTTAAACAATCGGTTTTATGCACAAAAAAGAAACTTTTTTCAAGAGTATTTTTAGGCTTTCCTTATAAATTCTGGTATTATTTGTAATTTTTTTCCAACAAATTG
>URUX01000098.1 GCA_900551135.1 uncultured Clostridium sp.
AAGGCAGCGCGGATTACATTGACGTTGTTGTAAAACCTTATTTTCATGCATATGCCACCTGGCTGGAAACGATACGGTGCGGAATGACCGGCGGAGATATATATGATCAAATCGAAAAGGTAATGCCCAAATCCCAGTATCACTGGTCCTTATGCCCGGGTCATCTGACGGCTGACGAAGAATGGCTGGCCTCTCCCATTTACAGCGGAAGTAAAGAACAGCTGACCAGCGGCATGCTCTTTCAGATTGATATGATTCCTTCGGTAGAAGGATATGGCGCAACCAATGCGGAAAGCACTATCGCCCTGGCAGATGAAAATCTGAGGAAACAAATCCAGACTGAAGCTCCCGAACTGTGGAAACGAATTTCCTCACGAATTGCGTACATCAAAAATGAACTGGGAATCAACCTCAGTCCGGATGTCCTTCCGCTTACCTCCACTGTTGCTTACTTAAGACCGCTGCTTCTTAACAAAGAAAAAGCCATGCATATAAAGAAGCAGTAACTGCTGAACCAATCCTCCCCCACATAAAAATATCCTGGCAAAACCACTGATACGGTTTGTCAGGATATTTTTCATTACTCTATTCTGTGATTCAGGTGATTGATGTAACCATCGTATAAAAGATGAAGAACCAGATGAAGAGTCAGATAGCTGGAACGATTTATATTCATTACTTCATCGATACTGGTACTTTGAAAATACAGGTTGTACTTTGAAATACGAGACAATTCATTTTTATGGAAATTGGTAATTGATACCATGGTAATCCCTGAAACATCTAAATTTACCAATGTCTCTCTGTATTTTTCAATATTTCCAGACCAGGATGCAATAAACAGCAGATCTTTCTGGCTCATATATTTTTTGACGATTTTCAGTTCCGTAGATGCCGATATCATAATAATTTTTTTATTTACATTTAAAAAACAACGGGCCATCTCCTGCAGCATCAGTCTCTGCCCCTGTCCCGTTCCATAAGCATATAGATTTTCTGCCTCATCAATCTTCTTATAGATCTCTTCTATCTGCCTATTCTGCCGGAACATTTTTATTGTCTGGGCAATATCCTGATTAATCACTTCTATGGCATCTATATCTTGTTTTTCTTCCTGCACATCATCATTTTTCAAAAAATACTTAAACTCACTGTATCCGCTGAAATTTAATTTTTGCGTCATGCGAAGCACTGTCGCTGTAGAAACATTACACCGTTCAGCCAGTTTTGCAATACTTAACGTAGCGCTTATATGTCGATTATTCTGAATGAAATTCAAAATATGAAAATCCAGATTATTAAGCTTTGCATAGTTTTCATTAATGATACCATCTAATTGGGTTCCCATACGTTTCTCCTTTTACCAAGCCTGTCTGCCTGCCAGTCACTAAGTTACCGTCCTGAACTATTGTAATTGAAAACTGAAAAGTAAGGCTGCCGTCCATCCAACCCCAAATGGTTGGCTGTGCGTCAGCCTTTTCTTTTTTCACTATGTACCATATTAAACTCTGAACAGGCGCCGAAGCCTTAACTCCGCCTCTCCTTCGTCACTTCCTTCTAAATAAAATACTAGACTGTTCCCCCGCGGCTGCAACCCCGTCTGCATCGCCTCATAATCCTTTACATTGATCCTCGTGGCGTCACCCTGTATATAAATATCACAGGTAAATTGATTCGCGGTCCTTACAAGATAGGATATTGGCAACGTCCGATACGGGGCAAGAATGTCAACCTGTTTTGTCAACATATACATCACCCCATTAAACACATAAAGCGATCGTCAATCTGTTTCTCTTAGGCTTCTTTAAATTCGTATACCCATTATACTATGAAATTAGCCAATATACAATAGTAAAATTCGAAAATTTTTATTAACTTTCGCCAATTTTCTTTTTATTTACAAATTCTTAACGTCTTCTACAATGTAAATCGGACGATCTTTTAGTTCATTAAACAGTACAGATATATATTCTCCTATCACCCCGATTACCACAAACATCATGGCAAACATGAAACACATCACCACGACTATGGTCGCATAACCGCTGGGAGCCCCCTGTCTGGTAAACAGCGTATATATTAACACGCCAACCCCGATAAGTGCTGACAAAATACCGGCAAATATTCCCAGTTTCAGCGGCATATTAGAAAAACACATAATCGTATTAACAGAAAAGCGAAATAGCTTCCGTAAACTGTATTTACTTTCCCCTGCAACTCTCGGACGGGCTTCATAATAAATCGAAGTCTTACGAAATCCAATATTCTGGACATAGCCTCTTAAAAAACGAACCCGCTCTCTGTAATTGTGCTTTAATACTTCTGCCGCCTGCCGGCTGACAGCAAAAAAATCCGATGCATTCGGCTCAAAATGGACATCTGACATCCGGTTAATCAGGGCATAAAAGGCACTGGATGCAACATTTTTAATAAAGCCGGCGCTCTCATTACTGGTGCGCACCATGGTAATAACCTGATATCCTTCTTCCATTTTTTCTGTAATCTCTAAAAGGCATTCCGGAGGATGCTGCAAATCCGCATCCATACACACCACTCCGTCTCCGGTGCTGTAATCAATTCCTGCAATCATGGCCGACTCATGACCGAAATTTCTGGAAAAAGAAATCACCTTTACCCGGCCGTCCTGCTCTGCCAGCCTGTCCAGCACTTCCAGACTGCTGTCACTGCTCCCGTCATTGACAAAAAGCAGTTCCCAGTCCCAGGTCAGACTGTTCAAAACCTTTGTAGTCTCTACATAAAACTGGTCTAATGCTTTTTCTTCATTATATACAGAAACCACCACTGAAAGGCGCTTCTTCTCATTTTCTCCGTCCATTTTTTTAACTCCTGTCCCACTTTTCTGTCTCAGGCTTTCTTCTTAACCGAAAACCTCAATCTCCATATCCGAATGGGCTGGAACCTGCTTTTCCTTTGGCGGCAGTGTCATGTAATCGCCATAGACACAAGTCAGAACCTGGTTCCAGCCTGCCGGAACCATCAGCATTTCTCCTTCAAATTCCATATCTACGGTATTGCTGCACCATTCCTTTTGTAATGTTACATACAGATAGTCCGGCTGGTAATTGCTGTAATAACACAGACTGCTGGTTCCCTTTTTATCCTTTACAGCCGCACAGAACTGCATCCGACGAATCCATTTCATAGGAATCAGCTTTCCTGCAGCAGAAAGTGCGCCTACAAAAATTTTATTTGGAACGCTGTATTTGCTAAAATCCAGGTGATAGCGGTGTCCCATGGCAAGACCATAAATCGCCGTATGAAGCAGTTTTGTAAATGCGGCAGACACCTTATTTTCCGGCAGTTCGTCAATGGTAAACAGGTCTACCCACAGGTGATTCAGCTTCCCTTCATAAAACTGCATTTCTCCGCTGTCCTCATGAGTACTGCTTTTGTCATAACAGATTCGGGCAGTAAAATCAAAAAATGCCGTTCCTCCCCTTAAATCTTTTGGCTCTAGCAGAGTCATTCCTTCTGGAAGCTTTTTCCTTGCCGCCCGAATAAACTTTGTATAATTATCTCTGGTAAATGCCACATCTGCATCATCATCCCATGGAATAAATCCCTTGTGGCGGACAGCTCCAAGCAGAGTTCCAGAATCCAGCATATACTGAATGTCTTCTTCCCGGCAAATCCGGTCAATTTCTTTCAATATAGCCAGATTTGCCTGATGTACCTTCGTCAGATCCATGTTCCGTTTCCTCCTGACCATCAAGCATTCTGCAATGCTTCTTTTATGGTCTTTGCCATATAATCAATCATTTCGTCTGTCATTCCAGGATAAACGCCTACCCAGAATGTATCTTTCATAATCCGGTCTGTCACTGACAAATCACCGACTACACGATACCCTTCGCCTGTCTTCCGCATGTCATCAAAGCAGGGATGCTTGGTCAAATTGCCTGCAAACAGCATACGGGTCTGGATTCCCTTGTCTTCTACGTACTGAACCACCTGATTTCGGTCTACGCCCTCTTTACAGGTAATCAGGAAGCCAAACCAGCTGGGATCCGAACCAGGACAGGCTTCCGGCAAAATCACCTTGTCCTGGCAGTCTAAAAGCCCATTCTTTAATCTGGCAAAATTCGCCTTTCTCCGTTCTACAAATGAAGGGAACTTTTCCAGCTGGGCACAGCCAATCGACGCCTGTAAATCCGTCGCCTTTAGATTATATCCAAAATGAGAGTATACATATTTATGGTCATATCCTAAGGGCAGTTCCCCGTACTGTCTGTCAAAACGGTGTCCGCACAGATTATCTCTTCCAGACGGGCAGACGCAGTCTCTTCCCCAGTCTCTGAATGAACGGATAATCTTATTCAGCAAGGCATTATTCGTATAAACTGCTCCGCCCTCGCCCATAGTCATATGATGCGGCGGATAAAAGCTGGAGGTTCCAATATCCCCAATAGTTCCGGTCAGCTTCGTCTCACCATCCATGGTATATCTGCTTCCCAGCGCATCACAGTTGTCTTCTACCAGCCAGAGATTGTGTTTCTCGCAAAATTCCTTTACGGATTTTAAATCAAACGGATTTCCCAGAGTATGAGCAATCATAACTGCCCTGGTCTTTTCTGACAGAGCCTCTTCCAGCTTTGTTACATCAATATTATACTGGGGAATCGTAACGTCTGCAAACACTGGAACTGCCCCATACTGAATCGCCGGGGTCACAGTAGTCGGAAATCCTGCCGCTACTGTAATGATTTCATCCCCTCTTTTTACACGTCTGTCTCCCAGAAGCGGGGAGGTCAGCGCCATAAATGCAATTAAGTTGGCAGAAGAACCGGAGTTTACCAGAGAACAGTAACGAATTCCCAGATAGTCTGCCAGCTTTTCTTCAAACTCATCGGTATACCGTCCGGAAGTCAGCCAGAATTCCAGGGCAGAATCTACCAGATTAACCATTTCCTGATGGTCATAAACTCTGGATGCATACGGAATCCTGTCTCCCTCTTCAAATTCTTTTTTCTTATTATGAAATGTATCGCAGTATTCGGCAGTTAAATCCAGAATTGCTTTTCTGGCCTCCTGCTCGCTCATATTTTCAAACATAATGTTCTCCTTTTCCTATCAATTGGTCAGCCAAAAAACTCCCGGATCTGTCTGTCTGTTGCTTCTAACATATCCTGGCCTTCTAAATACAGTTTTGACCATTCAATGGTCTTTTCTACCGCTTCTTTTACATGGTAACGAGGCGTCCAGCCAAATACTTTTTTAATTTTCGAACAATCCAGTTTTAAAAAATTAGCCTCGTGAGGGCCTCCGTCATACTGATTGATCCAGGTCTGACCGTCTCCCCATGCCTGACAGAATAAATCCGTTAAATCGCCAGTGGTTACGCAGTCTGCATCGTCCGGCCCCACATTATAGTATCCCGCCATAGAACCATCTTCATACTGTTTCATGGCAATTTCCAGATACACGGCAAGGGGCTCTAACACATGCTGGTACGGTCTTGTAGAATGCGGATTGCGAACAATGATTTTATTTCCGGAAGCAGCTGCCCGAATACAGTCCGGAATAATCCGGTCGTTGGCAAAATCGCCTCCCCCAATGACATTGCCTGCCCTGGAAGTAGAAATGGCGCAGCGGCCATCCTGAAAGAAGGATTTCTGATAGCTGTGGGTCACCAGTTCCGAACAGGACTTACTGTTGGAGTACGGGTCATAACCATCCAGCGGATCACACTCCCGATAGCCATACTCCCATTCTTTATTTTCATATACTTTATCCGTAGTAATATTCACAAAGGAACGGACAGACGGGGTAAGGCGGATACACTCCAGCATATTAACCGTCCCCATTACATTGGTTTCATACGTATATACCGGGTCTTTATAAGAGTCCCGTACAATGGGCTGAGCTGCCAGATGGAATACCACCTCTGGCTGTACTTCTTCAAATACCTGACGCAGCCCGTTTAAATCCCGGATATCTCCAATGCGGGAATCCATAGTATCTTCCAGTCCAATAATCTGATAAATAGAAGGGTCTGTCGGCGGATTTAAGGCATAGCCGGTAACTTCAGCTCCACACAGAGCCAGAATCCGGCACATCCATGTCCCCTTAAATCCCGTATGTCCGGTTACCAGTACCCGTTTTCCTTTATAAAATGAAGCAAATTCCTGTAATGTCATATGCATTCTCCTATTTATTCCCAGATTTTCCAAGGCGCTTTTCCAGACTGCCACATAGCCTCCAGCTGGGTTTTATCTCTCTGCGTATCCATACATTTCCAGAATCCTTCGTGATGGTACGCCATCAGTTCTCCATCTCTGGCCAGATTTTCAAGCGGCTCTTTTTCCAGCACAGTCGTATCATCTTTTAAATAGTCAAACACGCCGGAATTAAATACCATAAATCCACCGTTAATGAGTGCGCCGTCATTGTCATTTTTTTCCCGGAAAGCCTGAACCTGTCCTTCGCTGTTTAAGTCCAGAACGCCAAATTTCTGACCAACATTAACGCTGGTAAGAGTGGCAATTTTCCCATGGCTCTCATGGAACTTCACCAGTGCATTTAGATCTACATCTGCTACTCCGTCTCCATAAGTCAGCATAAACGGCTCATCGCCCACATAGGGACGGATTCGCTTTACTCTGCCTCCAGTCATGGTATTCAGACCGGTATCCACCAGCGTTACCTTCCATGGCTCTGAATAATTATTATGGACTTCCATCTGATTATTTGCCAGGTCAAAGGTTACATCCGAGGTATGAAGGAAATAATCTGCAAAAAATTCCTTAACTACATACTGCTTATAACCCAGGCAAATCACAAACTCGTGAAATCCGAACTGGGAGTAGTATTTCATAATATGCCACAAAATCGGCTTTTCTCCGATCTCAATCATTGGCTTTGGCTTTAAATGGCTCTCTTCGCTGATTCTTGTGCCGAAGCCGCCGGCTAACAATACAACTTTCACGTTTATTCCTCCTTACGACCGTATACGTTCCATTGATTTGTCTCTAAAATCTGCAGGGCCTTCCTGATTTTTTCAGGGCCCTTTCTATATTCAAAAATGTCCTCTAACTCGTTATCACTATACTCCTGATAATTCAGCGCTGCTGCAATCTTTTCTTCATACCGTTCTTTCCGATAAGGAGCTTTTACCAGTTCATCTGCAGTTGTGGCCAGATTGCCGCACAGAATCATTCCTGTAAAAATCAAAGCGCACACCGCTGCCGCTGAATGGCATCTTCCCCGTTTCCCCCTTCGTCTCCGGCTTTCTCCTTCCAGCTTCCAGGCTATGGCTGCTGTCAGGACGATTCCAATGATTCCCATCTGAAACTGGACTGCATACCGGGAACTCATACCATAATTTTCCTGGCTTAGAAAGATCCATCTGGAAATCAAAATCAGCACATGGCTGCATCCGCCAGATAAAATAAGCAGAAGCGGAAACAGCGTCTTCTCATAAATCCGGTATTTCAAATTAAGCCATAATCCCAATACATAACCACCCATGACCGCCAGTCCTATCAGTATCATCATAAGATTAGACAGGTGAAGACGGTTCTGCATAGTTTCACCACCTAAAAACATGGATGCAAAAGACTTAATAAAGAACGCAGGGAAGAACCCGGGATTCTGTCTCAAAGCCTCAGCCAGCGTTAGGTCAGTAGCTCCTGCATGTTCTTCTACCGTACAGGCATTGCTGATTAAATAGATTCCCAGAGGAATTAAAATACACAAAAGCCACAGACCATACTGTTTCAGTTCCTTTTTATCTCCCTGAACCATTCCGCTCCAAATACATAAAAAACCGTAAACCACAATCATAACACCAGAATATACTGCACAGTACTGTCCGGCAATTCCCAGGGTTATGATAAATGGAAATATTACCAGCATTGCCCGATCCCATGGTTTTTCTGTCTTTTGTGCCGGACGGATGCCGGGTCTTCCACTTTGCCAGACCCGATCCAAAATCAGATAATACTCATAAAAGCATGCAAAGGCCAGAAAATGGGCCCATCCGCTTCCATTAACCAGCATTTCCCATTTATTCAGGCTGAACATCAGAAGGCTGACTGCCGCCAGCGTAATGAGTCCCAGATTCTCCTTTTTTACGTATAATGCCACTATACCTGCTGCCAGCGCCAGACCCAGGATTCCCAGAACCTGATCAAAACGGACGCTGAATCCAAACAGGGCCACATTGATTCCCCTGCTCAAAAAATTAATGGGGATTCTGGTAAAAATATCTGCCACAAAAAATTTATCCGGATTCCACACATCCGGCAGATAGGAATTAATCAGCCGGATATAATCGGAATATACCACATCACTGGCAGCAGAGCAGACATACCACAGGCAAAATAAAGCGCCTAGTACAGGAAACAGAATGTATCCGTAAGACCGTTTCATTATATCGTAAATCCTCCTATTTGTAAAACTCTAAACTCAGTCATTCAACCCAAATGGATGCTGTCATAACTAGTCTGCCGTAATCTCCATAATAACAGCCAGCCTGTCCTCTCCCCGCTGTTCCTGGGCATTCTGCATATAAAAGTTATGATGGAATTCCAATTCTACAATCTGATAAGGCTCTGCCTCAATATCCTGATAATACATACTTTCTGTTACAGGAATCTGCGCCTCCAGTTCTCCGTCCTTATAAATGGCCGTAGTTTCTCCCCCGTTTAAAATGCCCGGGAACATGAATTTCAGATGAATCATGCCTTCCTTTCCAGCCATTACCCGGATTTTTGCATTTTCATCCATCCAACCGTCCCGATAATAGCCGCTTGTAATTTCGCACTTTAAATTGCGGGCAATATCCGTAATATCCTGAAAACGATTGTGCTCTGGCTCTTCCCGTAAAATCAGCATCTGATCCGTTACCTGGCCTACTTCCAGCAGACTGTCCGCAAATATTACATTTGTGCCTTCTGCTTTGCGTTCCCTGTCAAAGACTTTAAAAAAGGTATCTGCAGTAAACCGGCTCATTTCGTAGGAATCCCCTATAATATAAATGGTTTTTCCAAAAATTTCATCCCCATACTTTTCATAGGTTTCTTCTGCCAGAGAATTATACCGAAGCTGGTTGGGCCAAAAATAAAGATTCGGGTACTGCTGCCGGTAAAAGCATTCTACCGGAAACATCAAAACCAGATACAGCAAAAAACCTCCGGCATAAACGCCGCTTCGGAACATCCT
>URUX01000099.1 GCA_900551135.1 uncultured Clostridium sp.
GACTAAAATTTATGGCGAAAAAAAGGCAGTAGACAATCTGTACCTGACGGTAGGAAAAGGAGAAGTTTTTGGTCTGCTGGGGCCTAACGGAGCAGGAAAGACTACGACCGTATTAATGCTGTTAGGCCTGACAGAGCCTACAGAGGGGTTTGCCTGGATTGACGGACATGACTGCATCAGAGAACCCATCGCAGTAAAACGGATTGCAGGGTATCTGCCGGATAATGTCGGATTTTATAACGATTTGACCGGACGGGAAAACCTGCGGTTTACGGGCCGGCTAAACGGACTGAAAGGTGATTTCCTGGAAGAACGGATAACGGAACTTCTGCAAAGAGTCGGCATGACCGGCGCGGCAGACAAAAAGGCAGGAACCTATTCCAGAGGTATGAAGCAGAGGCTGGGAATCGCAGATGTGCTGATGAAGGATCCAAAGATTATTATTATGGATGAACCGACTCTGGGAATTGACCCTCAGGGTATGAGAGAACTGTTGGAGTTAATCCGGGAACTGGCAGAAAAAGATAAAAGAACCATTCTGATCTCTTCCCATCAGCTTCAGCAAATCCAGCAGGTCTGTGACAGAGTTGGAATCTTTGTAGAGGGAAAACTGATTGCCTGCGGACCCATTGAGACATTGGGGCAGCAGCTGGAAAAAGAAGGACATTTTATAACGGAAATCCAGGCAGAACCCATGGATTCCCGGCTGGTTCAGACATTGGAATCCATGGAAAGTGTAAAGACTGTGAGCCGGGAAGGAAAATCTCTGATTATTGATTCCGCTGAGGATATCCGAAAAGAAATGGGGATAAAACTGGCAGAACAGGGTTATGTTTTGCTGGCATTAAAGCAGAAAGGAGGGGAGTTGGATGAAATCTACCGACAATATTTTGAGCAGGAGAATTCCGGAAAGGAAAGTCTGGAACAGGAAGGATGACGGGTGCCGGCAAGCCGCAGAGCAGGAAATCTATGACCAGCGCCAGGGGCTGATTGCGTTGTATCATAAAGAAATGACAGACCATTTTCGCAGCAGGCGTATACTGATTGTCCTGGCACTGATCGGCCTTACCAGCTTTGCCAGTCTGTACGGGGCTCTGTCAGTTATTACTTCTTACAGCGAGGTGGAATTTCTGTTTCTTCAGCTGTATACAGCCAGTGGCAATTCCATTCCATCTTTTATCTCATTCATTGCCCTGCTGGGACCTTTTGTGGGTCTGGCGATGGGATTTGATGGAATTATCGGGGAGAAGTCAGAGAGAACTCTGTATCGTCTGACTTCCCAGCCGATTTACCGTGATTCTATTATCAATGGAAAATTTTTAGCCGGAACCACGATTATTGTGATGATGGTATTTTCCATGGGAATTTTAATTGGGGCCGTAGGAATGCTGGTAACCGGGATTGTTCCCACAACAGAAGAACTGGCCAGGATTTTCGTGTTTCTGCTGCTGACCTGTGTATACATCTGTTTCTGGCTGGGTCTGGCCCTGTTATTTTCTGTGATTTGCAAGAACGCAGCAACATCTGCGATGCTGTCAATTTCTATCTGGCTGTTCTTCTCGTTGTTTATGACAATGCTGGTCAGCGTTGTTGCCAATGCCCTGTATCCTGTTGGCACCAATATAGATGCGTTGCTGAATTCGGCTAAAAATTATTCCTGCCAGCTTGCTTTGAATCGAATTTCGCCCTATTATCTGTTTAGTGAAGCCGTTACCACGATTATGAATCCCAGTGTCAGAACGATCGGGCTGATGACGGTTCAGTCTTTATCCGGGGCGATTGAAGGATATCTGTCCTTTGGGCAGAGCCTGCTTTTAATCTGGCCTCATCTGGCCGGACTTACTGCCTTTATGCTGGGAACCTTCTGTGCATCTTATATTTTGTTTATGAGACAGGAAATCCGGGCAAAGTAGGCGGGTCGTATTAGAAGATTTTCAGTACCGCTTCTCCTGTATGTTTTCCATTCAGCGTTACCCGGCACTGATAAATTTCATGTTTCCAGGCGCCCTGGAGTCTGGCATCCGTGATGGGAATTGGGATGATTTCCACATGGGATGCGCCTGTGATGAGGCAGGAGGCCAGATTGCCAGTCTGGAGCTGCAGTACATGGTTATCCTCAATCCAGGATGCTTCCGGTTTTTCGTAGGTCATCAGAGACAGAGCAACTGGAAGATCCTGAACCTGATACTGATCGGTGATCGTAATGTATGATTCCGGTTCTTTATGAAGAATCGCTGTCCGCTGATAGGAAACTACCCTGGAATCGCCGTAGGCAGGTGCGATATCCATGGAAATACCAGGAGATTCGGAATTTAAGTCTGTCGAAACCTGGATGGCGCGGTAGCTTTCTCCGGCCTTTTGAATAATGCCTCCGGCATGTAACGGAATATCATCACTGGCTGTTATAGCACTGTCATCTCCAAAGGTGGGAAGGTTATGAAAGCGGGACTGCATGGTCCAGATTTCATAACGCTGTGGAGAAAAGGTCTTCCGGGTATAGGTCTCCACTCCCACATCAATAAAGATGGGGTTTCCGTCTTTATAAACGGTAAAGCTGCCTACGTCATTGTGGTTGTGGCTGTCATCATTATCTCCGGCCTTTACAGCCATGCACAAATGGCTGTCTCTGGCTAAAAACAGCCCTGCGCTGGGATAATACAAATCTGGATAAGAAAGAGGACGGGAACAATCCCAGTCCATCAGTTCTTTGTGGGTAAACACAGACTGAAGCCGGTAAAACAGATTGTGTTCATCTTCAAAAAGCTGGTTGGAACTGTCCCGGTAATCAGATGCCACAAAACTCATCAGTTCTTCATTTTCTGTTCGTTTTCCAAATAAAAATTCTCTGGCGCCGCACCGCCCTGCAATGGGGGAACAGTCGGCAAAGTTTACGTAGTAGGGACCGGCTACGTGAACGTGGAAAATGTAGGAGGCAATATTACGGATTTTTTCTTCTCTATATAAAGAAGAAAATGCATTGCCGGAAATTCCATTTAACACTTCCATGGCTCCAAACAGAGTCAGGCCGGCATGGCGGAAGTACTGGGCTCCTTCGTCACAGCAGCCGTCTGTACCATATTCATCCAGAAAATAATCCAGACTTTTACATGCCTGATGTAAAATTGCCTCCATATCTAAATGTTCTGGCAGGTCGTTCTGCCCCCACTGAAGGCAAAATGCAGAAGACAGCAGTACGTTCTGGGTGCACCAGGAAGTCCAGTTGTTTACATGGGATTTGCTGTCTCCCATCCACCAGAAATGATCGGTCAGATAGGGCTTGAAAATTCTGGTTTCCAGATTGCTTTGAATCATTCCCAGGATAAAGGGGCTTATCTGATTCAAATCATCCTGCAGCAGGTAAGCGGAAACCGACAGGATGGCAGCGGTTTCTGCGGCAAACAAATCTATGACAGGACGGCTGACATCAGGAAGGATAAGCTGCGGCGTATCCCGGATATAAGAATTGTGGGCCGGAAGCTGCCAGGCAGCTTCTTCGCAGATACAGAACAATCCGTTTACAATATCATCCATAAAACGGCCGCTATGTTCGGCACATTCTGCCAAAACCAGATGGTTTAAGGCCAGACGGCGGTCAAAGAGCCGTTCCTGATATCGTTCCCGGTTGCCGGTCCGTGAAAAGTCCATAAAGTCTGTAGCGGCCAGAACCGGGTACTGGTAATGGAGAAATTCTTCTCCTTTTGCAATTAAAACCTCTCTGACGGATGAAGGCACACTGGTCCATGCAGTTCTGTCAGATGCAGTGTGATAAGGCTGAAAAGGGAAGCAATTCAGATGTCCTTCCTGTTGCTTGATCCAGGTTTCTAAAGTTTCGGAAAACATTATAAATCCTCCTCTGTATGTTGTTGTATAAATTCTCTGGGAGAAATGCCTTCTACTTTTTTAAATACTTTACTAAAATAGAAGGCGCTTTCAAATCCCAGGCGTTCCGCTGCTTCGTAAATTTTCAAATCTTCTTCTAACAGCAGGCTTTTGGCCAGGCTGATTTTCTTTTGGGTTACATATTCGGTAAAACCGATATTGCAGGTCTTTTTAAAGAGAGAACTTAAATAGTTGGGGCTTAATCCAAAGACTCCGGCAACCTCGTTTAAGAGAAGCCGATCCTCAATATGTACATCAATATATTTTTGAATATTGGTGATAACATTGTCTTTATAAGACTTTCTCTTGGAGTGAAGCACCTGGCACAGGCCTTCTTTTAATACCTCCAGCCATTCGATAACCTGATGGGTGGTAGCTGCCTGGTAGATAGAGCGGTAACCATCCGGAATATCCTCAAAGATTTTCTCAACCGTATCTTCGCCTTCCGGCAGCAGGGATATGGCCAGGTAAAGAATGTTGCATGCACCGTCTACTGCCTGAAGCAGACGGCAGGAACTGGAAGAAAACAGCTGGCACATTTCTTCGATGGTGTTTCTTAATACATCGGTGTCAAATTCTTCAAAAGCCTGTTTAATGGATTCTTTAAACACAGACATATTAAAATAGTTTCGGAAAGCGTCGGTATTTTCTTCTATTTCCTGAAGAAAAACAATGGGCTTTTCTGGAGTGGCCTGTGCAGCCGCCTGTCTGGCTTCCTGATAAGAACGGGAAATCAGCAGAGGCTGATCGACAGGAGAACCAATTCCGGCAGACAGCCGTACATTGAAATAGTTATGAATCATACCGCAGGCATTGTTCAGGGCATTGGAAATCTGTTCCCAGTCAGTTTCCTCGATGGAAGGAAAGTGAAAAATCAGGGCAAAATGTTTTAAATCCAGCGAGACCACATAACAGGAAAGATAACGGGATAAGATTTCCCGAATCATCTGCAGACTGCTGGAATACAGGTTCATCAGCTGGGAATGAGTCATTTTCGTCTGGGAAGATTCATGGATTTCGCAATGAGCGGCAAAATAGCAGGAATCGGTAAAATTCAGTTTCAAATCGGTTACCTGCAAATGAAACTGTTCTTCGCTGTCAAAAAGATTGTGAAGGAGGCGAAGAAAAAATTTATCCTGATAGCCTTGAAGCAAAGGACGGCCGCCGGAGGCCTTATAAGCCTGGCTTGCTTTTTGTTCTTCCAGCCGCTTTAATGCTCTTGTAATGGATTCCGCCAGAGATGCAGGTTCCAGTTCCAGCTTGACTAAGTAGTCGGACACCTGATAGGATAAGGCGGTGCGTACCAGCTGAAATTCTTCATAACTGGTGAGAACGATAAAAACCGGAATAGGGCCAAACTGTTCCCGGCAGGCTTTTACCAAATCCAGACCGTTCATAATAGGCATTTTAATATCTGTAATAACAAGTTCTGGGGCAAGGTCTTCAATCATAGACAGGGCAGCCTGGCCGTTTGTGGCAGTTCCGCATACTTCAATGCCGTAATCGGCCCAGTTCAGCATAGATTTAATTCCAATCTGAACTAAAGGTTCATCATCAACGATTAAAAGTTTTATCATAATTTCCTCCCGTTTCCGCTAATTCATAAGGAATGGTAATGGTGATGGTTGTGTATACGCCAACTTCGCTGGTAATGGAAATTCCATAGTTTTCTCCAAAAGCGTATTTGATCCTCTGGTTTACGTTGTTGATTCCAACATGCCGGAAAAAGTCTGTACTGACAGAATCTTCTCCATTTAATACTTTTTCAATGGTTTCAGGAGACATCCCAATGCCGTTGTCGGTGACACAAATCCGGAGTACTTTTCCAAAGTCCGTCTCTTCGGAGACGGCGGTTACGGTGATGGTTCCTGCCTGTCCTTTTGGTTCGATTCCATGAAACAGGGAATTTTCAATAATGGGCTGCAGGGTAAAACGGTGAATCAGGCAGGAATATAAATCCTCGCTGGAAACCTTGCATTCTAAGGTAATGCTGCCGCCATACCGGTACTGGAGAATCAGAAAGTAATCATTTACCAGTTCCAGTTCTTCCCGAAGAGGGATGGGCACACTGGTTCCCTTGGATACATTTTTCATCAGTCTTGCCAGGGCAGTAGTCATTTCCGCAATTCCGTCTGCTCCCTGAATGGTTGCCATCCATTTGATGGAGTTTAAGGTATTGTAAAGAAAATGCGGATTAATCTGGCTTTGCAGTATCTGGTACTCCAGATCTTTTTTGTGTTTTTCATCGTCAATGCGCTTATCCATTAACTGGACGATACTGGTAGAAAGGGAATTGATGCCCTTTCCGATATCCCCCAGTTCGTGTTCCCATTCAATGGCCGGATCTCTGGAAAAATCTCCATGGGAGACGGCATCTATTTTTTCGCGGATAGCTTTAACCGGTACGTTGATAATCCGGTTGAGAAGAAACATTAAGCAGATGCCAAGAAAGAAAATAACCAGGCAGCTTCCGACAATCAGCATAAAATAGAAGGCTCTTTGCCGGGCCATCTGTGTCTCCGATAAAATCTGGGAAAAAGACCATCCATCTATACCTTCTACAGGGATGGTAATCATAATTCTCCTGCTTCCGTCTGTCATTTTTACGGTCTGAACGCTGGTAGAATCATTTAAAGAACAGGAATCTAATGTTTTTAAAGGGGTGTACATGGTTTCTGAAATTTCAAACTGGCCGTCTTTTAAGTAATAAGTAATGTCCCCCATGGTAAAAAACAGGATTCCGTCATCTGCCATCGGGTAAGAAGCCAGATAGTCGGTAAATAAATTCTGACTGATGCTTAAATACGACCATCCAATAATATCGGAACTGAATTTATCGTAAACAGGCCGGATAATGGGGATTACTTTTGGTGGATTTACATGGATAAACAAATCGTCCTGCAGTCCAATCCACAGGAAATCCGAAGCGCTGTAAAGCGTTTCAAAATAGGGCGCCTGGTATATGGTTCTTGCAGCGCCGGCTCTGCTGGCTTCGGAAGGACCCAAAATATGAAGAAACTGATTCATGCTGCTGGTAGAAATCAGGGCATGGGTGATGTAATCTTTCGGCGAGGTATTTTGATATTCCTCTTTAAAACGGGCAAAGGAGTTTAAAGCCAGAGAGCGGAGGTTTTCCGAGGCAGCATCAGAAGACGGAGAAAGGCTGGAAACATCTTTCATCCGCTCCAGATAATTTAAAATCTCACTGTTGGAACAGGTCCACTTGCTGAAGTAGACAATATCTGCCATATCAGAGGCTACGTGGGAGGTTACCAGCTGAAGATTAAATTCGGATGACTGAATTTGATTTTTCCGGACAAAAGATTGAAATACCGAAAAATATATGGTTACAGTCATAATGGAAATAATTAAGGTAATGCCCGCCGCTGCTGCCATGAGCTGCATGCGGATGGTCTTTGGAAAAGGTATTTTCATGGGAATTCTCCTGAGACTTCCTATATTAATATATAACATAATAGCGTTATCTATTATAACGGTTTTCGTCAGTTTTGGAAAGAATTGAAAAGGAAAACCATAAAAAATTACTGGATTTTCGTAGAAAAGTACATTCTTATACAAACTGATAAAAAGAAAAAGGGGAAAAAGGGTGAGAATAGTGAAGCTTTTCTAAACAATATTCCATTCAGAAAAATAGAAGCAGAAGATATAATAAAACCATAGTCAAGAACGACAAACACAGAGAAATGAGGAGGATGTAACATGAAAAAAAGATTGGTAAGCCTTACACTGGCAGCATCTTTGGCAGCAGCAAGTCTGGCAGGATGCGGAAGTTCCGACGCAGATGCAACTACCGCAGCTCCAGCAGCAGATACGACTGCAGCAGAGGGTTCTGAGGCAGCAGCAGATACAACCGCTGCAGCTTCCGGAGAAAACACCACATTAAAATGGTCTGTATGGGATATCAGCCTGACCACATATTATGAGCCGTTAATCGAAGCATTTGAAGCTTCCCATCCTGGAGTAACCGTTGAAATGATAGACCTGGGTTCTTCTGATTACCAGACTGTACTTGCAACAGAATTAACTGGTTCCGGATCTGACTTTGACGTTGTTTGTGTAAAAGACGTTCCAGGATATGCAACCTTAGTAAACAAAGGCGTATTAGAGCCGCTGGATGATTTAATTGCAAAAGACGGCGTTGATTTAAGCGCATACGGCGGAATCACCGATCAGGTAACCGTAGACGGCAAGCTGTATGAACTGCCATTCAGAAGCGATTTCTGGGTACTGTTCTACAACAAAGATATCTTTGATGCAGCTGGCGTAGAATATCCTTCTAATGATATGACATTTGAGCAGTATGACGAACTGGCAAGAAAAGTAACCAACACCGAACCAGGACAGGAAGTTTACGGTGCCCACTACCATACCTGGAGAAGTGCAGTTCAGCTGTTCGGCATCCTGGATGGCAAAAACTCTATCGTAGGCGGCAGCTACGACTTTACAAAGCCATACTATGAGATGATTTTAAAACAGCAGCAGGATGGCGTATGCCAGGATTATGCAACCTTAAAGACCTCCAGCCTTCATTACTCCGGCGCATTCTCTCAGGGCAACGTAGCTATGATGAACATGGGCTCCTGGTTCATTCCAACCCTGATTGACAAGATTAAAGCTGGCGAGTATACCGACTGCACCAACTGGGGTCTTGCAAAATACCCTCATGCAGAAGGCGTAGAACCAGGTTCTACTCTGGCAACCATTACCTCTTTAGCTATCCCGACTTCTGCTCCTCACAAGGATTTGGCCTGGGAGTTTGTAAAATTCGTAACTGGCGAAGAAGGCGCTGAGATTATTGCTTCTACTGGTTCTATTCCTGCAACCATGAACAGCGCGATTGCAGAACTGGTAGCATCTGTAGACGGATTCCCGGCTGACGAAAGCAGCAAGGAAGCTCTTCAGACTGCAAATCTGTATCTGGAAATGCCAGTACATGCAAAGAGTGCAGAAATGGAAACCATTTTAAACGAGGCTCACGACGGTATCATGACCGAGAGCATTACCATTGATGAAGGTATCGCTCAGATGAATGAAAAAATCGGTGCACTTCTGGCTGAATAATACGTAACTATTCAGGACGGCGGGAAATCTGGCGTAAAAAGTCGTGTCAAGCTGGCATGTAAACAGCTTTTTACACCAGATTTCACATCGGAGGAATCTCCGATGCTTCTTGTTCGGCAAAGCCGGA
>URUX01000100.1 GCA_900551135.1 uncultured Clostridium sp.
GCATCCATTACCGGAACCATTGATGAAATCAAGGATTTTATGTTTACGATTGTAGATGATATGGGAGAGGCGTATCCCCTGTCCTTTGATGCAGAGCCGGAAGGATTGGCTGATGTGCAAAATGGTGATAAAGTAACCGTTACGTATACAGGAGAGTTAAGCAGAGAAGAGGTTTTTGCCGGAACCATTGTTTCTGTAGAAAAGGCAGAGTAATTACGAGTGCCAGTGATACAAAAATAACATAGCCACTGCTTGCAAGACGGCGTTTCTTGTCTTTTCAGAAGAACAGAAGCGTCGTCATTTTTACGTTTTTCCATTGACAGAGAATCGTAAGAAAAGACCCTTGAAGAATAAGGTCTATTATGATAGACTGAAAATAGAAAAGGACGATTGTAATAGACCTTTTGGATGGAGGGTACAGATGGAAAAATTAAAATTATTTGAAGGGGAGTACCGGTTTATGGATTTGATTTGGGAAATTGAACCGGTTAAATCCACAGAACTTGCAAAAAGGGCAAACGAGCGGCTGGGGTGGAAAAAATCCACTTGTTATACAGTATTGAAGAAGTTGGAGGAAAAGGGCTTTGTTAATAACCGATCGGCTACCGTGACAGCGCTGATTGAAAAAGAGCAGGTTCAGCGGGCGGAAAGCCGACAACTCATAGAGAAAAGCTTTGGAGGTTCTCTTCCGGCGTTTCTGAATGCATTTTTGGTAGATAAGAAACTGACTGCAGAGGAAGCAAGAGAGCTTCACCAGTTGATTGAGGCGGCAGTACCGGAATCGGATGAAGACACGAAGGGAGGAACTATATGAATTTATTCAGTAGCAGCGCTATGATGGTGCTTCTTAATAAAAGCCTGGCAGGAGGAACGGTCATTTTAGCGATTCTGCTTCTTCGCTTTGTAATGAAGCGGTTTCCAAAGAAATATCTTTGTATGTTGTGGCTGATCCCTTTTGCCAGATTACTGTTTGTTATTCCGATGTCTTCTCCTTTTTTGCTGCTTCCGGCAGGAAGTGAACCACTGGCAGAGGCTTCGATTACAATTGGTGAAACTGGATTTACCGGAACCATCCCTCAGCTTGCTACAGGAGTTGAGAAACTGGATTCTGCGGTAAATGAGTTTTTATGTCAGAGTATGCTGCCAGCGGTAGGTGATTCGGCTGATCCGATGCAGTCTTATGCTTTTGTTTTTCAGTGTGTCTGGCTGATTGGCATGGGAGTGTTTGTGGTAATTAACCTGTTCCGGTATATCGGGTTAAAAAGAAGTCTTTTTGATGCAGTTCTGATTCCGGAGTCAGAACGAATGGTAAAAGGAAAGGCAATAGAGGGAGCATACAGTTCAGACAGGATTTCCATGCCAATGTTTTTGGGAATCAGACAGCCGAAGATTTATCTGCCGTCATACCTT
Organism: uncultured Clostridium sp.; assembly: GCA_900551135.1. GTDB lineage: Bacteria > Bacillota > Clostridia > Lachnospirales > Lachnospiraceae > UMGS1370. The sequence goes on from URUX01000100.1 coordinate 1,411, forward strand.
TTGGAGAAAGAATGTCAAAAGGAAAAGGAAATGATTCTGATTCATGAACATGCCCATCGTCTCAGGCGGGATTATCTGACAAAGCTGGCAGTTTTTGGGGTATTAGCAATTCATTGGTTTAATCCGCTGGTATGGGCGGCATATTTGTGCTATTGTAAGGATGTGGAAATGGCCTGTGACGAGAAGGCGCTGGAATGGCTGGGAGGAGAGAGCCGAAAGGACTACTCTCTGGCTTTGCTTCATTTTCAGGAACAAAAAAGCTTATTACTGATTCCTCTTGCCTTCGGAGAAAGCCATACAAAGAGCAGAATTAAAAATGTGCTTCATTATAAAAAGCCTGGTTTCCTGTTGGGAGTACTTGCAGTTATACTGGTAATCGGGGCAGGAGCAGCGTTTTTGACAAATCCGGAAAAGAAGGCAGAAGAGAGCATTTCGATTATGGGAGGTTCTGATGGGCCAACTTCTATCTTTTTGGCAGGGAAACTTGATGGGGAGAAGTCAGCAGAGAGTATGTCAATTATCGGAGGTTCTGATGGGCCGACTTCTGTCTTTCTGGCGGGGAAGATTGATGGAGAGAGTGTAGAGAATGAAGAACAGGCGGAGCGTCTGGAGCTTGAAGCAGCAAGACAGCAGCCCATTGGCATGGCAGTAGAGCTGGATCGGGTTAGTGCCAATCAGATTTCTCTTCACGGAAGCTTCGGTTATCTGTCTTTTGATTTGGAAGGGAAAGGAAAAAGCCTGACTGCAAAACCAAAAGCAGCCTTTACCCTTTCAGAAGCAGACCCTCTTGTAATGCAGGGAGACAACTATACAGAAGTTTTGGGAGGAGAAGACTCTGCACTGGTTGTAACAAACGCTTACAATGACGAGGAAGACAGCCAGTTTTTCCTGTATTCAGAGACCTATGGAATCGTAGAGCAAATCGAGGATGAAGACACGAAAAAGCTGTTTTTGGAAAACAGAGAACAGGGAGCATTTCGGGATGCTTATCTGGAAAGCGAATATTTGCCGGAATTAATAGAAGCGATGAACCAGTTAGACAGCAATGGGACAGTAAATAGCAGCCTGAAGTATGGGCCGGTAGCCATTCTGGAGTTAGACAGCGATGCATTCGGATTTTTGGCAGCTGATGGGGAAAAACTAGAAGATTTGTGGTATGGGATTTGGTATCCAACAGATGGAAGAATTGAGAAAATTCCATTATTTTAAAACATTTTGGTTCGGAGCATTTTCTTGACCGGCAAAGCCGGACAAGAAGATGCTCAATCCTGAACAGTTATAAATGAACAAATTTTAAAAAGGAGCGTTTCACTATGGCGGTAAAAGCAGCAGTTCTTTCCGATACCCATGGACTGTTAAGACTGGAGGTATTAGAAGCGATAGAGGGTTGCGATATGATTATTCATGGCGGAGATATAAATAAGCCGGAGGTATTAGAGAACCTCCGGCAGATTGCTCCGGTCTATGCGGTACGGGGCAATAACGATAAAGAATGGGCAGAACAGATTCCAGAGACTCTTACGATTTCCATAGAGGAATGTCGGATTTTTGTCGTACACAACAAAAAGGATGTTCCAAAGAATTTGGAAGATATAGATGCAGTCATTTTCGGGCATTCTCATAAATATTCCGAACAAACTATAGAAGGGCGGCTGTGGCTGAATCCGGGAAGCTGCGGAAAGCGTCGGTTTGATCAGGAAATTACCTTTGCCATGATGACGGTAGAGGGAAAAAAGATTGAGATTGAGAAAAACAGGATTCAGCATACATGACAGCAGCAAAATTTAGAGAAAGGAAGGGAACAGGGATGTGGTTTTTATTTGCTCTTGGTTCAGCAGTATTTGCAGCTCTTACATCAATTCTGGCGAAGATTGGCATAGATGGGGTAAATTCCAATCTGGCCACAGCTATTCGGACAGTCGTTGTACTGGGGATGGCCTGGGGGATGGTATTTTTAACAAACAGTCAGTCCGGAATCTCCTGTATCAGCAAAAAAAGCTGGCTGTTTCTGATTTTGTCAGGTCTGGCAACGGGGGCATCCTGGCTGTGTTATTACAAAGCTTTACAGATAGGAGAGGCATCGAAGGTAGTGCCCGTTGATAAGTTTAGCGTGGTGATTACCCTGATTCTGGCATTTGTTTTTCTCCATGAACAGTTTACAGTAAAGTCAGCAATAGGAGCTGTTCTGATTACGGCGGGGACGCTGGTGATGGTATTATGAAGATTGGAAGAAAATTGAGAAAGAAATCTTCCGGTGTTGTTAGAACTTGAAAAAACAGAAAAGGACAAACAAAAATTAAAGGGACAGGCGGGTTCAGTGTAATGCTGAAGTGGATTATCTGCTGGCACAGCCTTTCCAATCCGGTCTATTCCAACCGGATTTTAAACTATGTCCAGCTAAAGTATCGGAAACGGTATCTGATATAGAAAGTATCTCAACAAGAAATAGAGTATTATAGTAGGAACGGATGAAGAATGCCAGATATGTCATTGGAATGAAGGTGTCTTTTATCCGTTTTTATTGTTTCCTTATATTTCCATTGACATTAGCCAGTTCAGATGATATTCTAAGAATATAGAAAAAGAACAGATGTTCGATTGAGGCGAGGCGGTGATGATTAGTGAGGCGGGTAATTTATCATGTAGATGTTAATTCTGCATTTTTAAGTTGGGAGGCAGCCTATCGGATTCACCATTTAGGAGGAACGCTGGATCTTCGGACGATTCCCAGCGCAGTAGGGGGAAACCAGGAAAAACGCCATGGAATCATTCTGGCAAAATCCATTCCGGCTAAGAACTTTGGGATTGATACAGGAGAACCGGTAATATCTGCCAGGAGAAAATGTCCGGATTTAGTGGTGGTTCCGCCGAATTATGACTTGTATCATCGTTCGTCGAAAACTCTTTTTAAGATACTGGGCCGTTATACAGACTGTATGGAGCAGTTTAGCATTGATGAAGCATTTATGGATATGACAGGATGTACAGACAGACCAGAGGAAACGGCGGAAGAATTGAAAGATACCATAAACCGCGAATTGGGATTTACGGTCAATGTGGGCGTATCTTCTAATAAACTGCTGGCGAAAATGGCTTCGGATTTTCAAAAGCCGAATTTGGTTCATACCTTGTGGCCGGAAGAGATTCCGGAAAAAATGTGGCCCCTTCCTGTGAGAGACTTGTTCTTTGTAGGAAGGGCTTCCAAAAAGAAATTGGAGTCTATGGGCATCAGTACAATTGGAGAATTAGCCAGTACAGAAGAACGACTTCTGAAGGCTCATTTAAAATCCCATGGTATAGTTATCAGACGGTATGCCAATGGAAAAGATGAGAGCCCGGTTATTATGAATCCACCGCCAAATAAAGGCTATGGCAATTCTCTTACTGCTCCAAAGGATATTGCAGATCCCCATACAGCAAAGCTGTTTTTTCTATCCCTTGCAGAGACAATATCTGCCAGACTTCGAGCAGATGGAGTCAGGGTTCGGGTAATATCCATAAGTCTGCGGGACAGTAATCTGCGTTTTTTCAGTCAGCAGACCATATTGTTTCACCCAACGGATTTGACCGTGGAGATTTATGAGACAGCTGTCAGCCTGTTTGATACGCTGTGGAAGGGTTTCCCAATCCGCCATTTTGGGATTCATACCAGTCAGGTAACCAGAGAAGGAGGGAGGCAGATGGGAATATTTGAGACTGTGGACTATGAAAAGCAGAAGAAGGCAGAGCAGGCGATAGACAGTTTGAGAAAACGGTTTGGACAGGATGCGGTAAAGAGAGCATGTTTTTTAAATTTGCCGTCTGAAAAAGACGGAATATGGATCGACCATATGGGAGGCGGGATCAGTCGGGAGAAGCGAACGGTAGATTATACAAAAGAAATGATTGTATAACAGAAAAAATTATGGAAAATACAGGGGGAGATAACATGTCCGGATTTGCGGATGTTACAAAATACGGGATAAAGACAGAACATGGCAAGCCTTCTGGAAAAATATACCCAATAGCGTGTAAGACCTGGTTTACAGCCAGTGGGAATCCAAGGCCCTTATCCTTTAAGTTTAAAGGAGATGATGATAGTATCCAGTATGTGGAACATGTAACTGTAAACGATACAGAAGATAAAAATTATTCCGGAATCCCAAGCAAAGAGTATAGGTGTCAGGCGGTTGTGGGAGGAATTTTGCGGGAGTTTAAACTGATTTTTTATCTGGAAACCTGTATTTGGGTCATGGTGATCCAGTAAAGCGGGCTTATTCAAGTTAAAGGAAACTGCCAGAACAGGAGATTATTTAGGAAAATCGTAAGTAAACATTAAAACATGAGGCAGGGAAACATGGTAAAATAAACATAGCAGATAATAACAACCAGGCAGACAGGCGAGGAGGATGGAAATGAAAAAAATCATCAGAAATACAGCGATAGTAACCGGGGTATTTACTGCTTTGTTCTTTGGATGGAGATATGCCTGTTCCTGTGCGAAACATGCAGACAATCTTCCGGGGCTTTGTTCCTTGCAGGAAGATGATTTACAGGGACTTGTGGGCTGCCAGAGACACCAGCTGATTAGTATATGGGGAGAACCAGATGATGTTGTTAATGAGAATCAGGATATTTGGAATAGGGAAGGCGGCGAATGCCTGATTGTTATTTATACAGGAAAGAAAAAAGTAAAGGAAGCGGTTCTGGCGATACCCTGACAGGGGAAAAGGGGGAACAATCCATGAAAAAATGGAAATCAGCAGCAGTGATTTTGACGGCATTCATTGCAGTTACGTTATGGGGCTGTGAAAATAGAGAAGAGATTCCGCTGGAAACGACAGGAGAAGCAGCAACCGAAGCTGATACAGAGAGTCTGGAAATCAAGACAGAAGATTTGCAGCCAGACAAAGAGGGTTACTTTTCTTTTGCCGATTTGAAAGGAACCCAATTTATATTTGCCAGCGGAGCCGGAGGCTGGTCTGCCAATATGACAGTTGAGAGGGACGGCAGTTTTCGGGGAGTATATCAGGACAGCAATATGGGAGATGCTGGAGATACCTATCCCAATGGAACGGTATACCAATGCAGCTTTCAGGGGAGATTTTCAGAACCGGAACGAGTGAATGATTATACATATAAAATGCAGATTGCAAAGATAACTTACGAGAATGAGGTTAACAGTGAAGAGGTGATAGACGGAGTCCGTTATTGCTATTCTGAAGCTTATGGTTTAGATGGAGCAGAGGACATGCTGATTTATGTGCCAGGAGCGCCACTGGCAAAACTTCCAGAGGAATTTCGCAATTGGGCAGGTTTTTCGGTTATAGACAGTTCAGAGACAGAACTGCCCTTTTACGGTTTATATAATGAAACACAGGAGTGCGGATTTTCCAGTTATAACGCCATTGAAAACATCAAACAAGTGATTGAAGACACAAAAAACAGTACTGATGCCCTGGAAGCGTATATCAATACAGAAGCTGCGACGCAGACCGATTTGAATATCAGCGCAGCAGAGATGTATCAGCAGTGGGATGCCGTATTAAATCAGCTTTGGAGTGTTTTAAAGGAGACATTGGATACAGAAACCATGGGCGCTTTGACAGTGGAAGAACGGGAATGGATTGAGAAAAAAGAACAGGCAGTTGAGGAGGCTGGCGCTGAATTTGAAGGCGGAACCATGCAGTCTATGGCCATGGGGATGAAAGGAGCGGAATTGACGAAAGCCAGAGTTTATGAACTGCTGCAATTGCTGGAGTAGGGAAAGACGCCAAAAGGCAGAGAATACAGGAGCATGAGATAAAGTACCGAAAAGTGAGGTGAGATATTGGAGTTTATCTGTAAAGGAGAATACAATAATAAAACAATGGCGGTTATGGCAAAAGTATTGCGGAAAACGGTCCGAAAAAAGAAGAGCCGCCGTTCCCACATATTTGGATGGGGGATTGCAGTGGCTGGATTACTGCTATGCTTTTATCGGGTTTCCCAGGACGGAGGACTTGGGATTCAAACCGTTATTACAGGAGCCGCCGTTTTTGTAATCATGTTTACTTTGCTGATGGAAGATCGGATTAATGGATACGCAGCCAGAAAAAGACTTTTGCCTGGGACGGAACAGGGGAAGACTGTGTTTTCAGACGATGGTTTTTCTACGGTAACGGAAATTGGCAGGTCTCAGTGGAAATACGATAAGATTCAGGTGATAGCAGAAAGCGGATCTTATATTGTATTTGTGTTCAGCAGCAGTCATGGACAAATATACGATAAAGAGTGTATTGAAGGCGGAACCATAGAGCAGTTTCGGCAGTTTCTGGAGACAAAAACCGGAAAGCAGATACAGGAGGTTTTATGAAGAACGGATATGCTCTTATCGTGGCGCTGCTGATTTCGCTGACCGTCATTTGCGGATGCAGCCAGCAAGTGGTACAGGAGAAAACTGTAACAGAACATTCAGGTTTGGAGAAAGAGCCGGAGGACAACGAGAAAAAAGGTCTTCCCCAATACACCTATACAGCATTTATATTCCTGTTCCAGTTATTATGAAGGTTGAGGAAAAGGGTAAAGGAATATGGTTGGGACGGGAGTGTTACATATGATTACTTATGCAGATGTTTCAAGAAGAAAACTGGATTTGTCTCTACTTGGGCTGGAAAAGGGGAGTAAAACCAGCAGTTATTTTTGTACGCCCAGAGGAGCCAGGGTGTATGGATGGGAAGGCACAGACGGAGTTCACTACTGTTCTGTAAAAGGCATTGAGCAGATGGTGTTTTCTGTAAATCCAATGGCAGAACAGGGACATTATGTCTATCCGGTGGCAGAGAACTTTGAGGACTTTTTGAGGCTGCTTATGGCTTGCGGCCATACAGCAGCAATCGAGCAGATCCGTTTCTGGGATCAGCGTCAGTTTGACTGTTTCCTGAAAGAAAATCCCATTACGCCTGAACAAAGACAGGTGATCGACCAGTTAAGCGGCAAACTGGGACTTGTTCCAATGCCGCAGCCATTTGAATATGTAAGAAAACTGCAGACAGAGTTTGATTACAGCAGGATTCCATTTAAAAAGGACTATTGGGAATGGGTTCCCAAAAATGAGAGCGGAGAACAGAATCGGGATTTGTCCGGGAAATGGAAAGTCTATTATAATGGAAACTTTGGAAACTGGCACAGAGGCCGGTTTCGTCCGGGAACAGAGGTAAAGCTGGGAAAACAGGTTGTCTGGGGAGAAGAAATTGTCTGCATTCCGTCCGCTTACGTCTGTACTCAGGGATTGGTGATAGATTTTTTAACAGAAGTCGATCTGGAGAAAGAAAGGGCTTTTATTAAAAAATATGGAGATCTGGATGAGAGCAGGAAGAGCGGGAGAAGATTGAATTGGAAAATCCACTGGAACTGGATTTTCGGGCAGACATTGTCTTAAATGGAAAACTATTACAGGCAGATCGGGGATGCGGCCTGTGCTGGCTTCCAAGGAAATTGACAGAAGAATGTCTGGAAGGGGAGGCCAGAACCCTTCCGGATGGAGAAGAGATTCTGGAACACTATGGCATGGACTGCTCTAAGGTTTATCGGATTGACAGAAAATTTTATCGGTGGAATACCAAAAAGAAGCCGAATCTAAGAACCATATCCATTACTCTTTGTCCTTATTCCAGGGCAGTTCCGGGGATTCACTTTCAGGTAACGGAGCCT
>URUX01000101.1 GCA_900551135.1 uncultured Clostridium sp.
CTCCGGATCCATTTCTCCCAGACCTTTATAACGCTGGAGGGTAAATTCTCCTGTATGGGTTCTGCGATACCGTTCCAAATCCTTTTCATCATATAAATACTGCTCTTCTCCCCGTTTCGGCACCACCTTAAACAGAGGAGGCATGGCTATGTATACGTGACCATTGTAAATCAGTTCCGGCATAAACCGGTATAAAAAGGTTAGCAGCAGGGTATCAATATGACTTCCGTCCACATCGGCATCCGTCATCAGAATGATCTTATCATAACGGAGCTTTGCAATATCAAAATCATTTCCATATCCCTCTGAGAAACCGCAGCCAAATGCATTAATCATGGTCTTAATTTCTGCATTTGCCAAAACCTTGTCCATGGAAGCTTTTTCTACATTCAATATTTTTCCGCGAATGGGAAGAATCGCCTGATACTGACGGTCTCTGGCAGTTTTGGCAGAACCGCCTGCAGAATCTCCCTCTACAATAAAAATCTCACATTTTGAAGCGTCCCTGCTTTCACAGTTGGCCAGCTTTCCATTGCTGTCAAAAGAAAATTTGGACTTGGTCAGCATATTGGTTTTGGCCTTTTCCTCTGCATGGCGGATTTTCGCCGACTTTTCCGCACAGGCAATAATCGACTTTAAAACCTCTAAATTCCGGTCAAAATACCGTTCCAGTTCCTCCCCGGCTACTGTAAATACCGCCCTGGTTGCATCTGCACTGGCAAGTTTCGTTTTGGTCTGACCTTCAAAAATCGGATCGGGATGCTTTACGGCAATTACTGCAGTCATACCGTTTCTGGTATCTGCGCCAGTAAAATTGGCATCCTTTTCCTTTAAAATTCCCAGTTCCTTTGCATAGCTGTTAATTAAGGCCGTAAACTTGGTCTTAAACCCTACCAGATGAGTACCGCCTTCCTGGGTAAAAATATTATTGCAGAAGCCTAAAATATCCTCCTCAAAGGCATCTACAAACTGTATTGCCACCTCAACTTCTACTTTATCCAAAACCCCTTTGAAATAAATGGGATCGTGAACCGGAGTCTTTCCTGCATTTAAAGCCTTTACATATGCTATGATTCCATCCGGTTCTGAAAAAACGACCGTTTCTTCTTCTCCTGGACGTTTATTCTCATAATTTAAAGTAAGGTCAGGGTTTAAATAAGCAGTCTCATGCAGACGGCTTTTAATCCACTCCGCTTTAAACCGCGTTTTTTCAAAAATCTCTCCATCCGGCAAAAAATTAATCTCTGTTCCGGTTTCTTTTGTTTTTCCAATCGTAGGAAGGAGGCCATCTTTCAGTTCTACTACCGGAACGCCTCTTTCATAACCATCATGGTGAATATAACCGTCGCGATAAATTTTTACGTCCATCCGTTCTGACAGCGCACTAACTACCGAAGAACCGACTCCGTGGAGTCCGCCGCTGGTTTTATAAGCACTGTTGTCGAATTTTCCGCCTGCATGAAGAGTAGAAAATACCACTCTGGCAGCGGAAACTCCCTTTTTATGAAGTCCTACCGGAATTCCCCGGCCATTATCCTTTACTGTGCAGGAGCCATCTGCTTCCAATGTCACCCAGACCTGGCTGCATACTCCCGCCAGATGTTCGTCTACGGCATTATCCACGATCTCGTAAACCAGGTGGTTTAGCCCCTTTGTTCCAACGCCGCCGATATACATACCAGGCCGCTTTCTGACCGCTTCCAATCCCTCTAAGACGGTAATACTGTCCGCATTATACTGTGTACTAGCCATTCTGCCCCTCCATATCTTCTTAAATCCATAAACGTTGGCGTATTCTTCTGTCTGTTCCCGACAGCACACCAACGTTACCAATTATACACACAAACCAGCTGGTTTGGCAAGGGATTTTCCTTCAGATTCCACCTTACGATAGACATCCTTGCTGTTTAGGTATACACTTCCTCGTTGCCCAGGCGTGCTTGGGACTTACCCATTAGAGCGCGCCCATGGCGCACAAAACAAAATGCCGGAGCAGTTTGGCCGCTCCGGCATCTTACTTTCATCATGCTGTTTAGAAAAGAACTCCCTCTTCATTTGCCATTCTTCCATCAGGAGCCATTTGGGACTCATACATCAGACCTCTGCTGCTGTCCGGTTTAAATTCAAAGAAATACCAGCTTCCTTCAATCTTCTGCCAGCCAATCAGCATATGGCCGTCCTGCTCAAAGTAATAATCCACTCCGTCAATGTTCTGCCATCTGGTTACCTGATAGCCGTTTTCATCCAGAAAGTACCAGTTTCCATTTGCAGTCTGAAACCACACATTTGACAGGAACGTACCGTCCTCCAGCACATATTTTGTACCGTAATCGTCTTTCTGCCAGTGAGCCGGAACTTTCTCCTCTTCCCATTCATAAACTGCCTCTGCATGAGACCTGGCGTCAATTACCGATACCTTGGACGTTTCTCCCTCTGCTGCCAGTGCGGTTCCTGGAACAAGCGCCATCACAGCGGATACTGTCAATACAGCTGTAAGTCTAACAAATCCTTTTTTCATTTCAAAATCCTCCTGCGTGATTTTTCGAAATATTTAGGTTTATTATGCTCTTTTTGGCGAATTTTGTCAACAAAAACTGTGATTTGCAGCCTGCCATTTCCAGATTTATCAGGCCTTAACTGTCTCTGATGCCTTTTGAAGTCTCTGGATGTGAACCGTCAGGTATACCATTTCTTCTTCCTGTACTGCATACGGCGTGGTTTTTTCAATATAAGATGCCACCTTTCCGGCACATTCATAAGCATCCATATACTGAATCCGGATCATGTCCATCAGGCTCTTTTCCCAAATTCTGGATTCCTTGTCATGCATGGCTCTCTGGATAAAGAACTTTAAATGCGTAACGAAACGCTCATAGTCCAGAGATTCTTCATCAATCTGAATATTAAAATGGTACTTTACAATGTTTAACACATCCTGAATAATCTTGGTCATCGCCCTGATCCGATCCATATCCAGATCCATTTCTGCATTTAAAATGTGCATGGCAATAAATCCAGCCTCGTCTGCCGGCAATGTCACACCTGCATAATTCTGAACGATGGAAATCGCTTCCATGCCTATCCGGTACTCATGGTTATAATAATGCTTGATTTCCCACAGCATCGAGTTTGGCAGATAGATTCCCTGTTTGATACGGCTGATAGCAAAATTCAGATGATCCATCAGGGAAATATAAATCTCTTCATTCAGTTCCTTATTCAGTGAAATCTGGGCATAGGCCACAATCTCATTGGTCATATGCATATATTCATAAGGGACTTCCTGAGCCAGACGCTGAAAATTCAGCGTCTGCTGCTCATCAAAGCGGGCAAATTGTTTTTCTACACTGTCCGAATCTACCAAATCTCCTATTTTCTTTTTAAATCCAATGCCGCTCCCCATTAAAACCAGTTCACGGTTATAATCATCTACTGCAGCCACTACATTATTATTAATAATCCGCGTTACCTTCATTTAGTTCTTCTTTCTGATAAAAGAGGGTCTACAATTCTTCTCCATTGGAGGCAATAACCTTTTTATACCAGTCAAAAGAAGCTTTCCTGCTCCTCTTTAAGGTTCCCTTTCCCTCATTATCCTTGTCAACGTAAATAAAACCATAGCGTTTTTTCATCTCACCGGTACTTGCAGATACCAGATCAATGCATCCCCAGGGCGTGTAGCCCATCAGATCCACGCCGTCAATTTCTACTGCATCTTCCATTGCCTGAATATGAGCTTTTAAGTAGTCAATCCGGTACTGATCGTTAATAACTCCGTTTTCATCTGGAATATCTACTGCGCCCAGACCATTTTCCACAATAAAGAGAGGTTTCTGGTAACGGTCATACAGTTCGTTTAAAGTAATCCGAAGTCCTAACGGGTCAATCTGCCAGCCCCATTCCGATGCTTTCAAATATGGATTTCTCAGCGTTGCAAATGCATTGCCTGATGTTTGTCCATACTTTTCCGGTTCTGCGCTGGTTAATCTGGAAGAATAGTAGGAAAATGAAATAAAATCAACCGGGTTTTCGGCAAGGATTTTTTCATCTTCTTCTGTAATTCCAATGTGGTAGCCTTTTCGTTCGAAGAATTTTAATGCATATGGGGGATACTCTCCTCTGGACTGGACGTCAATAAAGAAGAAATTATCCCGGTTTTTATTTAACGCTTCAAACTGATCCCTGGGATCACAGGTATATGCATAATACTGACCTGCTGCAAGCATACAGCCAATCTGGTTTTCCGGATCAATTTCATGGGCAAGTCTGGTTGCCAGAGCCGATGCCACCAGTTCATGGTGAGCCGCACGGTATTTGGATTCTTCCTGATTTTCTCCTTCTTCAAAAAGGATTCCTGCTGCCATAAACGGAAGATGCAGAATCATGTTGATCTCATTAAAGGTCAGCCAGTAGTGTACCTTACCTTTGTATCGGGTAAACAAGGTTTTGCAGTATTTAACATAGAGATCAATCATCTCTCTGCTCTTCCAGGAGCCAAACTTTTTTGTACAGGCGACCGGGGCATCAAAATGAACGATGGTAACCAGAGGCTCAATGCCGTATTTATGGCATTCATCAAACAGTTCCTCATAGAATCTTAAGCCTTCCTCATTTGGCTCTTCATCAAAGCCATTTGGGTAAATCCTGGTCCAGGCAATGGACAGACGGTAGCACTTAAATCCCATTTCTGCAAAAAGGGCAATGTCCTCTTTAAAATGGCTGTACATGTCAATGGCTTCATGGCCAGGATAAAAATATCCTTCTTCACATTCCAGCATTTTCCGGATTCCCTGCATCACCGGTCTTCTGTCCGGTCCTGCCGGAATCAGATCCACATTGGCCAGACCTCTTCCGCCTTTATCGTATCCGCCCTCGCACTGGTTGGCGGCTGTAGCGCCGCCCCATAAAAATCCCTCTGGTAAACGTCCCATGCTATCCCTCCTGTCAGATAATCGAAATCAATGCATCTCCGGCTTTTACGTCCTTATTGATTTCACCGGATACGTCTACAAATTCCATAGAATTGGTAATTAATACCGGAGTTGTCACATCATATCCGGCCTTTTTAATTTCTTCCATGTCAAACTCTACCAGAAGATCGCCAGTCTTAACTGCAGCGCCAGCCTGGGTCTTGATATGGAAGAACTTGCCCTCTAACTTCACAGTATCCATACCAATGTGAATTAAAACCTCTGCTTTGCTGGTTCCGGTAATTCCAATTGCATGGCCAGTTGGGAACAGCGCAGACACAACACCGTCACAAGGAGCGTAAACCTTTCCTTCTGCAGGAACGATAGCAACACCTTTTCCAAGTGCGCCGGAAGAGAATGCTTCGTCTTTTACTTCAGATAACGGAACTACATGACCGGTAATCGGAGCCATAACTGTACCTTCTTCACCAGCGATGTCTGCTTTTTCCATTGCCTTTGGAGCCTCTTTTGTCTCTGCCTTTGGTTCTTCCTCTTTATAGAAGATCATGGTTGCAACAAATGCAACAACCATTGTAATAGCTACTACAATCAGGATCATTTTAATGTCATATAATACGTCGGTAATGCCCAGTGCTGCGATGGATTCCTCGCCAGGAATAAAGGTTGGAAGACCAAATACTCCAAGGCCGCCAGACATATACTTGGTGATGCCAAGAGCGCCTACTAATGCGCCGCCTACTGCTGCTGCGCCGCAGGAAATGTAGAACGGAACTTTCTTTGGAAGGGTAATACCATAAATAGCCGGCTCGGTAACGCCGCAGATACCGGAGATAAATGCCGGCATAGCCAGGGTTGTCAGCTTCTTATCTTTGGTCTTAATCATCATAGCTAAAACAACTGCTGTCTGTGAGAAAGAAGCTACAAAGTTTGCTACCAGGAATTTGTCGTATTTTAAAGTTGCATAGTTATTAAACATAACCGGGATCAGTCCCCAGTGAAGTCCGAAGATAACCAAAATCTGCCAGATAAATGCGATAAATGCGCCTGCTACCATCGGGCTGATATTGTAAATGCTCTGGCAAATCCAGCCAATGCCGTCGCCTACCCAGGAAGCAACCGGTCCGATTAATAAGAAGGACAGCGGTACTGCAACAATTAAAGTTAACAGCGGAACCATAAAACTCTTAATTACATCTGGAACATATTTCTTCCAGAACTTCTCAATCTTAGCTGCAAACCAGACGGAGAATACAATGGGAACTACAGAAGAACCATAGCCTGCTGCCGGCCAGATAATCGGAATGCCTGCAAAGGTCTTGTATACTCCGGTCTCTAAAAATGTGCCGGAAAAGATGGTCATAATCGCTTCTCCAGATGCCATCGCCGGGAATTTTATTTCTGCATAAAGGAATGCTGCTGCAATGGACATAGCCGTAAAGTGACTTAATTTAAACTTCTGGGCAGAAGAATAAGCCAGCATCATCGGCAGGAAGTAGAAGAATCCATCACCGATTGAATACAGAACCATATAGATGCCGCTGCTCTTAAATTCATTCCCCAGTAAGAATACTGCCAGTCCCAGCAGACCCTTGATAATACCGGTTGCACACAAAAGCGCCAGAATCGGGGTGAAAACACCGGACAGCGTATCAATCAGCAGAGTTACCGGACCCTGTTTGGCGCCGCTGCCTGCTCCTTCCCCGTCTGAAGTGCCTGTCGAGAACTTACCGATGTCATTTACTGCTGCAAATACATCAGGAACGTGGTTTCCTATTACTACCTGATACTGTCCGCCGCTTTGAATTACGGTTACAACACCGTCCGTCTGTTTTAATACATCTGTATTTGCCTTGCTTTCGTCTTTCAAACGAAAACGAAGACGGGTAACACAGTGGGTAAGGCTGATTACATTCCCCTTACCTCCTACGTTTTGGATAATAATCCTTGCTAGTCCATCATATTTACTTGCCATCTTTTTCCTCCTAGTAATCTGTGCATTTTCCTGCCTGGCCAGGGTTAAGGAATCTGCCTTTGCAGCATCTTTTTGCCTCCCTCTCAGTACTTCCGGACTCCTGATTGGAAAAACAAAAAAAGACCTGCCATACATTAACTGTCCCTTATATAGTTTTAATAAAACATATATAAAAGCCTGCTGTTGTATGATCCAGGTCTTGCCTAATAAAAGTAACAATCCACGAAATCAACATGCTCTATTCGTTTGTTCTGGGTATATTCTACAACAAAAAAATTTATTTTTTCAATATATTTTTTATACTTTTTTTATTTTCCCCCTTTTGACGCGACAATATGCACAAGTTTTTCTCAAAATTATTCTCAAAAAAGTATAATTTTTCCTTGTAAATAATCCCCTGATATGTTATACTATTGGAATCGCAGATATAGTTCATCGGTAGAACACCAGCTTCCCAAGCTGGGGAGGCGGGTTCGATTCCCGTTATCTGCTTTTTTTATTTGAAACACCGGAATCCTGACACTCAGAAATCCCGGTGTTTTTTACTGTCTGTCAGTCTTTTAAGCACGCTCCATTGGTGGCAATCACATCTTTATACCAGTAGAAACTCTTTTTTCTGCTGCGCTTTAAAGTTCCATTTCCATTATCATCTTTATCTACATAGATAAATCCGTAACGCTTCTTCATTTCTCCAGTTCCTGCGGATACCAGATCAATGCAGCCCCAGGGGGTATATCCCATTACCGGAACATCATCTTTTTCTACTGCATCCATTACCGCTTTAATATGCTGGCCCAGATAATCAATACGATAGTCATCTTCTATGGTTCCATCCGGTTCCACCTTATCTTCTGCGCCCATACCGTTTTCTACAATAAACAGCGGCTTCTGGTATCTGTCATACAGGTAATTTAAAGATGTTCTCAAACCGGTCGGATCAATCTGCCAGCCCCATGCCGTTGCCGGAAGATATGGATTTTTTCCGCCTAAAATCTGGTTGCCTTCCGTTATTTCTGCCTCTTCTCCTTCAATGGATGAGAAGTAATAACTGAATGCCACAAAGTCTACGGTACCTTTCTTCAGAATCTCTTCATCCCCTGGCTGGATATCCGGTTTTGCCCCCAAATCTCTCCAAAGAGATGTACAAACATTCGTATAATATCCTCTGCAGTGAACATCTCCAAAATAATACGTCTTGTTAATCTTCTTCATGGCCAGAATCTGGTCATTAGGGCGACAGGTTGCAGCATAACACAATGGGTATACCAGCATGCATCCGATTTGATTCTCCGGATCAATTTCATGTCCCCGCACTACTGCTTTTGCACTGGCTAACAGCTGGTAGTGAGCCGCATTTAACATGGTCTGAGACTTGTTTTCTCCCTCCTGGTATATGATTCCTGCCTGATGCCATGGACGCCAGGTCAGCATCAGCAGATTAATCTCATTATGAGTCAGCCAGTAATGCACTTTCCCTTTGTACCGCTGAAACAGCACTTCACAATAGCGGACAAAAAAATCCACCAGTCTTCTGTCTCTCCAGGCTCCGTACTTCTTTACCAGTCCCAATGGCATTTCATAATGGTTAATGGTAACCAGTGGTTCCATGCCATATTTTGCCATTTCATCAAACACGTTGTCGTAAAACTGAAGTCCTTCCTCGTTCGGGGTTTCCTCATCTCCATTTGGAAAAATACGGCTCCAGGAAATAGACAGACGGAAGCATTTAAAGCCCATTTCTGCAAACAGCGCAATATCTTCTTTATAGTGATGATAAAAATCCGTAGCCACATGGCTTGGATAGTAAGCATCCGGGTGGATGCAGTCGTGGATTTCCCTCTGGACTCCATGGCGTGCTCCCATTTCCACATCATTTACCGAAAGTCCTCTTCCACCTTCGTTATAGCCGCCCTCATACTGGTTTGCCGCGGTCGCGCCGCCCCAGAGAAAATCTTTATGAAATGTCCTCATAATCAAACGTCCTCCTTTCTATGAAAATTCAAACAACTTATAATACAGTAAGCAGTCTGTCACCGACCGCCACAGTA
>URUX01000102.1 GCA_900551135.1 uncultured Clostridium sp.
GGTTCTTCTGCTTTTGAAGCTTCTGCCGGTTTTACCGAAGAACGCTGCTGACCTGCATTTTTCGGGCTGGCCGGACGATTTTTTAACTGCTGTGAATTCTGCGGACGATATACTGCAACCAATTTCTTTTTGTGAGGAGCCCCCTCCGAGGATGCTTCCTCTTTTTTAGGCTCAGTAAGGCTTCTCACCAGTCTTTCTTCCTCGCTGCTAAGTCCTGACAACGCGCTCTTTCTAATATGATTTTTCTCCAGCAGATCCATTACTTCTCTGGGAGTTTTTCCTATTTCCTTCGCTAATTCATTTACTCTCATGCTCACTACCTCCTATCAGTTTCATCTGTTTCTCCACGGCTTTTGCCAACCCCGCATCCAATATGGCCAGAGATGCTCTCATCTCCTTACCCATGGCGTGGCCCAGCTCATCCTTTCTTCCAAGCATATAAAGAGGCACTTTATAGTAAGTACACATATTGGAAAACATCTTCTTTGTATTATCCGATGCTTCTTCCGATACAATCACCAAACACGCCTTTCCGGTTTTCACCGCCTTTTCTGTGGAAAATTCTCCACTGGCCGTCTTGCCGGCCTTGGTCGCAAGACCAATCAGGTTTAACACCTTCTGTCTGTTATCCAAGCTCTTCCATCTCCTTTTTCAGGTTTTCATATACTTCTTTCGGAATTGCCATCTTAAAGGAGCGCTCTAAGCCTTTTCCCTTTACTGCCCGTTCCAGACATTCCATAGATGGGCACAGATAGGCGCCTCTTCCGTTTTTCCGTCCGGTTGCGTCTATGGTGAATTCCCCTTCCGGCGTCTTTAAAACCCGAATCATTTCTTTTTTATTTTTACTGCATCCGCAGCCAATACATTGCCGTAAAGGTACCTTCTTTACTGTACTCACTTTACCACTCCTTGTTATTCCTCGCTGGTTTTTTCTGCTTCCCGGGAGTCTTCATAATCTTCCTGATATTCTTCCTGGTAGCTGGTTTCCATGTCTTCCATATCTTCCTGGTATTCAATACCCATTTCTTCAAACAGACCGGATTCTTTTGCCTGCGTCTCACTCTTGATATCAATCTTATAACCAGTCAGACGTGCTGCCAGTCTTGCATTCTGTCCTTCTTTTCCGATTGCCAGAGATAACTGGTAATCGGGTACAATAACCTGTGCTTCTCTTTCGTCTTCATCGGCTACTACACAGATAACCTTTGCAGGACTCAGAGCATTTTCAATTAATAAGGCTGCATTGTCATCCCAATTAATAATGTCAATCTTCTCACCCCGCAGTTCATCTACAACCGCGTTGACTCTGGCGCCGTTTAATCCTACACAGGCACCTACCGGATCCACATTGGGGTCATGGGAGCAGACTGCAATCTTGGTACGGGAACCGGCTTCTCTTGCAATAGCCTTAATCTCAACGGTACCGTCTTTTACTTCGGCAACCTCAGATTCAAACAGGCGCTTTACCAAATCCGGATGGGTACGGGATACGGAAACTCTTGGTCCTTTCGGTGTATCTTTAACTTCCAAAATATAAACCTTGATTCGTTCTGTCGGAGCAAGAACCTCTCCCTTTACCTGTTCGCTTTCATTTAAAATCGCGTCTACCTTGCCCAGATTAATGCTGATGTTTCTGCCCAGATTTTTCTGTACAATACCGGTTACCACATCTTTTTCCAGACTGTAGTAATCATTATAGAGAACCTTGCGCTCTTCTTCCCTGATTTTCTGCAGGATCACGTTTTTGGCGTTCTGGGTTGCAATACGTCCAAAATTCTTAGATTCAATCGGTACCTGGACAATATCGCCGATTACGTATCTGGGATCTTTCATTCTGGCTTCTGCCAGACTGATCTGAAGCATGGAATCCTCCACTTCCTCAACTACTTCTTTTTCCGCATAAACGGAAAAATCACAGGTATTCGGATTAATGGTGACCTTTACATTGTCTGCCTTTCCAAAATGGTTTTTGCAAGCAGTCAGCAGGGAATTTTCAATCGCTTCCAGTAATACGTCCTTGCTGATATTTTTCTCCTTTTCCAGCATCTCCAATGCCAATAACAGTTCCTTATTCATGGTTATCCTCCTAATGATCCTTCTCCATTAAAAATCAAAAGCTAATCGAATCAATGCAATGTCCGGCCTGTCAAATACAATCTGGCTTCCGTCTTCCATCCCCAGGGTGACGGTATCCTTATCATATGCCTCCAGCACACCGGTATAGTCCTTTTGTTTATTGAAAGCCTTGTAAAGCTTTACTTCCACTTCTTTGCCTATGCTTCTGGCAAAATCCTTTTCCTTTTTCAAAGGTCTTCCAAGTCCGGGAGAGCTGACTTCTAAAATACAGCTTTCCTCAATAAAGTCCTCTTCATCCAGCCAGTCGCTAAGCCTGCGGTTAATCACTTCACAGTCGTCTACCGTGATACCGCCCTCTTTATCGATGTAAGCACGCAGGTACCAGGTGCCGGCTTCTTTTACATATTCTACGTCTACCAGCTCAAAATTGTGTTCTTCCATCAATGGGAGAAGGTATTGTTCGGTTCTTGCCTCATATTGCTCTTTTTTGCTCATCTCGCACCACCTTTCTTAGCCTGTCTGGCCTGTGTCCGGATTTACAGCCGGACAAACGGAAAGAGTGGACTCACGCCCACTCTTTCAGCCATTCATCATCATGTTATCGTGTTCATCATAACACTTTCTATTGGAAAATGCAAGCCTTTATTGCATCTTTTTAAATTCCTGTCTTACTAAGCAGACAGAAAGCAGAAATGCTCCGCAGTCTGCCACTGGCCCTGCATACAATGCACCGTCGATTCCAAAGAATAATGGAAGGATTAAAATCAATCAGGAAAAACACCTGACGGGTCAAAGACAGCAAAGCTCCTTTTAATGGTTTTCCAATGGCAGAAAACATGCTGGAACTCAGCATCTGGACACCATTTACCAATACCATAAATAAAAATGTCCGCATGAATTTTACAGCAAATTCCATATACTGGGCATCTCCGGAACCGAATATGGAGATAATATAGCCCGGAAAAAACTGGAACAGGATGAAACAGACCGACGATACGCAGAACGCACAGGAAATCGCCAGTTTAAATACATTCCGCACCCGTTCATACTGCTCAGCTCCGTAGTTAAATCCCAAAATCGGCTGAGACCCCTGACAGATACCAATAATTACTGCCATCAAAATTCCGTTGGTCTTCATTACGATACCGCAGCTTGCCAGAGGAATTTCACTGCCGTAAACCGATCTGGCTCCATAATAGGTCAGAGTATTGTTTAACACAATCTGTACCAGGGTAATGGCAAGCTGGTTTAAACTGCTGCTCATTCCCAGCCCTGCTACGGTTGCACACCGTTTTCTGTCTAATTTAAAATATTCTTTTTTCAGTGTGACATGTTTGAACTTCCATAAATACCGGAATGCGATTCCAAAAGAAACAATCTGTCCAATAATGGTAGCCCATGCTGCGCCTGCCACTCCCATGTGAAATACAAAAATGAAAACAGGATCTAAAATGGTATTGATTACTGCTCCCACCAGCATACAGGTCATGGAATATTTCGGGCTTCCATCTGCTCTTGCCAGATTGCTTAATCCGTTAGTGGCAATCAGAAACGGCATTCCCAGCGTTGTAATTCTGGTATAGCTGACTGCGTAAGGCATAACGGCCTGGGTTGCCCCAAACATTTTTAATAAAGGATATAAAAAAATCTGAACCGTCACCACATAGATGATACCAGCCACCACCATCATACTGACTGCTGTTCCCACATAGCGGGCAGCATTTTCCGGTTCTCCTGCCCCCAGTTCCAGAGAAAAACCGGACGCACAGCCAATACCAATCAGCAGCGCCAGAGCCATGCAAATGGTATTTAGAGGAAAGGATACATTGGTAGCAGCATTTCCCAGATATCCGACTCCCTGTCCAATAAAAATCTGATCCACAATATTATAGAGAGAGCTGACCAGCATGGCAATGATACTTGGAATGGCATATCCTGCCAGAAGTCTGGACAGCTTTTCATAGCCCAGTGGATTTTTCTTTTGTTGATGTTCGTTCATAATGTCCCCCCTACTGTTCGTACGCTTACAAATTATTATAAAGCAAATTTCCACCCCCTGCAAGTAATTACAATTTTTATGTATAAAATCAAGAAATATATTATGTATCGTCTTGCCTTTTTTTCCAAATTATGGTATATTTTGTATACAAAAATCAACTATGTTTATTGTCCGTCTTTTGTTGCCATAATATTGGAACAGATTTATTCTCTGTTCCGGCCTCCTAAACGTTCCCCCACCTTTAGGAGGCTTTTTTTCTGCACTTCTTTCTGCATTTCTCCATATAATAAGGCATAAATCCACTAAAAATATGGAGGCCTGTCTATGATTCCCAAATTGGAAGTACGAGGGGTCAGCTGTTCTTACCACCGTATGGAAGGCGAGACACTGGCCCTTTCACATATTAATTTTACCGCTGCTTCCGGAGAATTTCTCGCTGTAGTAGGCTCTTCCGGATGCGGAAAATCCACGCTTCTTTCTCTCATATGCGGTTTATTAATTCCTGACGAAGGAGAGATCCTTCTGGATGGCACCCCAATCAAATCGCCTGGTGCGGAAGGTCATATCGGTTACATGTTTCAAAAGGATCATCTGTTTGAATGGCGTTCCATTTTATCCAATGCCTGTTTAGGCTCCGAATTAAACGGAACCTTTTCCCCGGCTGTCAAAAATGAAATCTCTGCCATGCTTTCTGACTACGGCCTGGGAATGTTTCTCCATTCCAGACCGTCTGAACTTTCCGGCGGGATGCGCCAGCGAGCCGCATTAGTCCGGACACTGGCCACGAAACCGGATCTCCTTTTACTGGATGAACCGTTTTCTGCATTAGATTATCAGACAAGACTGGAAGTCAGTGATGATATCAGTACCATCATCCGGACTGCCGGAAAAACTGCCATTCTGGTAACCCATGATTTGGCAGAAGCCATCAGCATCGCTGATCGGGTACTGGTTCTCTCACCCAGACCAGGCCGGATAAAAACCATTGTTCCGGTTTCCTTTGAGGCTGAAAAAGGCCAGACCGTCCATCCGCTTGCCCGCAGAAATTTGCCGGAATTTGCCGGCTATTTTAATCTTTTATGGAAGGAGATGCAGCACCATGAGCCCTGCACAGATTGAATATGTAGCCAGACAGACATTTCGCCGCCGGATGGTAAAAAGCTGCCGCATTTTACTATTTATCCTGTTTCTCTCTCTCTGGGAACTGTGCTCCAGACTGGAACTGATAGACAGTTTTATCTTCAGCCGACCCTCCCTGATTCTTTCCTGCATGGCTTCAATGGCAGCGGATGGAAGCCTGATTTACCACACCGGCGTTACCCTGGCAGAAACCTTAATCAGCTTCTTTCTCGTAATCGGAATAAGCCTGACAGCGGCCCTTCTTTTATGGTCTAACCGCAGCCTGTTTGAAATTTTAGAACCTTTTCTGGTGATGCTCAACAGTCTTCCCAAATCAGCTCTGGCTCCCATTTTAATTGTATGGCTGGGAAACCGCCCCAGAACCATTATAACGGCCGCAGTATCTGTCGCTCTATTTGGAGCAGTTTTAACCCTTTATACCGGCTTTGCCCAAATCAGCCAGGATAAGATCCGGCTGATTTATTCCCTTGGCGGCAAAAAGAAAGATGTCTTGCTGAAAGTCCTTCTGCCAGCCTCCGTTCCCCTTATTATCAGCAGCATGAAAGTCAATGCAGGCCTGTGTCTGGTCGGCGTGATTATCGGAGAATTTCTGTCCAGCAAAGCCGGGCTTGGATACCTGATTATCTATTCTTCCCAGGTATTCCAGATGACCCTGATGGTCACCTCCATCGTCATTCTCTCCATTGTCTCCGTTGTCATCTACCAGGGTATCGCTTTACTGGAAAAACGGCTCTCAGCCAAAACGTCTTGACAACCGGAAACATCCGAGTATAATACTCTATAAAATAGTTCTTTTTAGAACTTTTTTCAAAAAGAACTATTTTATTGTTTGCCACCTGGTTTCAAGGAGGAATTATGACACGAGCTGCAGAAGTCTTAATGAACTTTCGGCGTATTTTTAAGCTGTACGACACTTTGTTTAAAACAGTCTGCGAAACTTATCATCTTACGTTAATAGAAGCAAATATCATCAGCTTCCTGCACAACAATCCAGGGCTTGATACGGCCAGAGACATTGCAGAGTTTCGTATGCTGTCAAAAGGAAACATTTCCCAGGCTGTCGAATCCCTGATTCAGAAAGGTCTGTTAAAACGGAATCCCGATGAAACAGACCGGAGGATTGTCCATTTAACCCTGACACCAGAGGCCAGGCCTGTTACCAATACCATCAAAGAACAGATGTCTTCCTTTCAGGAGGCAATGTTTACTGGCTTTTCCAGTGAAGAACGGGAATTGTACCATCAGCTAAGCAAACGTATTATGGAAAACACAGAATCAGCAGTGAAAAGGAGCGAAACTTTATGAATTTGCAACAGGAACAGGATTTTTTAGGTTCAGAACCAGTAGGGAAACTTTTGCTGCGCCTGTCTTTGCCTACTGTAACCGCCCAGATTATTAATATGCTTTACAATCTGGTAGACCGTATCTACATCGGACATATCCCGGAGGTCGGAGCGCTGGCGCTCACCGGTGTAGGTGTATGTATGCCGATTATTATGATTGTATCTGCATTTGCAGCCCTGGTCGGCAATGGCGGAGCCCCCAGAGCTTCCATTTTTATGGGGAAGGGAGACATGGATTCTGCAGAAAAAACTCTTGGAAACTGTTTTACCCTTCAGCTTGCGGTTTCTGCCATTTTAACCGCAATTCTTTTAGCCTGGAACCGGCCTCTGCTTTTAACCTTTGGAGCCAGTGAAAACACGGTAGAATACGGAGTTCAGTATTTAAATACTTATGCCCTGGGAACCATTTTCGTACAGCTTACCTTAGGCATGAATGCATTTATTACAGCTCAGGGCTTTGCTAAAACCGGAATGCTGTCTGTACTCATCGGTGCAGCATCCAACATTATCCTGGATCCCATTCTGATCTTTGGCTTCCACATGGGTGTAAAAGGCGCCGCCCTTGCGACTATCCTGTCTCAGGCCCTATCCTGCATATGGGTATTGTCCTTCCTGGCTGGCAGGAAAACCCATTTACGCATCCGGACGTGTCACCTCATGCCCAGAGCATCCATCCTTCTCCCCGTCCTGACCCTGGGTCTGGCCGGTTTTATCATGCAGGCAAGCGAAAGTATTATTTCTGTATGTTTTAATGCTTCTCTGCTGAAATACGGCGGAGACTTGGCAGTTGGAGCCATGACCATTTTAAACAGCGTTATGATGTTTGCCATGCTCCCTCTTCAGGGACTGGGCCAGGGCGCTCAGCCTATTATCAGTTACAATTATGGAGCCCGAAATACTGCCCGGGTAAAATCTGCCTTTTCCCTGCTGCTGAAATCCAGCCTCAGCTACGCGGTAATCCTGTGGCTTTGTGTCATGGCCTTCCCGCAGATATTTGCCTCTTTATTTACTTCCGACCCGCAGCTGTTGGAATTTACCAGAACCGCCCTTCGGATTTATCTTGCCGCTTTGTTTATATTTGGTATCCAGATGGCCTGCCAGCTTACATTTTCCGCCCTTGGCAATGCCAAAGCTTCCATAGCCGTGGCAGTTACCAGAAAATTTATTCTTCTGATCCCATTGATTTTTATCATGCCAAGACTCTTTTCTGCCGCCCCGACGTTAGCCGTATATATGGCAGAACCTGCAGCAGATATCATTGCGGTTATATTTACTGTGATTCTATTTATCAATCAGTTTAAAAAAGCGCTGAAAGAAATTTCCTGACACGCAGGGAATCCTAAACCAGAATCGGATTGCGGACTCTTCGGAGTCCGTTTTCTATTGGGATGAAAAAGTGAATGCCGCAAAACAGGGCATTCCACACCTGTTTTGCGGCACTCCGCACACGATATCAATTTTTAGCAGACAATCTTAATTCCGGTATCGTATTTCCTGCCTTCTACAATTACCCGGATATCGTATTCGCCCTTTAATCCAATCTTATTGACATTGGTCTTGGTTACTCTTTCATCAGACTCCAGGAAGCTGCCGCAACACATTGCTTTCAGCGGACTGGAAGCTGTAGAAATATAGTAGCGGTGAACTTCATCTCCCTGCTCGCAAAGAAGCATTACTAACTGGCCTTTTTCAAAGGTTGCATGGAACGTAAAGCGGTCGAACTCTTCTTCAATACTTGCAGCATATTTATCCGGAAGCAGTTCCCCATCATACTCTGCCGGGATTTCAGTCTCAAATTCCTTGGTAACTCCCAGTTCACCTAAAATCTGGCCTCTGCCCAGTTCCAGAGTCTCATTTTCACCATAAAGCTTCATCTTCTCTGCACGATAGTAATTACCTTTTGCATGGAGACGCATCATTGGCTTGTTATCACAGACTTCTATGGTAATTGATTCCAAGCTGCCGCCTAATAAAGGCTCATATGCTCCCAGACCTTCTGATACTTCACCGTCTTTGTTATATGCAATACCACCGGAATGTACCATGTAATGGCCTTCGTTATAGAATTCCACGTTGGAAATATATGGAGAGAAGAATTCTGCTCCCAGGTCTTTTCCATACTCCCAAACCTGTTCAATCGTCATATCCTTGGTATTGATGCGATAGCGGACACCTCTGGAGAAATTGTTCTTGGCAGACAGGAATTTGTCTTTGTTTTTTGAACCCCAGTGGTGGTTGTCAAAGCACATCACATCTCCGTTTGGAGTAATCAGGCATGCATGCTGTTCATACTGCCAGCCAAAGTTATTGCCAATCGGCTTAAAGAAATACTTATCTACCATCTCCTGCGGCCAGCCTTCCGGATCACCGATAATCCAGT
>URUX01000103.1 GCA_900551135.1 uncultured Clostridium sp.
AGACGTATCAGGATAAGAATACATACAGGCGGCGGACGGACAATCCGGATGTGCTTTACGGCAAGGATTTTGAAGACAATTTCATTACGATAGATAAGATTGACGGTGAAATGGGAGCCGTGACGCTGCGCGGCAAGATACTGAATGTGGACAGCCGGCTTCTGGGAAGCGGTAAAACCATTGTCATATTCACAATCACTGATTTTACGGATACCATTACCGTTAAGATGTTTGCAAAGGATGAGGCGCTGGAAGACATAAAGGCGGCGGTTATTTCCGGCAATTTCATCCGTATCAACGGTATCACCACCATTGATAAATTCGACGGTGAGCTGACACTGGGGTCCGTGTGGGGAATTAAAAAATGTGAGGATTTTACTTCTAAGAGAATGGACAACAGCCTGGAAAAACGGGTCGAGCTTCACTGCCACACCAAAATGAGCGATATGGACGGAGTGTCCGAAGTAAAAGACATCATTAAACGGGCAAAAAAATGGGGAATGCCTGCCATAGCAGTAACGGATCACGGCTGTGTCCAGTCTTTCCCGGATGCAAACCATGCCCTGGATAAGGGGGATACCTTTAAGATTCTGTATGGGGTAGAGGGGTATCTGGTTGATGATTTAAAGCAGCTGGTAGAGAATTCAAAAGGCCAGAGTTTTTCAGATGATTACGTGGTATTTGATATTGAGACAACCGGTTTTTCTCCATCCAGAGACCGGATTATTGAGATCGGAGCTGTAAAGGTGAGAGACGGGAAGATTGTGGACCGGTTCAGTTCCTTTGTAAATCCCCAGATCCCCATTCCCTTTGAGATTGAAAAGCTGACAGGTATTAATGACGCCATGGTTTTAGAGGCTTCTGATATTGGAACCGTACTTCCGGAGTTTCTGACTTTTTGCCAGAACGTGTCTCTGGTGGCTCACAATGCCTCTTTTGACGTAAACTTTATTACCCAAAATGCAGAGAGACTGGGAATCTCCATTGCCCCTACGGTCTTAGATACTGTGACCCTAGCCAGGCAGCTGATGCCAAACCTTGGCCGCTATAAGCTGGATACCGTGGCAAAAGCCCTGGGAATTTCTCTGGAAAACCATCACAGGGCAGTGGATGATGCAGGGGCTACAGCTGAAATTTTTGTGGCCTTTGTAGGGATGCTCCGGAAAATGGGAATTGAAAATCTGGATCAGCTAAATGATATGAATCAGGTAACGGTAGAGGCCATTCGCAAACTGCCTACCTATCACATTATTATCCTGGCAAAAAATGATATCGGACGGATTAATCTGTATAAACTGGTATCCATGTCTCACCTTACTTATTTTGCCAGAAGGCCCAGAATCCCCAAAAGCCAGCTGGCCAAGTATCGAGAAGGCTTAATTATTGGTTCAGCCTGTGAAGCGGGAGAGCTGTATCAGGCATTGTTAAGAGAGGTTTCGGAAACGGATATTGCCAAGATTGTAGACTTTTACGACTATCTGGAAGTGCAGCCTTTGGGAAACAATTCCTTTATGCTTCGGGATGAAAAGAGTACGGTCAAGACCAGAGAGGATTTAATTCAACTGAATAAGCGGATTATTGACCTGGGGGAACGGTATGGAAAACCAGTGTGCGCTACGTGCGATGTTCATTTTTTAGATCCCCAGGATGAGGTATACCGCCGGATTATTATGGCCGGACAGGGCTTTAAAGACTGTGACGATCAGGCGCCTCTGTATCTTCGGACCACAGAAGAAATGCTTAAGGAATTTGATTACTTAGATTCCAATAAGGCAGAGGAAATTGTCATCACAAACACCAGAAAGATTGCGGATATGTGCGAGCCCATTGCTCCGGTGCGTCCGGATAAATGTCCTCCGGTGATTCCCAATTCGGACGAGACATTAAGAAAGATCTGTTACGACAGAGCCCATGAAATCTACGGAGACGATTTGCCGGCCATTGTAGTAGAGCGGCTGGAGCGGGAACTGAATTCCATCATTTCCAACGGATTTGCCGTTATGTATATCATTGCTCAGAAACTGGTCTGGAAATCCAACGAAGACGGTTATCTGGTTGGATCCAGAGGTTCAGTCGGCTCTTCTTTAGTGGCGACCATGGCGGGAATTACCGAGGTAAATCCCTTAAGCCCCCATTACTATTGCCCAAACTGCCATTACAGTGATTTTACTTCGGAAGATGTAAAAAAAATCAGCGGTATGGCAGGGTGCGATATGCCGGATAAGGATTGTCCTGTATGCGGAAAGCCGTTGAAAAAAGAAGGATTTGATATTCCCTTTGAAACGTTTTTGGGATTTAAAGGAGATAAGGAGCCGGATATTGACTTAAATTTCTCCGGAGAGTACCAGAGTAAAGCCCATGACTATACAGAGGTTATTTTCGGAAAAGGCCAGACCTTCCGTGCAGGAACCATTGGTACCCTGGCTGATAAAACGGCCTATGGATATGTAAAAAAATATTATGAAGAGCGGGGAACCAGAAAGCGAAACTGCGAGATTAACCGGATTGTCCAGGGCTGCGTCGGGGTCCGCCGTACGACGGGACAGCATCCGGGAGGAATTATCGTATTGCCGCTGGGAGAGGAAATCAATTCCTTTACCCCGGTTCAGCACCCGGCCAATGATATGACTACCATGACCGTTACCACTCATTTTGACTACCATTCCATTGACCATAACCTGTTAAAGCTGGATATTCTGGGACATGATGATCCGACGATGATCCGAATGCTTCAGGACTTGACCGGACTGGATCCGGTCAAGGATATTCCGCTGGATTCGAAAGAAGTAATGTCCCTGTTCCAAAACACATCTGCCTTAAAGATTACTCCGGAAGACATTGGAGGGTGTAAATTAGGCGCTCTGGGAATTCCTGAGTTTGGTACGGATTTTGCAATGCAGATGTTAATTGACGCCCAGCCCAAGTACTTTTCTGACCTGGTGCGTATTTCCGGCCTGTCACACGGTACAGACGTCTGGCTGGGCAATGCCCAGACCCTGATTCAGGAGGGAAAGGCGACCATTCAGACGGCCATCTGTACCCGTGACGACATTATGATCTACCTGATACAAAGAGGAATGGAAGAAGGACTTTCGTTTACAATTATGGAAAGCGTCCGAAAGGGCAAAGGCCTGAAACCGGAATGGGAAGAAGAGATGACCAAACATGGCGTGCCGGACTGGTACATCTGGTCCTGCAAAAAGATTAAGTACATGTTCCCAAAGGCTCACGCTGCTGCCTATGTTATGATGGCCTGGCGAATCGCCTACTGTAAGGTGTTTTATCCTCTGGCTTATTATGCGGCCTTTTTCAGTATCCGGGCCAGCGGTTTTTCCTATGAACTGATGTGCCAGGGAAGGGAGAAATTAGAAGCCCATCTGGCAGATTACAAAAGACGCAGCGACACGTTGTCCAAAAAGGAGCAGGATACCTTAAGGGATATGAGAATCGTCCAGGAAATGTACGCCAGAGGCTTTGAGTTTACCCCTATCGATATTTACAATGCCAAAGCCCGTCATTTCCAGATTGTAGATGGTAAGCTGATGCCGTCATTAAGCAGTATCGACGGTCTGGGAGAGAAGGCGGCAGAGGGGATTGTAGATGCAGCCAAAGATGGAAAATTTTTATCAAAAGAGGATTTCCGAAACCGTTCCAAGGTCAGCAAAACCGTTTGCGACCTGATGAGCGAACTGCATATTTTAGGAGATTTGCCGGAAAGCAACCAGTTATCCCTGTTTGATTTTTAATAGGAGTGAAAGTATATGCGTTTTACCTATCTTCGAATCCGTCATTTTAAGTCCATTGAGGACATGGAAATAAAAAATATAGAAAATGCCCTGATTTTAGTAGGGAAAAATAATACTGGAAAGACGTCTGTGCTGGATGCTATCCGGCTGATTACCGGTTCCAGACAGGCGCAAAAGGGGGATTTTAATGAAAAATCCCAAAATATTGAGATTCAGGTGTCTCTGGAAATTACACCGGAGGATTTAGCTTTGTTTCATAAGCGGGGAGCAGTCAGCGCATATAAACGGTTTTCCATCTGGGAGCAGGAAGTGAGAAAGCGTCTGCCTTCATTTCAGGGGGAGATTTTGTCCTTTACCTGCGTAATTAATACCAGTGGAATCCGGCGGTTTGGAGATGGAGTGAAAAAGCATAATAAATACATTGAAGAAATGCTTCCCAGACTTTCCTATATTAACACAGACAGGGACATGGAAATGCTGCAGAGCGACCTGCTGCTGGCACAGGGGCAGATTTTGAAGCGGGAAATTCAGGCCGGTTCCTGTATGTTTGACGGAGCCAAGACCTGCCGCCACTGTTTTCAGTGCCTTGGTCTGATAAACCAGAAAAAACCGGAACGTTTAAGTGTGATGGAAATTTCCAGACTGATGGAATATAAGATGTACCAGGTCAATTTAAGCAGTTTTACCAGACGGCTCAATGAAAATTTTCATAAAAATGGAGGATTGGAGGAAATTCTGTACAGCTTAAACTGGAATCTGGAAGAGATTTTTAAGATTCAGGCTCAGATTTATAAAGGGGATTCAGGAAGTCTGGCGTCCATTGACAATATGAGCCGGGGTATGAAAAACATCTATATGCTGTCTTTATTAGAAACCTACAGCGAGGAAACCGACCAGGTTCCAACCATTGTCCTGGTAGAATATCCGGAGATGTATCTCCATCCCCAGCTTCAAAAGACCGCCAGTGAGATTCTGTACCGTCTGTCCAAGAAAAACCAGGTGATTTTCAGCACCCATTCGCCCAATCTGATTTTTAATTTTAACAGCCGCCAGATTCGTCAGGTAGTTCTGGATGAAGATGACTGTTCCGTGATTCGGAAGCATACCGATATTGGCCGGATTTTAGACGATCTGGGGTATGGTGCCAATGACCTGATGAACGTCAGCTTTGTATTTTTTGTAGAAGGAAAACAGGATAAAAGCCGCCTTCCCCTGCTTTTGCGAAAGTATTATTCGGAAATCGCAGACGAAGACGGAAGACTTTCCAGAATCGCGGTGATTACCACCAACAGCTGTACTAATATTAAGACCTATGCCAATTTAAAATACATGAACCAGCTGTATATCCGCGATCAGTTTTTGATGATCCGGGATGGGGATGGTCAGGATGCCAATCTTTTAAAACGCCAGCTTTGCCGTTATTATGACGAGGCCAGTCTGGCAGATGCAGATAAGCTTCCCAGGGTAAGACCGGAAAATGTGCTGATATTAAAATACTATTCCTTTGAAAATTATTTTTTAAATCCTTCTGTCATGACAATGCTGGGAATCGTTTCCTCTCCGGAAGAGTTTTACCAGATTTTGTGGGAGAAGTGGAAGGACTATCTTCACCGGCTGAAAAGCGGACAGAAATTAAAACAGGCCATAGGGCGGGATTTTGTATCTCCAGATGATATGAAAGAACATATGGAGGAGATTAAGATCCATCTGCGGGGCCATAATTTGTTTGATATTTTTTATGGCCGTTATAAAAAAGAAGAACAGACCTTGTTAAAAAAGTATATTGATATAGCTCCCAGAGAGGATTTTAAAGACATTTTAGAGGCGGTTGACCGGTTTGTATACTTTGACAGCCGCAGACATATCCAATAACCGCGGATTTCATATTGACAGTTTTCAGACTGGAGGTTATAATAACACCATACATACCATATAGGGGTATATGGTATGTAAGCAAAAGCCGTGTTCCTGGAAAGACAGGACAAGAGGCTTTTGAAATATGGAAAGGAGTCCAGATATGAAGACGGAATGTTATTTAATAGACGGAATGAGCTGTGCAGCCTGCAGCGGGGCAGTAGAGCGGGTGACCAGAAAGATGGAAGGCGTGGAGCAGAGCAACGTTAATCTGACCACCAACCGGATGGTCATTACCTATGACGAAGATCAGGTAACGCCGGATATGATTATGCAGAAGGTAGACCGGGCCGGATTTAAGGCCAGCCTGTTAGATCCGGATGCAGAGAAAAAAGAGCAGGAACTGGAGATGGAAAAACAGGGGATCCAGTTGAAAAAGACGAAGAGGCAGGTAATTACCGCCATTTGTTTTGCCCTCCCTCTGCTGTATATCTCTATGGGACATATGGTTCCGTTCCCGCTTCCGCTCCCAGCATTCATGGATATGGATAAAGGCCCCATGGGGTATGCTCTGGCTCAGCTGATTTTGACAGTGGCAGTGCTGATCTGCGGACGCAAGTTTTATATCGTAGGCTTTAAGGCGCTGTGGAAAGGAAATCCAAACATGGATTCCCTGGTTGCCATTGGTACCGGAAGCGCATTTGTATACAGTCTGGTCATGACCATTGGGATTCCGGAAAATCCCATGAATGCCCATCATCTCTATTACGAATCGGCGGCGGTAGTGGTAACTCTGGTTATGTTGGGAAAATACATGGAAAGCCGCAGCAAAGGAAAGACTTCCGAAGCTATCCGGAAGCTGATGGAACTGGCACCGGATACGGCAATCCTGTATGAAAATGGCGAAGAAAGGGAAATTCAGACCGAACTGGTTCTTCCCGGCCAGCATATCTTAATTAAACCAGGCAGCCGGATACCCCTGGATGGTACCGTGGTAAGAGGAAACAGCAGCGTAGACGAGTCCATGCTGACCGGAGAAAGTGTTCCTGTAGAAAAGGAACTGGGAGATGCAGTAATCGGCGGAAGCATGAATTATAATGGCGCTATGGAAATAGAAGTAACAAGAACCGGCAGCGATACCACTCTGTCTAAGATCATCAAAATGATTGAGGATGCCCAGGGTAAGAAAGCGCCGATTTCCAAGCTGGCCGACAAGGTAGCTGGAGTATTTGTTCCGACAGTTATGGGAATAGCTGTTGCGGCGGCTCTTTTATGGCTGGTTGTTGGCGGAAAAGACATCGCCTTTGTACTGACCATTTTCGTAGCAGTGCTGGTAATTGCCTGCCCCTGTGCACTGGGCCTTGCGACGCCCACGGCGATTATGGCGGGAACCGGAGTAGGAGCCAGCCACGGCATTTTAATTAAAAGCGGTGAAGCACTGGAAATCTGTCACAAAGTTGATGCAGTCATACTGGATAAAACAGGTACGATTACAGAGGGAAAACCCAAGGTAACGGACGTAATCATACTGGAAGAGGGAAGAACCAGGGAAGAGATCCTGGGACTTGCCGCCAGCTGTGAGCAGATGTCAGAGCACCCCTTAGGCCAGGCCATTGTGGAAAAGGCAAAAGAGGAACAGCTTATGCTGGCCATGCCCCAGGAGTTTGTCAGCATTACAGGAGCCGGAATTGAAGCAGAACTGGATGGAAAAAAGATCAGCGTGGGAAACCGCCGCCTGCTGGAAACATTAAGTTTAAAGCCGGATGAACAGGCAGAGCGTCAGTATGGAGCCAGCCAGGGGAAAACCCCGATGTATCTTTGCGAAGATGGCCGCCTGATTGGAATGATCTGTGTGGCAGATACTATTAAAGAAACCAGCCGGGAGGCCATTGACAAGTTGAAATCTGCCGGAATCAGGGTTTATATGGTAACGGGAGACAACCGGCAGACGGCAGAATATATTGGAAAACAGGCTCATGTAGACGAAGTGATTGCAGAAGTTCTTCCGGAAGACAAGGCGGCCCAGGTCAGCAGGCTTCAGCAGGAAGGCCGGACTGTAATGATGGTAGGTGACGGCATTAATGACGCTCCAGCCCTGGTTCAGGCAGATGCAGGCTGCGCCATTGGTTCCGGAAGCGACATTGCCCTGGAGTCTGGCGACATTGTGCTGATGAAGTCAGATTTAATGGATGTATATCGGGCTATTAAACTGAGCAATGCCACAATCCGCAATATCAAACAAAATCTGTTCTGGGCATTTTTCTATAACTCACTGGGGATTCCGGTAGCAGCAGGTGTCCTGTACCTTTTTGGAGGTCCGCTGCTTAGTCCCATGCTGGGAGGGTTCGCCATGTCTCTCAGTTCGGTATGCGTGGTAGGAAACGCTCTGCGGCTTCGCAGATTAAAATTATAAAAAAGAGAGGATAAGGAGATAATGATGGCAGAGACGAAATCCTGTTGCAAAACCAAGCACAGAGAACCGGTGGAGCAGAAAGATTTGCTGACCCGCCTTAACCGGATAGAAGGGCAGGTGAGAGGCATTAAAAATATGGTAGAGCAGGATCGGTACTGTATTGACATTCTGACCCAGGTTTCTGCCGTTCAGGCCGCCCTGTCCGGTTTCAGCAAGGTATTGCTTTCAAATCATATTAAAACCTGTGTGGTCAATGATATTGAACGCGGAGATTTGGATGTGGTAGACGAACTGTGTACAGCTATACAAAAAATGATGAAATAGCAGTTTGCCCGTTATGATAGTTTGCAAATCAAAATTCAACCAGTAAAATATAAAGGAGATAAATACGATGAAGACTTATAAGTGTGAAGAAATAATGTGTAATGGATGTGTAGCCAGAATCGACAAGGCATTAACCGGAGCGGATATTAAGCATACCATCAGTCTGGAAAACAAGACGGTAGCCATCGACGGATGCGAAAGCTGCGAGAAAAAGGCAGTAGAGATACTGGACGATTTAGGTTTTACAGCAGTAGAGGTCTAATGGGAATACCGGCGGCTGGATGTTTGGACAGCCGCCGGGGCTGTCTGCAGTTTTTTGCGGAAAAGCTGGTTAGAAACAGGGTAAAAGAAGAATTTTGTAAATTTTTTTGAAAATTAGTAAAATTTCCATTGACAGTGAGCGAGTTTTGTATTATACTACGTCATGTGGTTGTGAGCAGCTTACAAAAGCCTGAACGCTTGCATCCAGTTGTCGAGGCGTGGCTCAGTTTGGTAGAGCGCTGCGTTCGGGACGCAGAGGTCGCGTG
>URUX01000104.1 GCA_900551135.1 uncultured Clostridium sp.
TCATCTGCTTACAGGATTAATCTCTGTTTTTGCTAATGTTAACTAAATGACATTGGTTCACTTATCCGTATCCCAGTAGAGGTTATGGTCTCTAAAATCAGGGCAATCTTCTCGTTTCCCTGCCTGCGGGCAGTATGAACCAGCCTTAGATACTCTTCCTTTCTCAGTTCCTTTTTTTCAGAACAAAAGATCTCTCTCTGATGCTTCAAAAGCTGAATTTTCTTATCATACCAGCCCATATATTCAAAAAATCGATTTAATGCCACCAGCATTGAATTAATACTGGCAACTGCATATTCCTGTTCCAGTAAACTGTTTTTATATTGGATTGCCAGTTCTTTCGTAATCTCCTTCCCCTGTACATAATTTAAAAAACGGCGCACATCTCTCTCGTATTTTTCGATGGTCAGCGGACTTTTTTCTTCTTCTCCCAGCTGATTTAAATATTCCGTCAGATGCTGCCAGTAACTCTCTGCTCTCTCTCTCGTCTCCATTTTTACTCCCCTGCACTTAATTCTCTCTATATAGAAATATAGGGCAGAACCTGCCCTATATTTCTATATGATGCTGCTTTCGATTTATTTTTTCCAGCCTTCCAAATCGCTTAATAAACGGCTTCTCTGATTTCTGCTCCTTCATAAAAGAAACCTAAAATTTCCTGATAATCTTTTCCATCCACAGCCATTTGCTGAGCCCCGTTCTGGCTCATACCTGCGCCGTGTCCATAGCCGCCTCCATAAATATAGAAGGAAAGGGTTCCATCTGCTGCCGTTCTTTTTTCAATTGAAATATAGGCGCTGGGCAGAATCGAAAATCCAGTCTGGGTTTTTCCGTCTTTTTTCGTAATCTCCAGAGAAGGATCTCCCAGGACACTCCGGATTTGATTTTGTCCCTCCAGAATTTTTTCTCCTGAAGTTCCCTGTATGACAAGACTTTGAACCACTCCTCCCGGCCCCCGCTTCGTCACTTCCATACCAGTGATGTCTCCAATTTCCGGAACCTTTTTCTGGAGATACTGAGGTGTAATTCTGGTTTCCCACCGGTACATGGCATAATTCTGGTCATAAGCCGGGCAATCCCTGTTTTTAATAAACTCCGAAAAAGCGGCATTACTGGACAAATCCAGACATTCTTTCCTATCCCGCAATTCCCTGGCTTTCAAATATGGCGCAGCTGCTCCGCTGCCTCCCCAGGCGCTTCCGTCTGTTGTGTGACCACAAGAGGTGGAAAAGTAAAACGCTTCAATGGCGCTGCCTTCATAAAACATCATCTGGCCGTAGGTTGCATTAACTGCCTCTGTGGTTCTGGCTGACTCTTCTGTATTGTTATATACCTGAAATCCAGTGCTGTCATCTACATGGGCTCCATACCGGCTGTAGCTGTTTCCTAAAATCTGCCGGTATGCATAAGTCCTGGCGCAGACTGCCTGCGCCTTTAATGCCTCTAATTCGTAACTTGCCGGCATCTCGCTGGAAACTACTTTTTTCAGATAATCTTCCAGATAAAGGTCATTCACTATGGTAAGGCCTTCCGGCTCTTCCCTGATTTCCACGGTTCCGCTGTAAGACGGAGTTCCCTGGCTTCTGGAAATCGAAGAAATGGAAATCCGTCCCTGCTCTGTTTCCGGAGAAATTGCCGCGCGCCCGTCCTTCAGATATTTACTGCCCGGTTCCACAGTCAGGCTTTCTCCTGCTTTCAGCTTCTTCTCCTTTTTTCCATATGTAATCACTGCATCTGTGTCACAGGTCAAAGTTACGGAAGGGTGAAAAATCGATTGAAATCCGGTATCCATTAAAAGTACCCGGATCTTCTTTGCATCAAAATCCCGGATAATCAGCGCAGCGCACAGCTTCCCGTCACTGGTGACAAATTCCTGGTTGTCATAACCTACCAGAATGTCTGAAAGTTTCCCCTCCCTATACTGACCGTAAACCTTGTGAACACGAAAGCTTTTATCCAGTTCCAGCAAGCCGTACCCTTCTATTTCAATCCCATTTTCACTGACTGACAAAACCCTGCCGGTAATCTTGTCATTCTTCACAGAGATTTTTACCAGTTTTCCCGATTCCAGCTGCAAATCTACCAGACTGTTCCGAAATTCTTCCAGATTGTCAATTCCTTTTCCGGAAAAGGTCCGGCATACACTTCCCAAATGTACCTGAACGGTATCGGTTTTGCTGTCGTCCAGCCATACATTTTCATAAACTACATCTTTTGAAATCAGGCGGCGAACCCCAATCATCTCATTTCCCCGAACCATGATTTCCAGCTGGCAGTCAATATAAGCGTCCAGCGCCAGCCCTTCAAACCGGAAATTTCCCTCACTGGTATAGGCCATCCAGCTTTCAGATGGTTTGATATTAGACGGAGTTCCATACAGCAGTACCTCTAAAGTACGAACCCCATCTTCCCCTTCTGATACTCCCAATTCTTTTATCAGTTTATCATACAGAAGCCAGAAATCTTCTTCCGGATACGGATGGCTCCGGTTCTTTTTCACCAGTCCTACCGCTGCTTCCAAAGGCTTGGAAAACGCGGCTGCCAGATGGCTGACTTCTTCATATGTAATCGGTTTCTGAGCTGAAGCTGCTGCAGGTTCTGTCAGTTCCTCTGACAAAATTCCCTGGTCATAGAGATAATCCATATACGGCACATACCAGTTGTTCTGTTCTTTTTGCGCAAAATGAGAAGTGCCCTTTTCTTTCTGATACTGAAGCACACCCTCTCTGGAGTCCAGCATCAGTGCCACTGCTTTTGCCGCCTTTGCTCTGGTAAGACCTTCCGCCCTGTGATCCGGCTCTAAAACCACGATAATTGCCATCAGTGCAGCAATAATCGAAAGAATCCACACTACCGGCGTAATGAATGATTTTTTGTTCATAATTTCTTATAGCTCCCGTCTGTCTCCTCTACATAGTCCAAGTCACTATAATCTTCTGTAGAAACAGACAGCCCCTGTTTTTCCAGTCTGCTGTTGATGAAATCTCCAATTAAACGGTAAATTACCGCAAAGGTAGGAACTCCGATTATCATTCCTACAAATCCAAACAGACCGCCGAACAGCAAGATGGAAAATAATACCCAGAAACTGGAAACCCCTGTGGAATCCCCCAAAATCTTCGGTCCTAAAATATTGCCGTCAAACTGCTGCAGCAGCAGAATGAAAATCAGGAAATACAGGCACTGAATCGGGCTGACCAGCAAAATCAGAAACGCACTGGGGATAGCTCCGATAAACGGGCCAAAAAACGGAATAATGTTGGTAACGCCTACAATTACGCTGACTAATAATGTATATGGCATCTTCATAAAACTCAGACATACAAAACACATAATTCCGATAATCAGAGAATCCACAATCTTGCCAATAATGAATCTTCCAAATACCTGATGGATAAATCTGGCTTCCTTTACGATCCGGTTGGCCCATTCTATGGAAAAGAGTCCATACATTATCTTCTTTGCCAGAGCCACAAACTGCTCTTTAATATTCAGAAGGTAAATCATAACAATGATGCCGATCAGCAGATTTTTCAGCCAGACCAGCAGGCTGATTACACCTAAAGAAAGATTTCCTAAAATTCCCAAAATCTTATCTAAATTTGGTTCCAACACGCCCTGAGCCCAGGCTGATAAGCGGTTTAAGGAGTTAATGGCAAAACTCTCTGCCTCCGGATTATTTTCCAGAACCTGGGATACCCAGAGCGACAGATTTCTCATATTTTCCGGCAGAGCGTATACTGCATTCTGGATACTTTTAATAACCTCCGGAATCAATATGGAAAACAGCCCTACTACAATTGCAATAAGGGCTACCAGGCTGACAAGGGTTCCCAGGCTTTTTGCCAGCGCTTTTCCATTTTTTTCATTTTTAACCCATCTGGAAAATACCGGCTCTGTCTTTGCTACACACCGGTTGTAAATAGGTGTTAACAGATAGGCCATTACCGCACCGTAAATTACCGGAGCCATAATATCTGTCAGCATGGAAAACAGGCCCTTTACGTTGTCAAACTTTAACAGCACAAAACAAAATGCAATACTGGCCGCAATTACCAGAAATGCTGTAACCCCCCAGCAAATGTAATGATAAAACTTTTGTCTGTTCATAAATGCTTCCCCCAATATTTCCAAATGTATTCTGATTTCCCACTTATTGGATAGTCTATAATGCAGATAAAGCAGCGATTGCTCGCTGCTTTCTTCTTTTGTAACCCCAAAATGCCGGTTCTTACTAATTGACCCCTAGCAAAGCTAGGTGGGCAACCTCAATCAAACTTCTGCCATCCACTCAAAAGGAGGCCCGGCATCCGCCTGAAAATATTGGAATCCCGATGTCATAGTGTAGGTTCAAATACGTAAGAGTGTCGAACATTCCAGGTGTTACAAGTTCACATAATTTTTACATAAGTAAGTATACAATAAAAGCATTATAATTTCAAGATGCATTTTCTCCCAAATGTGATAAAATAGCTGTATCAGAATTTTTTCAGGAGGCCATTATGACATTTGAAGAAGCAAAACTATTTTTTCAAAAGGATCTGTTTGCTACTCAGGCTGCCGGTATCGTCTTAACACAACTGGACGAAACAGGATCGGTCTGCACCATGAAACTGACTGACATCCATCGAAATGCTGCTGGCGCCGTCATGGGGGGAGCCTTATTTACCCTGGCTGATTTCGGCTTTGCCGCAGCCGCCAATTTTTCCGGCATGGGAACCGTTACCCTGAGCAGCCAGATCCAGTTTCTTGCAGGTGCCAAGGGCACAGAACTGACCGCCGTAACCCGCCCTGTAAAGGAAGGCCGCCATGCCTGCTTTTATGAAACGGTCATAACCGACGAACTGGGCACAAAAATTGCTGTGGTTACTGCCACGGGATACCGGAAATAATGGTTTGCATATATCAGACTTCCTTACTGTCCTTTTCCATCTCATATCCCAGCAAAAATGCTTTTTTATTTAATTCAATGGTTTTTGGCGGAACGGTTTTTTCTATGACATCCAGCCACAGTTCTTTCTCAAAGTCCATGTGCTTTGCAGCCACTCCCAGCACGATTACGTTAAATGCCCTGCTGTTTCCCAGTTCCAGGGCCTTTTTTCCCGCTTCTACCGCATACACCGTGTGCTCCTTTTTCAGGGTTTCCAGAATTCCTTCCGGATATTCTGCTGTACCGGTTACAACGGTAATGGGATCTATCCGCTCATCATTGACTACTATCACGCCTTCCGGCTTTAAAAACTGGATATAGCGGAGTGCTTCCAGACGCTCAAATGCAATTAAAACATCTGCCTGCCCCTCTTCTACAATCGGTTCTGCCACTTTCTCGCCGTAACGCACAAAGGTGACTACACTTCCGCCTCTCTGAGCCATACCGTGAACTTCAGACAGCTTTACGTCATATCCTCCTGCCGTAGCGATTCCGCCTAAAATGCGGCTGGTAAGCAGCGTTCCCTGACCTCCTACGCCTACAATCATGATATTTTTTGTCATTACGCTTTTACCTCCTCAATGGCATCGAATTTACACAGCTTCATGCACAAACCGCATCCATTACACATAGACGGATTAATTTTTACGGTTCCATCTTCATTTCTTGTAAGAGCCGGACATCCCGGTTTTAAACACTGTCCGCACTTCTTACATTTGTCTGAAACAGCCCGGCACTTGCTGGGGAAGGTTACTCCCTTTAACAATACACATGGAGACTTGGTGATAATTACAGAAACTTCATCCCGTTCCACTTCTCTCTTTACTACCTCTGCCAG
Source organism: uncultured Clostridium sp. (assembly GCA_900551135.1). Classification (GTDB taxonomy): domain Bacteria; phylum Bacillota; class Clostridia; order Lachnospirales; family Lachnospiraceae; genus UMGS1370. The sequence goes on from URUX01000104.1 coordinate 5,769, forward strand.
TGTATCCGTATCAAAGGCATTTACCTCATAAACGTGTTCGATGCCCAGTGCCTTACATAAATGGTACAGACTGATGGCATACGTGGTTTCACCTTTTAAGGTTTTTCCGGTTGCGGCATGATCCTGGTGTCCCGTCATGCCAGTGGTGGAGTTATCTAAAATCATCACCGTTCCGGCAGATTTGTTATATACCATGTTCATCAGGGAATTGATTCCTGTATGTAAGAACGTAGAATCTCCAATAACAGCCACCCAGTTTTTGATATACTCCCGTCCCTTTGCCTTTTCCATACCATGCAGAGAAGAGATGCTGGCTCCCATGCAAATTGTCGTATCTACTACATTCAATGGCGGGACTGCCCCCAGGGTATAACAGCCAATATCACCTGCCGCATGGATTTTCAGCCGGTTCAATACCGAATATACGCTTCTGTGAGGACATCCCGGGCAAAGAATCGGAGGCCTTGCCGGAACCTCAGCAGGCCGGGCTGCTGCAATCTCCTGTCCCAGCACCTTTGTACGGATTAAGTTGGCGCTGTACTCTCCCTGACGGGTAAACAGTTCTTTTCCAATGCATTCAATCCCCCAGGATTTAATCTGTTCTTCCAATACTGGTTCCAGTTCTTCAAAAATATACAGTTTTTCCACTTTTGACGCAAATTCTTCAATCAGCTTTTTAGGCAGGGGATGTACCATACCCAGTTTTAATACGGAAGCATCCGGCATTGCCTCTTTCACATACTGGTACGGAATACCACTGGTAATAAAGCCCACCGACAAATCACGGTACTCTGCCCGGTTAATCGCAAATCCGGAAGCATCCTCCGCCATTTTGTCCATTCTGGCTTCTACTACCAGATGACGTCCCTTGGCATTGCCTGGCATCATAACGTATTTGGCCGGATTTCTGGTATACGGTTTGTCTTCCGGAACTGCTCTGTCTTCCAGAGTTACCACACCCTGGGAATGGGACAGCCTGGTTGTGCTGCGGACGATAACAGGAGTGTCATACTCTTCACTCAGTTCATATGCCAGTTTTACAAAATCCTTTGCTTCCTGGCTGTCCGACGGCTCTAATACCGGCACATTGGCAGCACGCCCAATCATTCTGGTATCCTGCTCGTTCTGGGAACTGTACATACCAGGATCATCAGCTACAATCAGAACCATTCCGCCGCCTACTCCGGTATATGCTGCTGTATACAGAGGATCGGCTGCCACATTCAGGCCTACATGCTTCATCGATGCCAAAGAACGGACGCCGCTGATGGATGCGCCAATGGCTACCTCTGTGGCTACTTTTTCATTGGGAGCCCACTCTGCATATACCTCTTCATATTTTGCAAGATTCTCACTGATTTCTGTACTTGGAGTACCAGGATAGGCGGCTGACACTTTTACGCCCGCTTCCCACGCACCTCTGGCAAAAGCTTCATTGCCCAGCATAATTTTCTTTTCGCTCAATTTACATATCCTCCTTTACGGGGTGTCCTCTCTTTTTTGAAGTAACTGTTCAGAACGGTTACATTTATCGCCATTATATCACATCAACGTGTTAAATACCAGAAGAAAAATAAACCGGCCCGCCCTTTAGCTGGTGCCGATTAAGGAAACTAAAAAAATAATACGGCAGACGGCTAAACGGGCAAGGGTTTAAGGCAACATGCACGAAAAGGGACACTGTTTTTACGGTGTCCCTTTTTCGCGCCCTTTTTCGGGCAGCCGTTCCCAGGAAAGGGGGCGAAAACATGGCCGAGCCGGGCGCATTGGAATACTTCTATGGCACCGAGGCAGAGCAATATACCTTTTACCGGATTCCCAAGGTGTTGTTCACCGACCCCGGTTTCAAACAGACAACTGGCGACGCGAAAATTCTATATGGCTTGATGTTGGACCGTATGGGGCTTTCCATACGCAACGGCTGGCTGGACGAACAAAACCGGGTATTCATCTACTTCACCCTGGAGGAAGCGATGGGCGCGATGGGCTGCGGCCACAACAAAGCGGTAGCCCTTTTTACCGAACTGGACAAGGTGGGTCTGATTGAGCGTAAGAAGCAGGGCCAGGGCCGCCCCACAAAAATCTACGTCAAGAACTTCATCCGGAAAGAGGAAGTCAAGACTTCCGAAAATCGGAAGTCTGCACTTCCCGAAAGCGGAACTCTTGACTTCCGAAAATCGGACACAAGTTATATTGAATCTAATCAGACTGATCTCAGTCAGCTTTATCCATCTATCCATCCATCTGCCACAGTCCCGGAGAGCAGATGGATAGATCGAAGCGAGTGCCGGAGAGAAGTGCAAGAAGCAATCGAATTTCCCCTTCTCTGCCAGCAGTTTGGTTATGAGGACGTGGAAAGCGTGACAGAGCTGATCGTGGACACGCTATGCAGCACCCGGCCTACCTTTCGCATTGGAGGGGCGGAAATGCCGGCCGAGCAGGTAAAAGGGCGGCTGCAAATGTTGGACAATGGCCATTTGGAATATGTGTTTGACTGCATGAGACGCAACACAACAGAAATACGTAATATCCGCGCCTATCTGTTGACCGCCCTATATAACGCGCCAGTCACAATGAGCCCCTATTATCAGGCGGCAGTCCAGCATGACTTTTCCTATCCACAGTGGGAATGAACAGGAGGAGTAGTCCCTATGAGCCGTTATAAAACAAAAGACTACTCCAACCGCCGGGAATACCTGGACTGGCTGGCGGAGAGGTACGGCGTGGACAGGGCCGATGTGGTGCTGCTGGCCTCGATCCTGGGGACCGACCAGGACTTTGACGGCCTCCCGTCCACACTGGCCGACCTGCCCGCCGCCAAGCACACCCAGGGGGCGGTTTTCCCCACGGATCGTCCCAAACGAGCAAAACTCCCCTCAAATTGAGGGAAGTTTTCAATAAAACGCCACGACATAAAGGAGGAAAACGACTATGGCAGACCCCAAGAAAAACCCTTTGATCGGAGCGTTCCGCGCCCCGGTCCCCGGCGCGCCGCCGGGCACACCCGCGCCTCCAGAGGCGGGAAAACCGCCTGCCGCTGGAGCCGCCAAGCCTATCGACGAGAAGAAAGGACAGGAGGCCCCCA
>URUX01000105.1 GCA_900551135.1 uncultured Clostridium sp.
TGCCCGCCACTGTCAGATCAGTGAGCTGGCAGCCATGTTAAGCTTTTGCGGAAGAGTCCAGATTTCGGAAAATAACCGCTATCGCATAAAAATTCACACAGAAAATGGAGCAGTTGCAAGAAAGTGCTTTACATTATTGAAAAAAACATTTAATATAGGAGCGGATGTTTCAATCCGGAGAAACGCTTTCCAAAAAAAAAGTCATACTTATACAATTGCGGTCCAGGAACATCAGGATGCCCTGAAAGTGCTTCAGGCCACCAGGCTTTTACAGGAGGACGGAGAAATAGGGGATTCTCTCTCTCTGGTAAATAATGTGATTTTAATGCCTGCTGCCGCAGAAGTTTTATCAGAGGGGCGTTTCTTGCTGCTGGTTCCATTAGTGACCCGGAAAAGTTTTACCATTTTGAGATTGTCTGTCCCAGTCCGGACAGAGCCAAACAGGTTCAGGAGATTATCAGAACGTTTGGAATAGATGCCAAAATGGTGACCCGCAAGAAGTATTTTGTAGTATACATCAAGGAAGGCAGCCAGATTGTGATGGAGGCACCCATCGCTTTGATGGAACTGGAAAATATCCGGATTGTCAGAGGGATGCGGGGACAGGTGAACCGGCAGGTCAACTGCGAGACTGCCAACATTAACAAGACGGTATCTGCTGCCGTAAGACAGATGGAAGATATCGTTTATATACGAGATACGATAGGACTTCATCAGCTTCCGAAAAATTTGGAGGAGATTGCCTCGCTGCGCCTGGCAAGACCCGATGCAAGTTTAAAAGAGCTAGGAGAAGCTCTGGACAATCCCGTAGGCAAGTCCGGTGTTAATCACCGGCTTAGAAAGCTGGGTGCCATTGCCCAGGAGCTGAGGGAAAATGCTGTAAATGGGACAGAAAAAACGCTGTCTTGAAGAAATGAGGAGGAAAATTATGGTAAGAAAGACAATTACGGTTCAGTTGACTGCTGGTCTGGAAGCCAGACCAATTGCAATGCTTGTGCAGGTAGCGAGTCAGTATGACAGTAAGATCTATGTGGAGACAGGTACAAAACGGGTGAATGCAAAGAGCATTATGGGGATGATGACGTTGGGAATATCTGTGGGCGAGGAAGTGACCGTAACTGCTGACGGAGCAGATGAGGAGAAAGCAATCGCCGAAATTGAAGCATATTTAAGTGATAAATAACAGCGTCCAGAGTGAAACAATTATGATTTGCGACCGGCTTTTTATGCCGGTCGTACTTTTTACTCGAAACAGTGATTACGGGAGAAGAAAATGGCTTTTACACATTTGCACGTCCATACAGAGTACAGTCTGCTGGACGGTTCCAGTAAAATTAGAGAATTGGCTGCCAGGGCGAAAGAACTGGGGATGGACAGTCTGGCAATTACGGATCACGGCGTTATGTATGGCGTCATCGATTTTTACCGGGCCTGCAGGGAAGAGGGAATCAAACCGATTATTGGCTGTGAGATTTATGTATCTCCTGGTTCCAGATTTGACAGGGAGACGGTAAACGGTGAGGATCGGTATTACCATCTGGTTTTGTTAGCAGAAAACAACCAGGGGTATCAGAATCTGATGAAAATTGTATCCAAAGGGTTTGTGGAAGGTTTTTATTATAAACCCAGAGTAGATTATGAAGTGCTGGAGCAGTACCATGAAGGCATTATTGCCACAAGCGCCTGTCTGGCAGGAGAAATTCCCAGGTATCTGATGAGGGGAATGTACGAAGAAGCCAGGCGGTCAGCCCTTCATTATCAGGAAATTTTCGGGAAAAACAACTTTTTCTTAGAACTTCAGGATCATGGAATACCGGCGCAAAAACAGGTCAATCAGGGGATTCTCAGATTATCCAAAGAACTGGGAATCGATTTGGTAGCCAGCAATGACAGTCATTATACCTTAAAAGAAGATTGGAAAGCCCATGATATTCTGCTGTGTATCCAGACTGGCAAAAAGGTGACAGATGAAAACCGGATGCGGTATGAGGCGGAAAAGTTCTATTTAAAGTCAGAAGACGAGATGAGGGAACTGTTTCCCTATGCGCCGGAAGCCCTGGATAATACTCATAAAATTGCAGAAAGATGCAATGTGGAAATCGAATTTGGTGTCACAAAGCTGCCAAAGTACCAGGTGCCGGAAGGATATGATTCCTGGAGTTATTTAAATCATCTCTGTGAGGAAGGGTTTGCCAGACGGTATCCGGAGGATGATGGAACCCTTCACGACCGGATGGTATATGAACTGGATACCATTCACACCATGGGGTATGTAGACTACTTTCTGATTGTATGGGACTTTATTCACTTTGCCAAATCCCACGGTATCAGCGTAGGGCCTGGGCGGGGATCTGCTGCCGGAAGTGTCGTTTCCTACGCGCTGGCCATTACCAATATTGATCCTATCCGGTATAATCTGCTGTTTGAGCGATTTTTAAATCCGGAGAGAGTATCCATGCCGGATATTGATATCGACTTCTGTTATGAACGGCGCCAGGAAGTCATTGATTATGTGGTGGAAAAATATGGAAAAGATCAGGTAGCCCAGATTGTAACCTTTGGTACTCTGGCTGCAAAAGGTGTAGTCAGAGATGTAGGAAGGGTGCTGGATCTGCCATATGCCCAGTGCGATGCCATAGCAAAAATGATCCCAGGGGATTTGGGCATGACCCTGGAAAAGGCCTTGAAAACCAGTCCGGATCTGCGGGATGCTTACAAGAGTGACGATCAGGTTAAGTATCTTATTGATATGGCAATGAGGCTGGAAGGTCTTCCCCGTCACACCTCCATGCATGCTGCCGGGGTCGTTATCAGCCGGACCAGTGTAGACGAATACGTGCCTTTATCCAGAGCGGCAGACGGCACCATTACCACCCAGTTTACCATGACCACACTGGAAGAACTGGGACTTTTAAAAATGGACTTTTTAGGTCTCAGAACGCTGACTGTAATCCAGAATGCCTGCGATCAGGTAGAGAAAAACCGGGGAATCCATATTGATATAGACAAGATTGATTACGATGACAAACGGGTTTTGGAATCCATCGGAACCGGACGGACAGACGGTGTATTTCAGGTGGAAAGTTCTGGTATGAAAAGCTTTATGAAGGAGTTAAAGCCAGGCAGCCTGGAAGATATTATTGCGGGAATTTCCCTGTACCGTCCAGGGCCTATGGACTTTATTCCCAAATATTTAAAAGGAAAAAACAATCCGGAGACCATTACCTACGACTGTCCTCAGCTGGAGCATATTTTAAGCCCTACTTACGGCTGCATTGTCTACCAGGAGCAGGTTATGCAGATTGTACGGGATCTGGCCGGATATACCCTGGGACGAAGCGATTTGGTCCGCAGGGCCATGGCGAAAAAGAAAGCCGCAGTCATGGAAAAGGAGAGGCAGAATTTCGTTTACGGCAATCCGGAAGAAGGAGTAAAGGGCTGCGTTGCCAATGGGATTGATGAGAAGATAGCCAATCACATCTATGATGAAATGATTGATTTTGCAAAGTATGCTTTTAATAAGTCTCATGCGGCTGCTTATGCCGTGGTATCCTATCAGACCGCCTATTTAAAATATTATTATCCGGCAGAGTTTATGGCAGCGCTGATGACTTCTGTCATGGACAACCTGACAAAGCTTTCCGAATATATTATTACCTGCAGGCAGATGGGACTAGCCATACTGCCTCCTGACATCAATGCAGGAGAAAGCGGATTTTCCGTAGACGGGGGAGGGATTCGGTACGGTCTGTCTGCGATTAAGAGCATAGGAAAGTCTGTAGTAGAGGCAATTGTAGAAGAGCGGGAGTCCAATGGACAGTTCCGATCTCTGGAAGATTTTGTAGAACGGATGAGCAATAAAGAGGTCAATAAGCGGACGATGGAAAACTTTATCCGTTCCGGTGCCTTGGACTGCCTTCCGGGAAACAGGCGCCAGAAAATTTTAGTGGCGCCGGAGATTATTGACAATAAAAACCGGGAAAAGAAAAATTCCATGGCAGGACAGCTGAGTCTGTTTGATTTTGCAGGGGAAGAAGAAAAGTCGGATTTTCAGGTTACCTTTCCAAATGTAGAGGAATTTACCAAGGAAGATATTCTGGCAGGCGAAAAAGAAACTCTGGGGATCTACATCAGCGGGCATCCCTTAGAGGCTTATATCAAAAGTCTTCAGGATAATACAACAGCCTCTGCCATTGATTTTGTGGTGGATGAAGAAACCAATCTGGCTTCTCTTTCCGATGGCCAGCATGTGACCATAGGAGGCATGATTACGGATAAAACCGTGAAGACTACTAAAACGGGCAAGATGATGGCTTTTCTTACGGTAGAAGATCTGACCGGTTCAGTAGAAGTTCTGGTGTTTCCTAAAATTTATGAGTCCCAGCGAGAACTTTTTGTGGAGGACGCCAAGCTGTTCATTCAGGGAAGAGTATCCCTGGGAGAAGAACCCGCTGGAAAACTGATATTGGAAAAAGCCATTCCCTTTTCCAGGCTTCCCAGAGAACTGTGGATCAAGTTTGCAGACATGGAAGCTTACCACAATGGGGAACAGAAGCTGCTGGATGCATTGTCCCAGTCAGAAGGCGGCGATTCGGTTGTGATTTATCTGGAAAAAGAGCATGCGAAAAAAGTGATGCCTCCCAACTGGAGAGTAGAGATCGGGAAAGAACTGACAGATCGGCTGTCGGGATACTTTGGAGAAGATAATGTGCGGATTGTAGAAAAAAAGCTGGGAAAATTCTGAAAAAGCCGGAATAGCTAAGGGGGCAGCACCCTGTTTTATGCAGATTTTTTCACCATTCTGGAGAGACGCGAAAATTTCCTGCGGATAGGACTTGCTAAACAGGGTAAAATGCTTTAGAATATGTGATGTATGGAAAAAAATACTTTTTAAATGGATAAATGTTCTAATTATCTGAAAGAACTATCTCGCAGAGAGGGAGGCATATTTTTTATGGCTAAAAAAGTAAAAACCATTGGCGTACTGACCAGCGGAGGCGATGCACCTGGAATGAATGCGGCGATTCGTGCAGTTGTAAGAACTGCAATCCACGAGGGCTTAAAGGTAAAAGGCATTATGAGAGGATATGCAGGCCTTCTTCAGGAAGAAATTGTAGATATGGACAGTACCAGTGTTTCCGATATTATCCACCGTGGCGGTACGATTTTATATACGGCCCGCTGTCAGGAGTTTACAACCAAAGAAGGCCAGGAACTGGGAGCTGAGATTTGCCACAGACATGGCATTGACGGTATTGTAGTTATTGGCGGAGACGGTTCTTACCGCGGAGCAGGAAAACTTGCCGCATTGGGAATCAACACCATAGGCGTTCCGGGAACCATTGACTTGGACATTGCGTGCAGCGAATATACCATCGGTTTTGATACCGCAGTCAATACTGCAATGGAGGCAATTGACAAGGTAAGAGATACGTCTACCTCCCATGAGCGATGCAGCATTATCGAGGTAATGGGACGCCGCGCAGGCTACATTGCTTTGTGGTGCGGATATGCCAACGGTGCTGAGGAAGTACTTTTGCCAGAGCGTTACGACGGAGATGAGCAGGCGATTATCAACCGGATTATTGATAACCGGAAACGCGGCAAGAAGCACAACATTATTATTAATGCAGAGGGCATCGGACATTCTGCATCCATGGCCCGCCGAATTGAGGCAGCTACCGGTATTGAGACCCGGGCTACCATTTTGGGACACATGCAGCGAGGCGGAAGTCCGACCTGTAAGGACCGGGTATATGCTTCTATTATGGGCGCAAAAGCAGCCCTGCTGTTAGCAGCAGGCAAGAGCAACCGGGTTGTGGCATATCAAAACGGCCAGTACGTAGATGTAGACATTCAGGAAGCTCTGAATATGAAAAAGGACATTCCAGAGGATCAGTACGAGATCTGTAAGATGCTGATAAGATAAATAAGAAATCGGCAGGGGGCTGCCGCATGATGAAGAGGGGATAGAACAGGAAATCCCGCCGTCATTCTGCGACAGCCCTTTCCCTGTAAGAATCTTAGACAGAAAGGATTCCATATATGGAAGGACAACAATCAGTGGTGCTCTGCGGAGCCAATTCCTATGAGCAAAAGTATTATTTTAACAAGGATTTTTCTTCCCTGCCGGAAGGAATACAAAAAGAACTCCATGTGATGTGCGTACTGTTTACGGAAGATGTAGGAGGCGTACTGACGCTGGAATTTGATGAAACAGGCAGTCTGAAATTTAAGGTATCCGTAGACGATAATGATTATCTGTTTGACGAGATTGGAAGCGGCCTGAAAATCAGGCAGTATCAGCGGGAAAAGAGAGAACTGTTAGAATCCCTGGAACTGTACTATCAGGTCAAATTTTTAGGCCTCTCTCTGGAAGCCATTGAAGAAGCCAGAAGGAGTGAGGATGACTAGAAAAGGACCTGTAATTGGCTCTGTGGAATTGGACAGTCCTCTGGTGTTAGCCCCCATGGCAGGAGTTACCGATCTTCCATTCCGTCTTTTATGCAGGGAACAGGGCTGCAGTCTGGCATATACGGAGATGGTCAGCGCCAAGGCAATTTTATATAAAAATAAAAATACCAGAGAACTGCTGCAGGTTCGGGAAGAAGAGCATCCGGTGGCAGTACAGCTTTTCGGATCCGATCCCGCTATCATGGCTGAAATCGCTGCCCAGGTGGCAGAAGGGCCTTATGAATTAATCGATGTGAATATGGGATGCCCCGTACCGAAGATTGTCAATAATGGGGAAGGCTCTTCTTTAATGCGAAATCCGAAGCTGGCGGGAGAGATTCTGACAGCCATGGTAAAGGCAGTGAAAAAGCCGGTCACAGTGAAATTCCGGAAAGGATTTTATAATGGAGAAACCACTGCTGTGGAGTTTGCGAAAATGGCAGAGGCCAGCGGCGTGGCGGCAGTAGCTGTTCATGGGAGAACCAGAGAGCAGTATTATTCCGGAAAAGCGGACTGGGATGTGATACGCCAGGTAAAGGAAGCAGTTTCGATTCCGGTCATAGGAAACGGAGATATTTTCGAACCGGAAGATGCAGTCCGGATGATGGAAGAAACCGGATGCGACGGTGTGATGATTGCCAGAGGAGTAAAGGGAAATCCGTGGATATTTGGAAGAACCAGGGGGCTTCTGGAAACGGGAATTACCCCGCCAAAGCCGTCTGTGGAGGAAATCCGGACTATGATTCTCCGACATGGAAAAATGCTGATTGAATACAAAGGCGAGAGAGTGGGAGTCAGGGAAATGAGAGGCCATATGGCCTGGTATACCACAGGAATGCCGCATTCTGCTGCACTGAGAAATGAGATCAACCAGACAGAAACCTATGAGGATATGGAGAGGCTGCTGGAGAAGTGGATGAGCCCTGGTAAAAGAGCATGAAGCCGTCTGGAAGAGACCGGAACGGCGGCTTGACAAGGATACGGTTTTAAGCTATAATATCTCGAATGTGATATGACGTGTAAATAATAGTCAGGAAGGAAGCAATGTAATTATGGGAGAAAAGAAAAATATTCTGACCTATGCGGGACTTAAAAAATATGAGGATGAACTTCACGATTTAAAGGTGAACCGCAGAAAGGAAGTTGCCCAGAAGATTAAGGAAGCAAGAGAACAGGGCGACTTGTCTGAGAATGCAGAGTATGATGCAGCAAAAGATGAACAGAGAGACATTGAGCTGCGTATTGAAGAATTGGAAAAACTGCTGAAAAATGCAGAGGTTGTAGTAGAAGAAGACGTTGACCTGGAGAAGATTAACGTTGGCTGTGTAGTCCGCGTATACGATTTGGAGTATGCAGAAGAAATGGAATTCAGCATTGTTGGTTCTACTGAGGCAAACAGCCTTCAGAATAAGATTTCCAATGAGTCTCCGGTAGGCCATGCCCTGATTGGCAAGAGAGTAGGAGACGTAGTGGATGTAGAAACCCAGGTAGGCACTATCCAGTACAAGGTACTGGCTATTCAGAGAGTATAGGGTAACAGTTCGGCCATGCGAAGATGGCATGGCTGAACTGTTACAGTATAGGACAGAACATAGATAAGAGGAGTGTACAAGGTGGCAGGAGAGAATCAGGTAAAACCACAGGAAGATTTAAACCACGTGCTTCAGGCGCGTCGTGATAAGCTGGCAGAACTTCAGGCATCAGGCAGAGATCCGTTCCAGATTACAAAATACGATCAGACTCATCACAGCACAGAGATAAAGGAACATTATGCAGAACTGGAAGGCAAAGAGGTATCCATTGCCGGCCGTATGATGTTCAAGCGTGTTATGGGTAAGGCATCTTTTTGCAACATTCAGGATTTAAAAGGCAGAATCCAGGTATATGTAGCCCGTGACAGCGTGGGTGAAGACGAATACAAAGATTTCAAGAAGCTGGATATTGGCGATATTATTGGTGTTAAGGGAACCGTATTTACAACCAAGACCGGAGAGATTTCCATCCATGCAGACAGTGTGGTTCTTCTTTCCAAGAGCCTTCAGGTTCTTCCTGAAAAGTTCCATGGACTGACGGATACCGATATGCGTTATCGCCAGAGATATGTAGATTTAATCATGAACGAGGAAGTAAAGGATACCTTTATTAAGCGTTCCAGGATTATTTCTGCAATCCGTAAATACTTAGACGGTCAGGGATTTATGGAAGTCGAGACTCCAATGCTGGTAGCCAATGCTGGCGGTGCGGCTGCAAGACCGTTTGAAACGCATTTTAATGCATTAGACGAAGACGTAAAGCTGAGAATTTCTTTGGAACTTTACTTGAAGCGTCTGATTGTAGGCGGTTTGGAGAGAGTATACGAGATTGGCCGTGTATTCCGTAATGAAGGTGTAGATACCCGT
>URUX01000106.1 GCA_900551135.1 uncultured Clostridium sp.
TTAATGTCCGGTGGAATTTACCGCTGCACTGGAATTTAAAATTTCAAGTTAGCAAAGTTTTGGCAATGTGCTGAGTCCCTGGCTTTATTTCATGGAAAGGATATCTTTTATCTCTGCTTTCATATCCGCTATCTCGCATTCCCGGCTGTGACGGACCGGCGCTGTCCGGATTTCCTCAACTGCCTGTGGGACCGGAATTCCGGACAGACGGCTCATTTCATCAATCAGGACAAATTCATCTTCTTCTGTCTGCGGCCCTGCAATAGCTTCCATAACGCTTCTGGAAAACTTATAGGGACTGGCAGTAGATGCAATCACCATCTTGGTCTGATCTCCCGTCTCCTTCTGGTACTGCTGGCAGACAGCAGCTGCCACGCCAGTATGGGTATCCATTAAATAGCCGACTTCGTGGAAAACTTTGTGAATCATCTGTCCGTCTTCTTCCTGGGTGGCGAATCCGCCTCTAAAATCAGCCATGGCTTTTTTCATATCTTCTGTAATGGTATATGCACCCTTCTGGCTTAACTCTTCCATAAGCGCTCTGTTCTGTTCTGCATCGCATCCGGTGCTTAAATAAATAAGGCGCTCTAAATTGCTGGAAATCAAAATATCCATGGACGGAGAATTTGTCAGGATAAATTCTCTCTTTCTGTCATACGTTCCTGTGGTAAAAAAGTCATAAAGGACTTTATTTTCATTCGAAGCGCAAATCAGCTTGTCAATGGGAACTCCCATCTGTTTGGCAAAATATGCTGCCAGAATATTGCCGAAATTACCAGTTGGCACCGTTACATGAATCTTTTCACCATCTTCTATCTCACCATTTTCCAGCAATTTTGCATAAGCATATACATAATAAACTACCTGAGGAACCAGACGGCCAATGTTAATGGAATTGGCGCTGGAAAGCTGGAATCCATTTTCAGCCAGTTCTTTTCCAAACTCCTTATCTCCAAAAATTTTCTTTACTCCCGTCTGGGCATCATCAAAATTCCCATGAATCGCTACTACGCTGGTATTGTCTCCTTTTTGGGTACGCATCTGCAGTTCCTGAACTTTGCTGACACCGCCCTTTGGATAAAATACAATAATCCGGGTGCCGGGCACATCAGCAAAACCGGCCATTGCAGCTTTTCCTGTATCTCCTGAAGTTGCGGTCAAAATCACAATTTCTTTATCCACGCCATTTTTCTTCGCTGCTGTCACCATCAGATGCGGCAGAATGGACAGCGCCATGTCTTTAAAAGCAATGGTTTTTCCATGAAACAGTTCTAAAAAATACATGCCGCTGGCTTTTGCTAAAGGTGCGATTTCCTCTACATCAAATTTTTCGTCATAAGCTTTTGCAATACAGTCTTTTAACTCTTCTTCGGTGTAATCAGTAAGAAACAGCTTCATTACCTCATAAGCAGTCTCCTGATAGGACATTCCGGCAAGCTCTTTCATAGAAACCGAAAGTTTTGGGATTTCCGTTGGCATAAACAGTCCTCCGTCATCTGCCAGACCCTTTAATACAGCCTGGGAGGCGGTAATGCCGGTTTCTTTTCCACGGGTGCTTTGATAGAATAATGCCATGATTATGTCCTCTTTTCTTATTTGATTTTACGTAACTATTCAGGACGGCGGGAAATCTGGTGGGCAAAGCCGTATCAAGCTTGCTTGTAAGCGGCTTTTCACATCAGATTTCACATCGGAGGAATCTCCGATGCTTCTTGTTCGGCAAAGCCGGACAAGAAGATGCTCCGTCCTGAACAGTTACAATTTTACTATCTGTATTTTGTCTGTTAAATGATTTGTGGAAATTCTAGCACATTTTGCAGTTTAGCGCAAGGTTAATATTGTCATACGCGTACATTTGTCCGTTTTACAAACACATTTCCCCATGCCTGTCTGTACCAGGAAAAGACAAAAACCTGATATCCAAACAACACTTGCACCAGTTCATTTGCAATCTCCGTATTTTTCCGCTATACTTGCTGCAAATACCACATCAGGAGCGTTTAAACATGGATTACAATTGTATAGTAGAAGGAATTTTTCTGGCCCGTCCCAACCGTTTCATTGCCCATGTCGATTTAGACGGCCAGACAGTAGTCTGTCATGTAAAAAATACCGGAAGATGCAAAGAACTTCTAATTCCCGGAGTCCGGGTATTATTGGAATATCACAGGGACGCCCAGGCAAAAGGACGAAAAACTGCCTATTCTCTTATCGGCGTCTGGAAACTGCGGGAAGGAAAAGAACCCCTTCTCATCAACATGGATTCCCAGGCCCCGAACCTGGCCGCATGGGAATGGCTGAACAAGCAGGGGCTTTCTGCCGTCTTATCCTCCCGTCCACAGCCCAATCAGGTTACTGATATTCGGAGAGAAGTAACTTATGGCGCTTCCCGTTTTGATTTGGCTTTTCTCTTGGACGGACAGCCCTCCTTTATGGAAGTAAAGGGCGTTACATTAGAACAGGACGGGCTGGCCATGTTTCCAGACGCTCCTACCGAGCGGGGAGTCAAACATCTGGAAGAACTAATCCATGCCTCCCGGGAAGGCTTTTCCTGTTTCATCCTGTTTGTGATTCAGATGAAAGAAATTTCCTGTTTTACTCCCAACCGCAGTACCCATCCAGCCTTTGCAGATGCCCTGTCGGCGGCCAGTCATGCAGGAGTAACCGTGCTTGCCATGGACTGCCTGATTACCCCTGATTCTATGGAAATCGACTCCCCGGTACCTTACATTTTAAACGGACTGCCCTGCGGCCAGCACCTATCTCCATCTTCTGCATATCCTGATAATAACTGACAGTTTTGTGATGTGAATGGTATGGTTCTTCCATTAAGTCAAATAGACACCGGACAGAAAGGGACTATTACTTTCCTGGCCGGAGATGAAGATTCTTCTCTGCGGCTTCGGGATCTGGGTTTTGCGCCAGGTGAAACCGTAACCTGCGTATTAAAAGGGCAGAAAGGCTCCATGTCTGCCTATCTGGTACGCTGTGCGGTCATTGCGTTAAGAGATAAAAACGCAGTCGAGATACTGGTGTCGGAGTAAGACAAAATAAGAGTATTAGCAAAACCAGACTCTATAACCTGTGATTCTGCTAATACTCTTCTGATAGGCTGCATTTTTTATTTTAAAACATTTCCCATTGTGCTGCTGCACGCTCTCTATCTTCTGCGAAACCTTCCCCCAGTCCGGTATCCGCCCCGGCGGGTTCTTTCATTTTTCCCCCGTTCAAAACATTTTTCACAAATGGAAAATGGATAATCCCAGGCCAGTTCCCTTCCGCAGACCGAACATTTCCTGGAATAGCTTCCGCACTCATTTTTTAAAATACGGCTGATTTCTTCCTCCGTTTCCCGCCGTTCTTCCATCAGATTTTCTGTCTGTACAGGAAGACCGACTTTCCTGGAAAACTGGAAATACAAATCCAGCATCTTATAATAGCTTTCCAAATCATACAAATCGTTTCCAGGGCTGTAAGGAAATTCCAGTTCATCCACTTCACGGTATTCCCGGCAGTAATCCTTCCACAAATCTACAACAAGCTTATTATTAATGTCAATCGCACAAGTGATCAGCTTATAAATCTCCTGTTTTTCAAATTCATTTAACCGTTCCCGGTGAACCATTAAAAAGTGCTGATATAACGCCAGCAGTTCGTCTACTTCCATCTTCTGATAAATAGCCGGAGCATCCATGGATGCCCATATTTTAATCAGATTGTCAATCTCTGCCGGAAGTTCCAAAAGCTGCTCTGGAAATCCCACATAAGCCTTCATAATCGGCACTGGAAGCCGGGACAGTCCGTCCTCAATCAGTTCAATCCCATCTACAGCCGCTACAAATCCTTCTTCATAAATCCCAAAACGTCCGGCCCGTCCGGCAATCTGCTTAATTTCAGAAGGCTCCAGATTCCGCTTTGCCACTCCGTCAAATTTAGCAGTTTCCACAAATACAATCCGGCGGATAGGAAGATTCAGCCCCATGCCGATTGCATCGGTGCTGACTACAATATCCGTCTCTTTTTCTAAAAAACGGCGGACCTGTTCTCTTCTCGTAGCCGGAGGAAGGCTTCCGTAAATCACACTGCAGGAAATTCCCTGTTTTTCCAGATGGGCTGCCAGAGCCAGCACTGATTTCTTGGAAAATACAATCAGGGCATCTCCCTTTTTCAAATCAGTTACCATGGAATAGGCTTTTCTCTCTACCGTAAGCCGGGTGTTTCTCTTGTGACGCACAATCCGGTAACTGTCTCCGCACCGTTTAATCATCTGGGTAATAATGGATTCTGCTTCCGGCGCCATACACAGATGGATCTCTTCTGCCCGCAGTCCTAAAATCGCTCTGGTCCAGTTATGCCCCCGATAGGGATCTCCCACCATCTGACATTCATCTACTACCACGATATCAAAATATTCGTGATCGTTTAACATCTCCACAGTACAGGACTGGCACACCGCCCCCGGCACTTCTATCGTTTCCTCTCCCGTTATCATAGAACAGGGGACATGTTCCCCATTACACTTATCGTACACCTCCAGGGCCAGCAGACGAAGAGGGCCAAAATAAGCGCCGTGAGAAGACTCTTTCAGCCGTTCCAGTGCGTCATGAGTCTTTCCGCTGTTAGTAGGCCCAATGTGAAGAATAAATTTCCGCTTTATAGCCCGCGCTTCCGGATACTCGTCTTCCGGCCGTTTTTCCATGGAAGAAGAGATCCCTTTTTGAATAGCCTTGGGGATATAAAACAACTGGTAAGCCCTGTCCAGGGAATTATTGAGCAGATAACGGCGGATTCCCTGCATTTTTAATATCTGCTCCAATTCCTCTGCTCTCAGAGGCGGCAAAAACTGCAAATCCTTTTCTGCCAGACGATGGCAAAACTCCTTAGCCTGGACAGTATAATCATGAATGGAGGCTTTCTGCTCCGCCAATTTTACGGTATGTTCTTTATGCATCAAATAGGCACATACCTTTGACAGCATTGCGTGAATATCGCTTAATTCATTGGCTTTTTCAATCTCATCCAGAGTGGCCTGGCACAATTTTTCGGCTCGTTTTCTCATTTCGCCAGCCGTCATGGTCCGATACCGCCGGTTTACGTGTCCAAAAAACAGTTCTTCGTAATAGTTTCCTAAATAATCCGTGGTTTCCATTTGTTCTCCAATTTTCTGCTTATTTCACCCACCATTTGTATCTCAATCTATCATTTCTGCCGGCAGATGGATATAATTCTCTACTTCATTCCAGTTTACCACAAATCCGGCTCCATGGGAACAAAAAACCGACGAGGACGGATTTTCTTTATCTGCCCCTTTGTCGTAATTACACTCTGCCACCACATCTGCTGTATTGTGACATTCCTGGTAACCTCCCCAGACCATGGAAATACTGCCGCACCCTCTGGTCTGCGCTGCCAGTTCAATTCCATAATCCATAAAGGAAGCCACCGGCCCCCTGCCAGATATGGAAACCGTTTCTCCCTCCAGAAGAGGCGGACTGCACTGACCTGACCGTTTCTGAATATCTGCCATAATCTTTCCTGCATACTGGCTGGGAGCGCTGATTTCAAACTGATACCAGGGTTCCAGCAAAACCGTTTCCGCTTTTTCCAGTCCCTGGCGGACAGCCCGGTACACGGACTCACGGAAGTCTCCCCCTTCTGTATGTTTCAGGTGTGCCTTTCCTGCAGTCAGCACAATGTTTACATCTGTTAACGGCGCTCCTGTTAAGACTCCCCTGTGGATTCTCTCAAACACGTGAGTCCGCACCAAATTCTGATAGTTGGAAGCCAGGGTATCGACATGACATTCACTTGCAAAGGAAATTCCGCTTCCCCGTTCTGCCGGTTCAATGCGAAGATGAACTTCCGCATAATGACGCAAAGGCTCATAATGACCAAATCCCATTACCGGACGGGCAACCGTCTCCCGATAAAGTACCTTCGGCGGAGCAAATACTGCCTCAATGCCAAACCGTTCCTTTAACACCTGTTCCAGTACTTCCAGCTGAATTTTTCCCATAACGCTGACTACCAGACTCTTGTCCTCCCTGGCCTCTGTTAAAAGCCGCGGCTCCTCTTCTTCTAAAAGCTTTAATGCACGATACAGGGTATGATTGTCTGCTGTTTCAGAAGAAACCCGGGCCTGAAGGGCAGGCTGCATTTCCATAGAATGTTTTCTGGCTGTGTAACGCTCTGTCAGACTGGAATGTTCTTCTTTCCTGTACTCAGCCGATACGATTATATCCTGGCACTGGGGGAGTTCGAGGCCTGTGACAGCACAAAGGCTTCCGGCAGCAGCTTTTTGCACTGCCTGACTCTGCTGACCGGAATAAATCCGGATTTCATGGATTTTTTCCTTTTTCTGTTCCAGTCTCTCTGCCTCCTGTGCGGAATCTTCTGCCTGTTTTTTTTCTGTATAAGAGTTCCCTGTATCTTCCTTTAAAATCTGAACCTCATCCCTGCTTTTTAAGGTTCCGGACAGCACTTTTACAAACGTTATCCTCTGGCCTTTCTCATCATGGCGAATCTTATATACCAGACCGGAAAACGGCTTATTGTCTTCATATCTGGTTTCTGTAAGATGATGAAATGCCCTGAAAAACGGCTCAATCCCTTCATCCTTCAGAGCCGAACCTTTCATACACAAAACCGCCTGCCTTTCACGTATCATGGCGCGAAAGGCAGAAATCAGCTTCTCATATTCTATCGGACGGCCTTCCAGATAGTCCTCCATTATTTCTTCATCCCGCTCTGCTGTAAATTCTGTAAGGGCATCCAAATCCTGTTTATCCGGCGGCCACTTTTCCACAAAAACGGCATTCTCTGTCAGCCTGTCCTTAATTTCTTTCATTGTTTCCTCTGTATTGGCAGTTTCCAAATCCGTCTTATTTATAAAAATAAATACCGGAATCTGAAAACGATCCAGCATCCGGAACAGCGTAACCGTATGAGCCGCTACACCGGAGGAAGCATCTGCCAGCAAAATTGCATAATCCAGTGCTGTCACAGCCCTCTCGGTTTCTGCTGAAAAATCCACATGGCCAGGAGTATCCAAAAGACAGTATTCATCTCCCTCATATTCAAACCAGCTCTGGTCTGCATAAATGGTGATTCCTCTGGCCTTTTCCACCTCATCTCCATCCATGACCGTATTTTTCTGATCCACTCTTCCCGCTGTCCGGATTACTCCGGCATGGTACAAAAGCTGTTCTGAAAATGTAGTTTTTCCTCCATCTACATGAGCTAAAATGCCCATGCATACATGTTTTTTTATTTCTTTCGGCTCCTGAACACCCATAAAAAATGTTTTCCTCCGTAATTGCATAATACGGAATTATACCACAGAAGGGGGAGATAGTCGAGACACATGCCGGAATGTGCTATGGCGCATTCTTCAATGTCCCACAGGCAGCTTTGGATAGATGTGCATACCTGTTTTTTGTATCCTCTTCTCGTCCTCTTTCATATGTAACAATAAGGCTCCTGCCATATTCCCGGTTATGAGGATTGGCAGTTTTTCCGGAGGTATTTTATGGATAACGGACGCATTGTCGCTGCTTTGGCCGGCAACCCAAATGTAGGGAAAAGCAGCATCTTTAATGCTCTAACCGGCATGCGCCAGCACACCGGCAACTGGGCTGGCAAAACCGTAGCGTCGGCACAGGGTACTTATCAGTACGGCGGAAAAGAGTTTCTTCTGGTGGATCTTCCCGGCACGTACTCCCTGAACGCCCATTCAGAAGAAGAAGTCATTGCCAGGGATTATATTTGCTCTGGTCAGGCAGATATCATTCTGGTTATCTGCGATGCTACCTGTCTGGAGCGCGGACTTCACCTGCTTTCTCAGATTACCCGCTTAGATTACGTAAAAGACCAGGGAACTCCCATTGTTCTCTGTGTAAACTTATGCGACGAAGCCCGGAGAAAAGGCATATCCATTGATTTTTCACTGTTGGAAGATGTTTTGCAGATTCCGGTGGTTCCCTGCTGCGCCAGAGACAGCCGGACTATCCAGTGCATCCGCCAGGCTGTTCTTGAAGCTGTGGAGCAGGTCTTTTCCTATGACTGTCTGGACTTTTCCCCGAAAGCCCTGGCTGGGGAAACGGTCTCCGGCTGTACCGGCACATGCCGCAGACTGGAAGAACGAATTGATCGAATTGCAACAGGAAAATTTACAGGAAAACTGATTATGCTTGGACTGCTGCTTTTCATATTCTGGCTTACCATGAGCGGCGCCAATTATCCGTCCCAGCTTTTATGGAACGCTCTGTTTCAGTTTGAAGGGAAACTTGCTGATTGGATGGCATTCTTCAATGCCCCTGACTGGCTGACTGGATGTGTTGTTTATGGAATTTACCGGGTTCTGGCATGGGTCGTATCCGTCATGCTGCCGCCTATGGCGATTTTCTTTCCTCTCTTCACATTGCTGGAAGATTTGGGATACCTGCCCAGGGTTGCGTTCAATATGGATCGGGCTTTTGAGAAGTGTAAATCCTGTGGTAAACAATGTCTGACTATGGCAATGGGATTTGGATGTAACGCGGCGGCGATTGTAGGATGCCGGATTATTGATTCTCCCAGGGAACGGCTGATTGCAATCTTAACCAATTCCATGATTCCATGCAATGGCCGCTTTCCCACTCTTTTTACTCTCATTACACTGTTTTTTACAGCAGGACTTGGCAGAACCTTTCTTGGCTCTTTCACCGCATCCTTATGTCTGACAGCCGTAATCCTTC
>URUX01000107.1 GCA_900551135.1 uncultured Clostridium sp.
CATATCCAGGATTCTGTCAATCCCCATAATCAGCCCGATTGCCTCAACCGGCAGCCCTACGGAATTGAAAACCATGGATAAAGTTATCAGGCCGACGCTTGGCACGCCTGCCGTTCCTATGGAAGCGAGCGTGGCTGTGGCTATTACCGTGAGAAAATCCGCCGCAGACAGATGGATATGGAATGCCTGTGCCGCAAATACCACGGCCACTCCCTGCATGATCGCCGTTCCGTCCATATTGATCGTAGCCCCCAGGGGAATCGTAAAGGAGGATATTTTCTTACTCACCCCCATTTTCTTATGAAGGGTATCAATAGAAAGGGGAATGGTCGCATTGGAGGTCGCGGTGGAAAAGGCAAACGCCATGACCGGGGCAAATTTTTTCAGGAACTTCACCGGGCTGAGCCCTGTAAACAGCTTCAGAAGCACCTGATATACCACAAGTCCCTGTACCGCCAGCGCCAGGAAAACGGCAAACATATATTTCAGCAGAGGAACGAAAGCATCCAGACCCAGGCCTGCAAAGGTTCTGGCGATGAGGCAGAACACCCCCACAGGTGCCAGCTTCATGACTCCCATCGTCATATCCATCATTATATCATTAAACTGGCTGAAAAAATTGGCGACTGTATCTGCCCGCTCTCCCCGGTGTGCCAGAATCACCCCGATAATCAGGGCAAACAAAATCAGGGGAAGCATATCCCCATTTGCCAGTGCGGCCATTGGATTGGTTGGAATCACATTTAAAACCGTATCTGCAAAGCTTGTTTTTTGTACGGTTACTGCCTCTGCTGCCTCCATGGTTCCCATATTTAATCCTTCTCCCGGATTGATAAGGGACGCTATAAAAATAGCAGCTGAAATTGCTATGGCTGTGGTAAGCAGATAAAAGCCCATGGTCTTTACTCCCACTTTTCCAAGCCGTTTCGTGTCTCCAATGGCCATACTTCCGCACACCAGCGAACAAAATACCAGCGGCACGACCAGCATCTGCATCAGACGGATAAATCCCTGACCAAATACATAAAAAATCCCTTCTACAAAAACCTGATCTCTGACAAAACCTGCAGGAATCCAGAGGTTAAACACTATTCCCGTCATGGATCCCAGAAGCAGTGCAATAAAAATAATGGTTGTAAGACTTAACTTCTTTTTTTTCATATTCGTATCCAGTCCCTACCTTTCCGTCATATATTCTTTCAGCGCTTCTTCCCAGTGCTTTGGCAGTTCCATTTCCTCCAGACGAAGCATCAAATTGTCCAAAACCGCATATGCAGGCCGGCCGTCTCCCTTCTTCCCGTCTCCGGATACCGGAATAACCGCATTCGTTTTCCCTGCAAGAGAAAGAATTCGTTCAGCAAATTCCCTGCGGCTGCATACTCCCTGACAGACCACATGGTATAGCCCGTATGCATCTTCCATTAAAAGACGGTATATGGCTCTCGCCAGTTCTTTCGCACTGGTGGGCGATCCAAATTGATCGGCAGATATTTCTATCGTCTCTGATTTCTCTGCCTCCTGCAGCAGCCATGTTACAAAATTTTCTCCATTTCCGTATACCCAGGAACTGCGGATAATTAAATATCTGGGCGCAATGGTCTTTACAAATTCTTCTCCTGCCAGTTTTGATTTTCCATATACGCTGACCGGCGCCGGTACGGAAAATTCATTATATGACTCGGTTGCTTTTCCATCAAAAATATCATCCGTTGACAGCTGCACCATTTTCCCATGGACACTGCGGGCAGCAACGCTTAAGTTTCTGGCGCCAATGGCATTGACTTTATAAGCCAGATCACTG
Source organism: uncultured Clostridium sp. (assembly GCA_900551135.1). Taxonomy (GTDB): domain Bacteria; phylum Bacillota; class Clostridia; order Lachnospirales; family Lachnospiraceae; genus UMGS1370. Next base: position 1,802 of record URUX01000107.1, read on the forward strand.
TGCTGCTGGCAATATTCTACCCCTCCAGTACCTGCACAATTGATAATCACATCCGGACGATTTATTTCTACATATTTGCGTACCTGATCCATATTGGTAATGTCTACATCAGACTGATCCGTCAGCAAAACATCCAGTTCCGTAGTATCTAACAGCTGTGCAAACGCACTTCCTACCTGTCCCTGCGCTCCTGCTATCCATATTCTCTCGTGATTTAACAGCACCTTTTTTCTACCGCCGTCCACAGGGATCTCCTGTCCCCGGCCGGCTCTCCTTTCTTTTTTATAATTTTCTTTTCCCAGTAAACTGGCATCCTTATTTCACAGGCTGCTGTCCCTGGAAATAAAAAGCTTTGACTCCTCCATCCAGAGGCATGTCAAAGCTTTCCTGATTATTGTACCCATACGCCAGAGGCATTTACATAACACCCGTCCGGAGTTGTGGTATTTTTTAACATTTCTCCATTGGTTCCAACATAAAACCACTGGCCCTGACTATTCTGAACCCACTGGTTCTTGGCCAGGGAACCGTCATTCTTAAAGTAATACCAGATACCGCCTACAAACTGCCGCCATCCGGTCGCCATATACTGACTGGAATCAAACCAATATTCTTTGCCATCTATGGTGAGCCATTCATTGGCAGCCTTTGATCCATTTGACTTAATATAATACCAGCCGCTGCCGTCCTGCTGCCAGGTTCCGCTTTGACTGGAACTTCCCTGACCGGTTCCTGGCCCGCTGTTATTTTGAGAATTGCCGGGATTGACATTTCCAGAAGAAGAACCGGAAAGAAGACCCGCATCTGCCAGGGCAAATCCATAGTCAAATAGTGCCTTGGTATCCGTATAGTGCGTCTGCCTGCCCTTCATAACCACTGCAATCAGCCGGACTCCATTCCTCTCTGCACAGGTTGCAAGGGTATTTCCCGCCTTGGAAGTATAACCGGTCTTTCCCGCCACAATTCCTTTATAGTACCGGGAATCCTTGGGATACAGCATCTTATGGCCCATGGAAATTGTTCTGGCCTCTGCTTTTTTAGTAGCCGGAATCTGATAAGACAGCGTGGACGCCACTTTTACAATGGTCGGGTTCTGAAATGCTGCTCTGGCAATCAGCGCCATGTCCTTTGGAGTGGTATAGTGCTGGTCATTATTTAATCCATTGGGATTTACAAAATGCGTGTCTGTGCAGCCTAATTCTTTTGCCCTTGTATTCATCTTATCTGCAAAAGCAGATACACTTCCAGAAATATGCTCCGCCAGTCCATTGGCTACTTCATTGGCGGATCTCAGCAACAATGCATACAAACTCTGTTCAACCGTCAGCTTGTCACCTTCCACAAGACTTAAGGTTACTGCTCCTGACTCCAGATTGGTAGTAGCTGACTTGGAAAAGGTAACTGTATCGTTTAACGCACAGTTTTCTACTGTCAGAAGGGCTGTCATTAATTTGGTAATACTGGCCGGATAAAATCTTGTCGTACTGTTTTTTTCAAACAGCACTTCGCCGGTATTGGCATTTAACAGAACTGCGCCCTCTGATGATATAACAGGTTTGGCCACAGAATTGCCCGATGTATTGGGAACACCCGGAGTATTGGATGGATTGGAAGAGCCATTTCCCACGCTTCCAGTTCCAGGCATGGTCGTCTGGGAACCTCCCTGTCCGGGCGATACAGCCTGACCGCCTCCGGGAGTACCTGTACCAGAAGTAACATTACCGCTGTTTTGTCCTTCCGGCCCTGTAAATCCAAGTACCTGGCTGCCATAGGCAGCATTACTCCAAATCATGGCCGCCGCCATTCCCAGGCAAACCATGCGCTTCCACTTTATCATCTTGTCCGTCTCCAATCTAATCCGTAAATCTTTTTACACATAGTAGAAAGTATACCATAAATTTCAAGAACCGGAAACCCGATTTTTCGACGAATTTCTTACAACTTTCTTGCAGGATGAAACGCAGGTTTCAAAAACTGCCAGGTCTGAGGCAAAGCAGTCTTATGCAGTTACCGTCCTCTCCGCAGCATAGCGGCAACCTGATTCAGCCTGGGCATGGCTGCGTCATAAAACATCTCATACGACTTGCAGAAATAATTATCTCCCATAACCGTACCGTCCCCCAGAGCCCTGTGTCTGCGGCATCCTCCTCTGCACACAGCAAAATACCGGCATTGGCGGCATTTCTCAGACCGATCCAACGACGCTTTTACAAATTTTTTCCCTGCTGGCGACTGATCAATTTCCTCCAGCCCCACTTCGTTTAAATTTCCCAGGCAGAACTGATCCAGCACGTAAAAGTCACAGGGATACACGGAACCGTCTGCTTCCACTACATGCTGTACAGAACAGACTCCCCTCTGCTCGCAGGACTCCGGCGCATAACCGGCTAAAATTCCAACTGCATTTTCAAACTGCCGGATATAGGGCTGGGTTCCATGCTGCAAATCCAGATACCACAAATCAAATAAATCAATTAAAAACTGTCCGTACATCTCCGGTGTCAGGGAATAATCCCTGCTTCCGGGAAGTTCATTAAGCGGGTCCAGACAGGCAATATACTGTTGGTAACGGAATCCGTTTTTCTTGTAAAACTCATAAATCCGCCGGATTCTGGCAGCAGTTTTCGCATTTACCACCGTCAGAATATTATATTCCACCCTGTGTTTATGAAACAGTTCAATCGTCTTCATTACTCCGGCAAAACTGCCCTCTCCCTTTGCTGTAAGGCGCTGGGAATCATGGGTGGCTTTTATGCCGTCTAATGAAACTCCTACTAAAAATTTATGTTCTGCAAAAAATTCGGCCCACTCTTCTCCCAGACAGTAACCATTGGTCTGAAGAGAATATGAAACCGGAACCTTTTTCGTGTTGTACTGCTCCACAAACCGGATTAAATCCCTGTAAAAATCCAGTCCCACCAAGGTAGGTTCTCCACCCTGAAACGCAAAACCGCAGTTTCCCTCTGCATAAGCCAGTGACTTTTTCACCAGATTTTCCAGCGTATCCCTGGACATCATTCCATAATTTTCCTGTTCTCTGTTTTGTGTTACATCATAATAGAAACAATACCGGCAGCGAAGATTACACATCCCCGATGCGGGTTTTATCAGTAATTGCAGCGGCGGCATATCTGCCCCTCCCTTTTCTCATAAGTTTTTGGTCTTTTACACCAGTTCTACTATACTTCTAGCAAAAAAAATGTTGTATGTCAACGTCTGCCTGCTATTCGATATAATTACGTTCCAGTTTTCCAATGTATTTTCCCAGCACCTCAAACCGGTCTTCTTCCCCGATGGGAATCGGATCCAGAGAAACATTAAACGGCATCAGCTTTATTTCATCTTCTACATGGTACATTTTCTTAATATGTATCATTCCATTTACCCGGAACAGTCCAATTTCATTATGCGGCACCGGATCTTTTCGAAACAGCAGCACCTCTCCCAGACGAAATATCGGTTTTTGTGAATTTGAAACCATTTTTACGCAAAATTCTGCCTGTACATTCACTGGTGTCGGAACAATCTGAATATGCTTGGGCTTTGATGACAATACATATCCTTTCGATTTAAACACAGGAGTGTACATAACAATATCTTTTAAATTCCCATCGCTGATCCACTCTTCAGCGCATTGGCATTCTGCTTCCAGAATTACTTTTACCGCATGCTTGCCATGGGCATTTAACTTTCGATATTTTCGGATAATCTGTTTTTCTTCTTCTGATATTTCTTTTGTATGATCCAACGCAATATAATCCTGAAAAAAGTAATTGGCATCACATTCCAGCGCATCCATCAAATCAATCATCACTGGAAATTTCGGATAATTACAGCCATTTTCATAATTTGCAATGGCATTTACCGACACATTAACCATCCCGGCCAGCATACTTTGAGAATACTTCTTGCCTTTTCTAAGTTCTCTTAATCTCTCACTAAACCCCATTTTTTCCTCTCTAAAACTGTATTTTTTCGTAACGTTTTGGGATTATAGCACAGAAAAACTGTATTTTCAACCAAAAATCACAGTTTAGATTGACTATACAGTCGAAATACTGTAAATTATGGGAGAGCAATAAAAATGAAAAGAGGAATTATAATGAATCAACACGATATCGAAATGACTTTACTAAAGATGGGTATACCAGGATCTGTAAAAGGATTTCGCTATATAGTGGATGCAATCATGCTTCTGGATCAGGATGAATGGAAAGATCCAAAATGGACCGCTTTATACCACACCATTGGCAAGATGAACAGCACTACCGAATCCCGTGTGGAGCGTGCCATCCGAAGCGCCTTAGAAACCGTGCGCGGAAAAAATGGAAACGTTGATGAAGTAGAGAAGTACATTGGCTTTATTAACTGCAATTCTTCTGCCTCCCTTATGAGTTTATACAAAAATATCAAGGCTGAACAGTGTGAACACCAGGCAAGAGCCATGACCATTACGGAAGAATACTTAAAACTTATGATTCGTCAGGAACTGAAGAGCCTGTTAATTGGAATGGCATAATTTACGATAAACATGTATAAAATGGGGAGTGCTGTTGCAAAATGAGATTCATTTTGCAACACGCACCAATGCCCGAAACCATTTTCGTACAATGGTATCCCAGTCTCATAACAAATTCTGTCTCATTTTTCTATAACTGTCGTTAAATTTTATTCCTGTCTCCCTGTATGTTCTCTATAGAAAATCCCTTCTGCTTATTTGGTGATAACATCACAGAACCCACCTCTCTCTTATGGTATAGTAGACCCAACAAGTTTGGGAGGTCTGATTGTGGAAAATAAACTCAGAAAAAAACGAAAAGCATTTGTAAATTCCAGTGACTGCGTTGCCTGCGGCTGCTGCGTAAAAGTCTGCCCCAGAAATGCCATTGAAGTCTGGAAAGGAATTATGGCAAAAGTAGATATGGAAAAATGTGTGGGATGCAGCAAATGTGCAAAGGAATGCCCTGCATCTGTAATTGAAATCCGGGAGGTGGCGTTATGAAAAAACACTGGTATGATTATCTTTGGATTTTGTCCCTCACCTACCTGATGCTGGGATTTTTTAATATCCTCTTTGCATGGATTGGACTGCTGTGCTTCTTCATTCCTTTGATTATCTCCGTCGTTAAAGGCACGAAAGGTTACTGCAACCGTTACTGCGGCAGAGGCCAGTTATTTGGACTTCTGGGCGGACGATTCGGACTTTCCAGAAAAAAGGATGTGCCAAATTGGATGAAAAGCAAAGGCTTCCGTTATGGATTCCTGATTTTCTTTTTTATTATGTTTTTTCAAATGCTCTGGAATACCTATCTGGTATTTTCCGGAGCCCAGGATTTGAAACAGGTTGTAACGCTTTTGTGGACCTTTAAGCTTCCATGGCGCTGGGCCTATCACGGCACCTTGTTTCATCCCGGCGTTGCCCAGTTTGCATTTGGATTTTACAGCGTCATGCTGACCTCTACCGTTTTGGGATTTGTCACCATGATTTTATATAAACCCCGAAGCTGGTGTGTTTACTGTCCAATGGGAACTATGACCCAGCTTATCTGTAAGGCAAAAAACAGGTAATCCTCTCTCCTGCGTACAACGGTTGGAAATGTAATAATATCACAGAAAAACTATTTCAAATCGGGTATAATACAGACAGAAACAATGAAACAGGAGGTATCCGTTATGAGGTTAAAAAATAAAGTCGCTATTATTACTGGCGGAAGCCGTGGAATCGGTTTTGCCACTGCCGATAAATTTTTAGAAGAAGGCGCTGTCGTAATTCTGACAGCCAGTACCCAGGAATCTGCTGACCATGCAGTTTCACAGTTAAAAGAAAAGCATCCAAATGGAGTTGTTGCAGGAATCAGCCCAAATCTGGCAAGCTTAAACTCTGTGCGGGAAGCATTTCAGCACGCTGCAGAAACCTATGGCTGCATCGATATTCTGGTAAACAATGCCGGAGTTTCTGAAAGCACTCCATTTACGGAATATACCGAGGAAATGTATGATAAGGTTATGGATTTAAACGTAAAAGGCGTCTTTAACGCAACCCGCGTTGCCAGTGAATGTATGATTGCCAAGGGAAATGGCGTCATTCTCTCCACTTCCTCTATGGTCAGCATTTCCGGACAGCCAACCGGTTTTGCATATCCTGCATCTAAGTTTGCAGTCAACGGTCTGACCGTCTCTTTGGCCAGAGAACTTGGCCCCAAAGGAATCCGTGTCAATGCAGTAGCCCCTGGCATTACCGCAACAGACATGATGAAAGCCGTACCAAAGGAAGTCATCGACCCGCTTATCAGCCAGATTCCTCTGCGCCGCCTTGGGCAGCCGGAAGATATTGCCAACGCATTTGTATTTTTAGCTTCTGACGAAGCCTCCTACATCACAGGAGTAGTACTGAGCGTAGACGGCATGGCGCGCAGCTGATGCATTATATATCTGAACCAAAACACTCTGTACCAATAAACTATTTCAGCAAATAATAAAAAAACAGGAGGATTTTATTATGACCGCAATTACCATTAATAAAAATAATTTTCAGGAAGAAGTTTTAAACTCTGATAAACCCGTTCTTTTAGATTTCTGGGCAAGCTGGTGCGGCCCCTGCCGTATGGTCAGTCCTGTAATCGATGAAATCGCCAAAGAACGCCCTGACATTAAAGTAGGAAAGATTAACGTAGACGAACAGGAAGAACTGGCAGCCCAGTTCCGCATTATGAGCATCCCGACTTTGATGGTTATCAAAAATGGACAGATTGTAAAGCAGTCTATGGGAGCCCAGCCCAAAAACCAGATTCTGGCAATGTTATAAAA
>URUX01000108.1 GCA_900551135.1 uncultured Clostridium sp.
CTCCAGGTATTCATTTTCAATATATGAATTAGACTTTTTTTGCGGATATGCCATATTCATATGAAAATTTTTAAAGGCAAAAAAATTATCTATTACAACATCCATTACAATCATTTTCTGCTCCTCTGAACCGATAGTTCCCCATGCCATAATATGCTCCACCTGTCTTTACCATAATTTCTGCTTATTTCACTCTGTATCTATATTATGATAAAAACACTGGCAAAAATACCCTTGCTTTTGTTTTAAATTATACTTCGTCCTTCGCCTCAGGATATTCATTGCACAGCAGACGGTAAGGAACTTCGTCTTCTTCAATGGCCGGAAATCTTCCAACCGGCTCATAAAAACGGTTATCCGTATTGTCGTCATTGCACTGGCTGACCTCTCCCAGCAATACCGGCCCGCTGCCTTCCTCTACTTCAAAATCATGGTACATATACGGGTAGATGGTAATACTCTCGCCTGGGGTAAGCCGAACCTGGGTTCCTGCCGGAACCACTATTTCCCGTCCGTCAATGTGAACATGGACGTCATTTACTTTGTCTAAATCTTCCTCTTTGGTGGAATTATACACCCGAATCAGCACATTTCCGCCGCCCCGATTAATAATATCCTCCATCTTAAACCAGTGAAAATGCATGGGCGAATACTGACCCTCTTTGATATACAGCAGCTTTTCTGCATAGGTTTTGGGATATTTGTCCTTCTGCTTTAAATTGCCATTGCGGATGGTAATCAGTGAAAATCCCACCTGGTCAAATCTGCCCAGTCCATAATCCGTAATATCCCAGCCCAGCATATTTTCCCGGATCTCATCATATTCATGACCCTTTTCCTGCCATTCTTCCGGTGTAAAATCGCAAAATGGCGGAATCGCAAACCGATACTCCTTTACCATTGCTTCCATTTCTTTTAATGCCCGATTAATCTCACTGCGCTTCATAGTATCCTCCTGTTTAATCCCCAAAATAATATAACCCTTTTACATATCCCTTTTCATCAAAAGCCGGCCTGTTTCCGCCATAAACTTCCTCATACTCAAACAGGGTCTCTGGTTTCTGAAAATCCACGATTTTTGCCGGCGGTCTCTCTTCTTTGGAACTGAAAAAATGATAGCCCCATTCTTCTTCTGTGCCTTTTAGTATGTAGACACTTCCTTCATACACCTTTTTAAAGCGGGTGTCGTCGCTGTCTCCCCACAGCCGGTAACATCCGGAATAAGGCTCATAATCCAGATAACAATAATCTGTCCAGTCTTCTGATTGATACTGCAGGGCAACGTCTCCATAGTTTCCATCAGAAGCACTGACAACCGCCGTTTCACCAGTCAATTCGTTGACGCAAATTTCTATCTCTTCAAACTCTTTCATCACTGTTTCATACTCCTGTGGAGTCAGCATAAGAGGAAGGGAAATGGTTCCGGGCGCTTCATAATAAAGTCCTCTGTTTCTGGTGTTTTCAAAATCATTCAGCGATATGCCGATTTCCATATGTTCCGGCAGCAGTTCTTTATATGGAGCCTGGGGAAGCTGCTCATATTCTTTCCGGATCTGCTCCCATTTTTGAAAATCAAATTCTTTTTCTGCCTTCTTGATAAACTCAATGTTTCTTTTGTCCAGTTCCGTAAAATTTGCCTCTGCCATCTGCTCTGCGTTTTCTGCTTTTTCATACCAGGGCTGCTGTTCAAAATACTTCTGCAGTTCCTGATTTTTAAATTCCCGTCCATAAACTGCGAAATACTGATTGCGCAAAAGCCTTAATTTTTCTGCATCCAGTTCCAGTAGATCCGTCTCATTCAGCGGGCGCTCGTAAGCTTCCGGAAAAAACAGGGTTTCCATGGGAAAATAAACTCCCGCAGCTTCTGATTGGCCAAACAGCGCCATCCTTCCATCCTCATAAAATTGAAAATGGTAAGACACATTCTCAGGTTCTTCCCAATCCTCCAAATTATCTTGGCTGGTCTGAAGTTTGGTTCCAGGAAGTTCAAAAAAGAACTGCAGTTGATGAAGTCCGGCATACGCCCGTCCAGGCGGTTCTGCTTTCATAAAGTCCAGGGTAAGCTGGTTACGGTTTTTGCGTCCTCCCGGAAAAACTTCCACCTTATAAGACATATCCCCTTTTTTAAAATAAGTGCCGCAGATAGACTTGGCTTCTTTCATCAAAACCGTATTGTACTCCGTTGTTTCTGTACCGGGCTCTCCAGAACCGGACGGTGCGGCAGTCTCAGGCGAAACTGCGGCAGACGGCGCGGCCGTACCAGACGGTACTGTGCCGGGCTGCGCAGTAGTGCCGGGCGATACTGGTTCTGACTGTGCCGCGGCACTGGAAGAATCTGTACCGGACGGTCCGGCACAAGAGACAGCCGTTAAAATCGCTGCCGCCGTCAGACCTGCCAGACATATCTTTTTGATAACTTGCTTTCGTTTTCTCATACTGCCTCCTGTTCTTACGGATGTGAGCAGCAAAACACCTGCAAAACGCACTTTCCTGATTTGACTTCCTTGATTTAATTTCCTTAATTTGATTTCCCTGGTCCGTTCTGCCCCCTAGTGTACTAGTCTGCCAGAATCTCGTACCCGTCTTCTGTTACAGCTACCGTCACTTCCCATTGGGCAGACATCTTTCCATCGGCTGTATAAACTTCCCAGCCGTTCTTTTTATCAATCCGGAATTTACAGGTTCCTGCATTGATCATAGGCTCAATAGTAAACACCATTCCCGGCGGCATATGGATTCCGGTATCCGGCATGGTTACATAGCTGACAAAGGGATCCTCGTGGAATTTCAGCCCGATGCCATGTCCTCCGATTTCCCGCACCACGCTGTAGCCATTGGCTTTTGCATGGGCATTGACTGCCGCACCCATAGTTCCCATGGAGCGGAACGGGCCTACCATTTTCAGTCCTTCCTCTACGCATTCTTTGGCTACCTGAACCAGACGCCGGTTTTCCTCACTGACCTGGCCAATCAAAAACATTCTTGAGGAATCGGAAAAGTATCCTTTATAAATCGTTGATACGTCTACGTTAATAATATCTCCTGATTTCAAAATCACGTCTCTGGACGGAATTCCATGACAAATCTGGTTATTTACAGAGGTGCACACACTTTTGGGAAATCCCTCATAATGAAGGGGCGCTGGAGTTCCTTTTAATTCCACTGTGGTTTTATATACGATTTCATCGATCTCTTCTGTGGATATTCCTTCCTTAATTGCCTGGGCTACTGCATCCAGAACAGCTTTATTTACTTTTCCGCTTTCCCGGATTCCAGCCAGTTCTTCTCTTGTTTTTACCAGTCTTGGCTGTCCGCTTCTTCTTCGTCTCATAATAACTGCTCCTTCCTAATTGCTTTCCCAGATTATACCACTTTCACTACTTTCGCCGCAATGGTTTTGGCAAACATTTCGTCATGTTCCACCAGAATCATAGTTGGACGAACCTCTGCAATCACCTTCTCAATCTGCATTCTGGTATAAATGTCAATGTAATTGAGCGGCTCGTCCCACAAATATAAATCTGCTTTCTGGCACAAGCTTTTTGCCAGTAAAACTTTTTTCTTCTGACCTTCGCTGAACTCTTCCATACGTTTTTCAAACTGAACCCGCTCCAGTCCCAGTTTCCTTAACATGCTTAAAAACAGACTCATATCAATGTCATTTTGTTCCTCTGTCTGCCTTGCATATTCTCTGAAACTGCCTTTCAGGAAAGATGCGTCCTGGGGCACATAAGAGATGGTCAAATGAGGGGCCAGCCACAGGCTTCCTTTTGTTTCTGCATCCGGAAGCATTGGAATTCCGCTGTATTTCTCCAGAATTTTCTTTAAAATGCTGGACTTTCCGCATCCGTTTTTCCCCTCCAAAAGAACCTGTTCCCCTGGATTCACTTCAAAACTGACCCCCTCAAATATCAGCGTTTCGGTTTTGGGACAGGCAATGGAATATTCTCTAAGCCGGAGCACAGGGCTATCCTTCTTTATCTGCAGAACTCCTGGAAACAGTTTTAAATCCTCCGCAATCTCAACATCCTGCAGCAGTCCTGATTTTTCCTCAATAGCTTTCTGCTGCCTCTTTTCCAGATTTTTCCGCCTTTGCTGCATACGGCGGGATTTTTCTCCTACATAAGCTCTGGTTACAAGTTTTCCGGTCTGCTCCTGCTTAAGAGCAGCCTTTTTCCCGATTTTTACAGACTCTGCCTTATCTGCCCATGCTTTTGCCTGACCTGCTGCGGCTTTGATTCTTTGAATGTCCCGCGTCAGTTTTGCGTTTTCGCTTAGTTCAAACTGCTCCCGGCGCTGTTTATTTTCGTACCAGACAGAGAAATTCCCGTGGGTTACCGTAATTTTGGTCTTATCAATGGCTAAAATATGGTCTGTAGAAGCATCTAAAAATGCCCGATCATGGGATACCAGGATAAATCCCTTTTTCTTTGCCAGATACCTGCCCACCAGCCTTCTGGTCCCCGTGTCCAGATGATTGGCAGGTTCATCGATTAGAAGAAAGTTATTTTGTTTTAAAAACAAAACTGCCAGTAAAATTTTACTTTTTTCTCCTCCCGATAAAACAGAAAAAGGCTGATCTAACTGTTCTTCTCTCATTTCAAGTCTGGACAGTTCCCGCACCAGCTGCCAGTATTCCAGTTCTGGATAAATCAGGTATGCCGCAGCAATAGCTGGTTCCTCCTGCTCTTCCACCTGAAATGGAAAATAATCAAACTCCACATCGGATTGTATGGTTCCCTGATACTCCATCTGATTCATCAGCAGTTTTAACAGAGTCGTCTTGCCTCTTCCATTGCGCCCTACCAGCCCCAGTTTCCAGTCTGTATCTATCTGGAAGGATGCTTTTTCAAAAATCAAATCATAACTTCCATCATAAGAAAATGTTAAATCCTTCACCTGTATTAATGACATATCCGTACCTCCGCGCCTCTAAAATACCGGGAAGCCTGTCTCCAGCAGCTTCTCCGGATGTGAGACAATAAAAAAAGCTGCGAGAAGATTCTTCTCACAGCCTAATCACAGTCTAAAATCCCTGCACGAAATATACGTATCCCAAAAGTGAAAGACATAGATACTCTCTCACGTTTCAACGCATACGACTAAAAAAGACGATAGAATCTCCTGCACCAAAACTACCTGTTACTTCTGAATAGTTATTTTCTGCAAGAGAATTAAATCATCCTTTCACCTCGTTTCCTTTTACTGCCGCTATTATAGCAAGGGGGTCTGCCTTTGTCAACCCTGAAACGGCTCTGCAAAATATCCTGCTTCTGAAACCGACTCGCCTTTTATCCGCAGATGAGAGGTGTCTCCCAGCATCTGACACCGGAAGTAAGCCGTTCCCGGTTCCCGTTCCTCTGCAGCCAATACAGTAACCGAAGACGGAGGCATAAAAAATCCATGTATCACTGCCGGAAACGGAATATTAAGCAAATGGGACAGCATCACACAGGATATCCCCATGTGACAAAACAGTACAACCGTATCCTTCTGAGAAGCAGCCTCCTGTACGTTATCCTTCCTGACCCGGTACAGCTTTCCATCTCGTTCATACCCATACTGGAGCAGCAGCCTGTCCAGTCCTTCTATGGTTTCTTCATAAACGGACTTTACATTGCCTTCTCCGCTTTTCATCAACGGGGTTTCCATCCATGCTTTTAAAGAAAACATATCCTCTATCTTTGTCCAGTACTCCGGCATCAAATCCCATGGGATCGTCACTTCTCCGCTGCCATCCGGTTCCTCAATTCTGGCTGAATACTCTTTCAGCCAGGGAAGAATCTGTTCCTTCATCCCCCAGGCAGCCAGAGTATCTCTGGCCGTATCCCTGGCTCTCCCCAGCGGAGAAACGAAGCAGTCCTGTACGTTCCATCTTTTTGTTCTCTCTGCCAGACAGGCTGCCTCTTTCCAGCCTTTTTCCGTCAGAGTGTCATGTTCATAATCCGGTTCTCCATGACGAATCAAAATTAACCGCATTTATACCACCTTTCTGAGAATCAGATATATCCCGCTCATTAAGACCAGATATCCGCACAATACCATAAGCAGCACCTTACTTACCAGAGGACTGATCATCCCGGAAACTAACATTCCTCCATAAAGGATTATCATCATCAGATAACTGGTAAGAGCCATGGTTTTATCTCTCAAATAAATATTTCTTTCATCGTGCTCCCGAATCCGGGCCTGTTCTGTCTTTTGTCTGTCCTTTAAAATACAGGCATTTTTCACAGCAATGGCAATCCCGGCTCCCATCAGTCCTGCACCGCTTCCAATATACCAGCTTTTCATATCTGCAAATGCTCCCATTCCGGAACTGGCTGCAAACAAAGCGGCCATGCCAAGAACTGCTAACACTGCGGAACTGATAATCCTCATTTTTAAAACCGTCTGATACTTCATATTCCTTCCTCCTCGTCATCAAACAGAAACAGTTCCTCTATGGATGTCTCAAAATATCTGGCAAGTTTGTGAGCCAGCAAAAGCGATGCCTGATACTTTCCATTTTCCAGAGAAGTAATGGTCTGGCGGGTCACTCCCACTTTCATTGCCAGTTCTTCCTGAGAAAGCCTGGCTGCTTTCCGCAGCTCCTGAACCCTGTTTTTCAACTCCATCCTCCTGTTCTCTTGTATATTTGCAAAGTTCACTTTGCATTTTTAGTATAGTATACTTTGTAAAACATGTCAAGCATACTTTGCATTTTATGTATAGTTTACTTTGCAAATATATGACGAAACGTTTTTCAGGAATATACGATTTCCACCCGGCTTCCCGTTCCTCCGCTTTCCGCCGGTTTTACCAGCAGCTTTACGGGTATCTGGTTCTGGATTTTTTCTACATGGGTAATCAGGCCGATGGCCCGGCTGCTTAAACTGTGAAGATTCTCCATGGCATCCATAACAATATCTAACAGATTATCGTCCAGGGTTCCGAATCCTTCATCCAAAAAAAACAGTTCCAGGGAAGCATGGCTGTTTAACTGAATCTGGGAAGACAGGGCCAGAGCCAGTGACAGCGAAGCTAAAAAAACTTCTCCACCTGATAAGGTATTCACCAAACGGCGCACCCCTCCATTTTTATAATCTACAATCTGAAACTGTCCCTGTTCGCTGCATTCTAACTCAAAGTTTCCGCAGGAAAGCTGACGCAGCAGGACAGATGCTTCCCTGGAAACGGAATGGAGTTTTTCTCTTGCTGCATATTCTACAAACCGTTTTCCCTTTATCAGCTTCTCCAGCTGGAGGATCAAAGCCTGCCGATGTTCCTTTTTCTGGTATTCCTCTAAAAGCCCAGCCTTTTCTTTCAAACGAATCCGGCCCTTTTCCAGACTGTCTGACAGCCTGATACCTTGTGTTCTTTTTTCTTCCAGAGCCGTTTCTATCTGATTTTTCTCCTCTTCAGACTGTTTCCATTCCTCTTCGCTTAAATTCCGGCCCTGTATCTGAACATCCTTTTCTGCAATCAGACTGGTAATTCTGGCTGTTTCTTCGCGATATCTGCTGACTGCTTCTTTCAGCTTTTCAATCTGTCCGCCTGTCAGTCCCCATTTTTCAATAGCTGTACTGACAGAAACCCCTTCTGCTTCCATCTGCTCATGCAGTTTCCGGCAGTTTAAAAGCGCTTCTGATAATTGCTCCTTTGCTTCTTGTTCTCCAGACTGTGCAAAAATCAGTTCTGCACGTCCAACGTTTAAAGCCTCCTGCACAGTTCCGGCCGTCTGCCGTTTTTCTTCAAAAGCTTCTTGCGCATGCTTTACCATCGTCTGAATCTGTTCTATCTGGCTGAGAATCCGGGTCAGTTCCCGGGGAGTCGCCTCCTGGTTTCCTGTCAATGAAAAAATCTCAGTTTGCAACTGGTATAAGCGTCCTTCTGCCTGAGCCTTTTCAGTCTCTGCTTTTGCCTGTTTCAGTTCATTTTCTGTCTTTTTCCTCTTTAATGATTCCCGGCTATCCTCCAGTTTTTTTGCCGCCTGTTCTGTCCTGAGCCATTCCTTTCTCAGATTCTCTGTCTCTTTATCCATCTGATGAATCCGGCTTTGCTGCATCTGAAATGTTTGTTTGAAATCCCAGTCCGGCTGTTCGCTGCCCTTCTGACCAGCAGTCTGGTTCTGAAGCTGGTTTAATTCTCTTTTAAGACTTTCTGCCTTGTCAGAAAGCTTCCGGGCCATTTCCTCTTCCGTATCTGATTTTGCTTTTTCTAAAGAAAGTCTTATCTGGACTTCCGAAACATTTTTTTGAAGATATTCCTGTTTCTCTTCCAGAGTCTCTATTCGGGCAGTCAAATGCTCTTCTTCCTGCTGCTCTTCCATCATTCTTCTGGAAAAAACAGCCAAGTCGTGATGAACCGAACCGCAGACCGGACACGGTTTTCCCTCTTCCAATCGGTTTCGGAGTTCTCTGGCAGTCCGCCTGATATCTTCCTTTCGGCATTTTAACAGTTCTGCTGCGGTCTCTTCTTCCTGAGCGCTG
>URUX01000109.1 GCA_900551135.1 uncultured Clostridium sp.
GCCGGACAAGAAGATGCCCCGTCCTGAACAGTTACAATAAGACTTTTACAATAAGACTTAGATTGACCTGATAAAACCCCACATTAGAAAAAACGAGGAAGCGGACTAAATGGTCCGCTTCCTTACATGAAAGGGACAAAATTTAAAAAACAGGAGGAAGAGTATGGCAGCAAAAGAAAGACACGCAGATCCGGCTGTTGTAGAAGCAAAACTGGCAAAGCTTACCCCAAAGCTTGCTGCTTTAGAGGCAGAATTAGAAGCTGCGACAGATTCCAGAAAACGTCAGAAATTAATTGCCAAAATCGTTACAGTTGAAGAAAAAATCAAACAGGCAAAAACCGGAGAAAAGATGACCAGACAGCAAAAGAGAGATATGATTGCATATTCCTTTATTGCCCCCAACTTTATCGGATTTGCCGTATTTACCTTAGGCCCCGTTATTTTTGCCTTTATTTTGGCATTCTTAAAATGGGACGGCAACTCCCCGATTGAATTTGCAGGGCTGGAAAACTTTGCAGCAATGATAGGAAACAGCCGGTTTATTGCATCCTTTAAAAATACCATAGTTTACTGTATTGCAACCGTTCCCCTGACTCTGGCAGCTGCCATTGGTCTGGCAGTCGTTTTAAACCAGAAAATAAAGGGCAGAAACTTTTTCCGTACGGTCAGCTTTTTCCCATATGTAGCTTCTCTGGTAGCAGTAGCCGCAGTATGGAACATGCTGTTTTCTCCTGCAAAGAGCGGACCTGTTAATATGCTGTTATACAAGGTATTCCATGTGGCAGCCAAGGATCTTCCAAAGTGGGCGGCCAGTACAGACTGGGTAATGTTTACCATCGTCCTGTTCTCGGTTTGGAAAAACATGGGATATTACATGGTAATTTACCTGGCTGGCCTTCAGGGAATCAATGCAGAACTGTACGAGGCAGCCAGCCTGGACGGCGCAGGTCCATGGCAGAAATTCCGTTACATTACCTGGCCGCAGCTTCAGCCTACTACCTTTTTCGTAACGATTATTCTGACCATCAACTGCTTCAAGGTATATGATATTGTATACATGCTGGCAGGCGGCTCCAACGGCGTTATCAATGAATCGGCCATTGTACTTGTTTACCATATTTATGAAGAAGCATTCCGAAACTGGAATCTGGGTTATGCAAGCGCAGTAGCCATGGTTCTGTTCCTTCTGGTTCTGGTTGTTACCATCATCCAGTTCAGAGGCGAAAAGAAGTACGCAAACTAAGGAGGGGAAATGATGAAAGGAAAACGCCAACACGAAAAAATTACCAAGGTAATGCTCTATGCGGTACTGATCTTCGTCTCCCTTTTGATGCTTGTGCCGTTCGCATGGATGCTGTCCTCTTCTCTGAAGCTGGATAAAGACGTATTTATTGTACCGATTCAGTGGATTCCGGAAAATCCCCAGTGGCAGAACTACGTAAAGATCTGGACCAAGATTCCGCTGGCAAAATTTGTAGTTAATACAGCCAAGCTGACAGTCATTGTAACGCTGCTCCAGCTTTTCACCAGCAGCTTTGCGGCTTATGCATTTGCAAAATTAAACTTCCGCTATAAGAACGCCTTGTTTTTGGCTTATGTAGCCACGATTGCAGTACCATGGCAGGTATACATGGTTCCCCAGTTTATGATGATGAGATCCTTTGGATTAAATGATACCCATCTGGCCATCATCTGTCTGCAGGCATTCTCTGCATTCGGCGTATTTATGATGCGTCAGTTTTATCAGGGAATTCCGGACGAACTGTGCGAGGCGGCCAGAATCGACGGCATGAGCGAGTATCAGATTTATGGAAAGATTATGCTTCCGCTTGCCAAACCTGCTCTGTCTACCCTGACGATTTTCACATTTGTAAATACCTGGAACGACTTCTTAGGACCATTGATCTACTTAAAGACCGAGTCCAAAAAGACCCTGCAGATTGGACTGCGTATGTTTATCGGCCAGAACTCCTCCGAGTACGGTCTTATTATGGCAGCTTCTGTATTGTCTTTAATCCCTGTATTAGTCGTATTCCTGGCGCTGCAGAAGTATTTCGTAGAAGGAATCGCAGCAACCGGAGTAAAGGGTTAATCCTGACTGCCAAAGGCGGATTTTTCTGCTAAAACGCAAAAAATGACAATAAAATGGTAAATTGTCTATTTGCACAGGAAGTTTCGTGGTGTACAATAGAGGTATTATAAAACTAGGAGGAACTTTGCATGGAAGCAGCAATTGCAGTAAGAGATAAGGATGGTGTAATTAAGGCAGAAGCGAAAGCCCTGAAAACCGGAGAAGTAATCTTTGCCTGGGAGGGCGAGTATGAGCCAGGAGATCAGATTGTATGCACCTTCCCCGAAACCAATGCATTTTATGTAGTGCGGATTGATGATACAATGGATGAGTCTTTTGTGTACGTGACCAAAGAAGAGGTCATCTATGATGTGCCTTTTGAGGAGAAAAAGACTTCCTACAGTCTGAAGTCATTCAGCGGAGAACGCCACTACTTAACTCTGCGTCCGGCAAAAACCTGGGAGATTGGTTCTTATAAGAATCTGGCTAAAAACGTAATGGATCAGCACGGCGATCCGGGCTGCTATCCTCATGCCAGCGCCAACGTTGAGACCAGAGGCGAAGCAGTATTTGCAGCCCGCAATGCCATTGACGGCGTAGTAGCCAACTTAAGTCATGGAAACTGGCCTTATGAATCCTGGGGAATCAACCGCCAGGATGATGCAGAGATGACGCTGGAATTTGGACGTCCGGTAGATTTTGATACCATTGTACTGTACACAAGAGCAGATTTCCCACATGATAACTGGTGGGTAAACGCAACCTTAACATTCTCTGATGGCACTAGTCAGGTAGTGGATATGGAAAAGAGTGTAGAAAGCCATACCTTTGCCATTGAGAAAAAAGGCATTACATGGGTGAAGCTGGGACAGCTGATCAAGGCAGATGATCCGTCTCCATTCCCGGCACTGACCCAGATTGAGATTTACGGAACAGAAAGCGAATAGAATCCGTTGTGAAAGACGGCTGCTGTTCGGAATGAAAATGAAACGAGAGGCTGTTGCGCTAATAATTAGTGCACAGCCTTTTTTCGCAGTAAAAATACCACGCTGTTATGGGAGCAAGCCGCAGACTAAGGCGATGGATTTGAGATGTTAAAAATAAAGGTGTCGAAAAAATTATTATTTGATGCTGCGGCACCGATTTTCTGTAGATATAATTATTGGGGAATACCAAGATAAGTTGAAAATCCAAACCAGGCTGGGAATTGTTTATAGAAGAACTAAATGAAGAAAATATACACAAATCCAGGTCGCAAATTGTTTGTGGAACTTGCAAACAACGGAATTATAAACAAATTCAGAGGAAAATTGTTTATAGATGAACAAAATAGGTCAGAATTACACAATTACATCGAAAGAATTGTTTGTAAAACATAAAAAAACATCGGATATACACAAACTAAGAGGGAAATTAGTTCTGCTGAAATAGAGCGGAGGCCGTCGCATCAATGATTGAATAAATCGTAGATGCGGCGGCTTCTTTGCTTTTGGCAAAAAAAGTGCTGCCGCACTAATTTTTATTTAGTGCGACAGTTCCTTTTTGCTGCCAGGCATCCGGAAAAGCTGCCAGCTGCCGGCTGTTATGTCGAAAGATGTGGGAAAACGTAAAAGATAAAAATTTCCTATTCCCAAAAAATATTAAGATGGTATAATAAACTGGAAACACAAGAACTTGTTTTGGAGGACATTATGAAGATTATAATCATCGGATGCGGGAAAGTAGGAAGAACACTGGCCCAGCAGCTGAGTGAGGAACAGCACGATATTGTTTTAGTGGATACAAATGCGCAAAAGCTTCAGGAAGTAACGGAAGAGATTGATGCCATGACCCTGGTAGGCAATGGAGCCAGCATTGGAGTGCAGAAAGAGGCAGGAGTAGAGGACGCAGATATGCTGATTGCGGTCACCAATTCGGATGAACTCAACCTGCTGTGCTGCCTGATTGCCAAAAAGGTAAGCAAATGTGAGACCGTGGCCCGTGTGCGCAACCCGGTTTACAGTGACGAGATTAACTTTATTAAAGAACGGCTGGGAGTTTCCATGAGCCTGAATCCGGAATTTGCGACTGCTACAGAGATGGCAAGACTGCTGCGGTTCCCGTCAGCCATTCAGATTGATACTTTTGCAAAAGGCCGTGTAGAATTATTGAAATTTAAAATCAAACCAGAATTTGATATGGATGGCGTGGCGGTTTCTGGTCTGGCAGATAAGTTTAAATGCGATATTCTGATCTGCGGAGTGGAACGGGACGGACAGGTTACCATCCCTGGAGGAGATTTTATTTTAAGGGACAATGATCTGGTTTCCATTGTCGCTTCTCCTAATAATTCGGCAGCGTTCTTTAAGAAAATCGGACTGGCAACCAATCAGGTAAAAAATGCCTTAATTGTAGGCGGGGGTACATTAGGCTATTATCTTGCCAAACAGCTTTTAAGCATGAAAATTAAGGTACGCATTGTGGAAAAGGATCTGAAGAGATGCGAAGAACTGAGCGAACTTTTGCCGGAAGCCGTTATCATTAACGGAGACGGAACGGATAAGAAACTGCTTCTTCAGTCAGGACTTCAGGCAGCAGAGGCGTTTATCACCCTGACGAACATCGATGAAGAAAATATTTTCCTGGCTTTGTATGCAAAGGATCAGAGCAATGCAAAGCTGGTTACCAAGGTTAACCGTTTTGCTTTTGACAACATCATCGAAAAACTGGATTTGGGAAGTGTAATTTACCCGAAATATATTACAGCAGACTATATTCTCCAATACGTCCGTGCAATGCAGAATTCCATTGGAAGCAATGTGGAAACGCTGTATCAGATTTTAGATAATCAGGCAGAAGCGCTGGAATTTTCTATTCGGGAAGACGGCCCTGTAGTAGGCGTTCCCCTGATGGAACTGGCTTTGAAAAAGAATCTTCTGGTAGCCTGCATCAATCATAACGGCCGTGTTATTATTCCGAGAGGACACGATCAGATTCAGGTTGGAGATACGGTTATTATTGTAACAACGGAGAAAGGTCTTCAGGATATCAACGATATTCTCAGAAAACAGGTATAAGCCATGAATTATGGAATTATAAAAACAATCATTGGCTGGACACTGATTTTGGAGGCAGCACTAATGGCGCCGTCTGCGTTTGTGGCGATTCTCTATAGCGAGAAAACAGCGCTGTGGTCGTTTCTTGCAACTATGGCGATCTGTTTTATTGTGGGACGGATGCTGACATGGAAAAAACCGGCCAGCCAGATATTTTTTACCAGAGAAGGATTTGTAAGCGTTGCCTTAAGCTGGATTGCGCTGAGTATTATGGGAGGACTTCCCTTTCTGTTCAGCGGTTCCATTGCAAGTCCCATTGATGCTTTATTTGAAACGGTTTCCGGATTTACCACTACAGGAGCCAGTATTTTACCGTCTGTAGAAGAACTTCCCAGGAGCATTCTTTTTTGGAGGAGTTTTACCCACTGGATCGGCGGTATGGGAGTGCTGGTGTTCCTTCTGACGCTTTTGCCGATGACCGGCGGGTTTCATATGAACATTATGAAAGCGGAGAGCCCGGGTCCTTCTGTCAGCCGTCTGGTTCCAAAAGTCCGTTCTACAGCCAAGATATTGTATGAGATTTATATTGGAATGACGATTTTGGAAATTGTGCTGCTTCTGATTGGCCGGATGCCGCTGTTTGATGCGCTGACCCTGTCATTTGGTACAGCCGGAACCGGAGGATTTGGTATCCGCAATGACAGCATTGCAGGCTATTCCGTTTACCATCAGGTGGTAATTACTATTTTTATGATTTTATTCGGCATTAATTTCAATGCCTACTTCTTTATCCTGATGGGAAAAGCCAAACAGGCATTTCAGATTGAAGAGGTAAAAGGATATCTGCTGATTATCGGTGTATCGATTCTGGTGATTACAGCCAATATCTGGCATATGTACGGCAGCATTGCTGCTGCATTTCAGCAGGCAGCGTTTCAGGTGGCATCGATCATTACGACTACGGGATATGCAACAACAAACTTTGACCTGTGGCCTCAGGTATCCAGAACGATTTTGGTTATGCTGATGTTTGTGGGAGCCTGCGCAGGCAGTACCGGCGGCGGTATTAAGGTTTCCAGATTTTTGATTCTGCAGAAAACAGTGAGAAAAGAACTGCTTCAGTATGCCCATCCAAAGAGTGTAAAGAAGATTAAAATGGACGGCAAAAGCATTGAGCACGAGGTGGTTCGTTCTACCAATGTCTTTATGATTACATATGTGCTGATTTTTGCATTTTCGATTCTGCTTCTGGCCTTTGATAATCTGGATCTGGTTACGAACTTTACGGCAGTTGCTGCAACGCTGAACAACATTGGGCCTGGTCTGGAGTTAGTCGGGCCGTCTGCCAATTTCTCTGGTTTTTCGAATGGGGCAAAACTGGTGCTGATATTTGATATGTTAGCCGGACGTTTGGAATTGTTCCCGCTTCTGCTGCTGTTTGCAAGGGATACCTGGAGAAAATTTTAACAGACGCTGAGAAAAAAGATATAAAAAAATGGCTGGGAGATGAATGGATAGCGATTCATTTCTCAGCCATTTTGGCAGATATGAAAATTATTCGGTGATTTCTTCTACTGTGGTAGTTTCTTCTGCAGGCGCAGTCTCAGGCTGGTGTGCGGTCTTTTCCATTTGCTCTGCAAAGGCATCTGCCGCTTCGGCAAGATGGGAAGCATTTTCCGCATCTTTATAATAAATATCGGTTTCACCGTATTTTTCCCGGTAGGAATCCAGGGTATCGCGGACAACGGCTCCGGCAATATGGGCAGTATCCACAGCAGCGCTGACTGCATCATGGGCGGTATCCTTTAAAATGGCAGCCGTATCTTTTAATACGTCTTTGGCAGCGCTGGCAGCGTCTTCTACAGATTCCTTTACATCTTTGGCAGCAGCTTTAAATTCGTCTTTGCTGGAAGAAAGGGAAACGTAATTGCGCTGGGACGGATTGTTTAAATCTGCAGCCGGTTCTTTTTCTTCGAAGTCTTCGTCTTCAAACTCATCTTCGTCAAATTCATCTTCGTCAAAATCGTCATCCTCAAAGTCTTCGTCTTCAAAATCGTGGAAATCCCGCTCTAATGCTTTATGAAACGATTTGTATCTGGCAAAGTAAGCGATACCTGCTGCAGCGGCGCCTGCCCCTGCGACAAATGCCAGTACCTTTCCCAATCTGTTTTTAGCCATAAAATAACTCCTTTCAGTCTTCACTTTGAAATAAAACTAGTAACTGTTTATTATTAACTGTTATTGTAATACGGATTGAAGAAAAAGAAAAGGTATAAAACAGGAATTTTTCGATATGTTTTATATGGAAGTATAAAAAAAAACATAAAATTAGCACTCAACACTTGACAGTGCTAATAATGAGTGCTATAACTTTACCAGAAAGAGAAATGAAAAACAGATTGATATAAAGGAGGATTTTTGTAATGAAGTTAGTACCATTATTTGACAGAGTTGTATTAAAACAGTTAGTTGCAGAAGAAACCACCAAATCTGGTATCGTATTACCAGGACAGGCAAAGGAAAAACCACAGCAGGCTGAGGTTGTAGCAGTTGGCCCAGGCGGAGTGGTAGACGGCAAGGAGATTACCATGCAGGTAAAGGCAGGCGACAAGGTAATTTACTCCAAATACTCCGGAACCGATGTAGAGGTTGACGACGAGAAGTACGTTATTGTTAAGCAGAACGATATTTTAGCAGTAATCCAGTAATTTTATTAAATTATCTATAGTTGGAGGTTGATGAACCATGGCAAAGGAAATTAAATACGGCGTAGAAGCCAGAAAAGCATTAGAGGCTGGCGTAAACCAGTTAGCAGATACTGTTCGTGTAACATTAGGTCCCAAAGGACGCAACGTAGTATTAGACAAATCTTTCGGCGCTCCGCTGATTACCAATGACGGCGTTACCATTGCAAAAGAGATTGAACTGGAAAACGCATTTGAAAACATGGGAGCCCAGTTAGTAAAAGAAGTTGCTACCAAGACCAATGACGTAGCTGGTGACGGTACTACTACCGCAACCGTTCTGGCTCAGGCTATGATTAACGAAGGCATGAAGAACCTGGCAGCAGGCGCAAACCCAATCGTATTAAGAAAGGGTATGAAGAAAGCATGTGAGGCTGTTGTAGAAGAGATTGCCAAGATGAGCAAGCCAATCGAAGGCAAAGAGCAGATTGCAAGAGTAGCAGCTATTTCCGCTTCTGATGATGAAGTTGGCGATTTAGTAGCAGACGCTATGGAAAAGGTTTCCAAGGACGGCGTTATTACCATC
>URUX01000110.1 GCA_900551135.1 uncultured Clostridium sp.
TTCATGCAGGCGGTAAATTTGATAATTCTGCCTATAAGACCAGCGGAGGACTTCACGGAGTAGGTTCCTCGGTTGTCAATGCATTGTCTACATATCTGGATATTAAGATCAGTCGTGACGGATATATACATCACGATCATTATGAAAGGGGAATTCCTACGCTGGAACTGGAAGAGGGACTTCTGCCAAAGCTGGGAAGGACCAGACAGACAGGAACCAGTATTAATTTCCTGCCTGATCCGGAGATTTTTGAAAAGACAAGATTCTCCGCCACAGAAGTAAAGAGCAGACTCCATGAAACTGCTTATCTGAATCCGGAGTTGACGATCCATTTTGAAGATAAAAGAGGTGCTGAGATTGAGGATATCACATATCATGAACCGGATGGGATTATCGGATTTATTAAGGATCTGAATCAGAATGCAGAGGTTCTCCATGAACCGGTTTATCTGAAAGGAGAGTCTGATGGGATTCAGGTAGAGGTGGCCTTCCAGTTTACCAATGAGTTCAGGGAGAATGTGCTTGGATTCTGCAACAATATTTACAATGCAGAAGGCGGTACACACCTTACAGGATTTAAGACTACCTTTACTACAGTGATGAATACTTATGCCAGAGAGATTGGTATTTTAAAAGATAAAGATCCTAATTTTACAGGTGCAGATATCCGTAATGGAATGACAGCAGTTGTTTCTATTAAACATCCGGAACCTCGATTTGAGGGACAGACAAAGACAAAGCTGGATAATCAGGATGCGTCCCGCGCCACAGGTAAAGTGGTGGGAGAACAGATGGTGCTTTACTTTGACAGGAATCTGGAGACTCTTAAGACCATCCTTTCCTGTGCGGAGAAAGCAGCAAAAATCCGTAAAACAGAGGAGAGAGCGAAGACGAATCTTCTGACCAAACAGAAATATTCTTTTGATTCTAACGGAAAACTGGCAAACTGTGAGAAAAAGGATCCTTCCCAGTGTGAGATCTTTATTGTGGAGGGAGATTCTGCGGGAGGTTCTGCAAAGACTGCCCGTAACCGTAATTATCAGGCAATCCTTCCTATCAGAGGTAAGATACTGAATGTGGAGAAAGCTACTATTGATAAGGTACTTGCAAATGCGGAGATTAAGACTATGATCAATGCTTTTGGATGTGGATTCTCGGAAGGATATGGAAATGATTTTGATATTACAAAGCTTCGCTATGACAAGATCGTGATCATGGCAGATGCTGATGTGGATGGGGCTCATATTTCCACGCTTCTCCTTACTCTGTTCTATCGTTTTATGCCAGACTTGATCACAGAGGGGCATGTGTATATTGCCATGCCACCGCTGTATAAGGTTATGCCAAAGAAAGGACAGGAAGAATACCTGTATGATGACAAGGCGCTGGAAAGATACAGACGCGCCCATAAGCCGGGAAGCTTCACTCTGCAGAGATATAAAGGTCTGGGAGAAATGGATCCGGAGCAGCTTTGGGAAACAACCCTGGATCCGGAAAAACGGGTATTGAAGCAGGTGGAAATCGAGGATGCCCGTATGGCTTCCGAGATTACCCAGATGCTGATGGGAAGCGACGTGCCGCCCAGAAGACAGTTCATTTATGACCACGCAGATGAAGCAGAAATTGATGCATAAGGGAGAGAATCATGGCTGAAAAGATTATAAAAACTGAATATTCAGAAGAGATGCAGAGAAGCTACATGAATTATTCCATGAGCGTCATTACGGCCAGAGCCATTCCGGATGCCCGAGACGGATTAAAGCCGGTTCAGCGCCGTGTGCTTTATGATATGAGCGAACTGCATTTAAATCACGACAAACCTCACAGAAAGTCAGCCCGTATTGTAGGCGATACCATGGGTAAATACCATCCCCATGGTGACAGTTCTATCTATGAGACTCTGGTGGTGCTGTCCCAGGAATTTAAAAAGGGAATGCCTCTGGTAGACGGCCACGGAAACTTTGGCTCCATTGAAGGAGACGGGGCTGCGGCTATGCGTTATACGGAAGCCAGATTAAAGAAATTTGCTGAAGAAGTATATTTAAAAGATCTGGATAAAACCGTTGAATTCGTTCCCAATTATGACGAGACGGAAAAGGAGCCGGAAGTCCTGCCGGTTCGCGTGCCAAATCTGCTGATCAACGGGTCAGAAGGAATTGCAGTCGGCATGAGTACCAGCATCCCGCCGCACAATCTGGGAGAGGTCACCGATTTGGTAAAGGCCTATATTGATAATCCAGAACTTTCCATACAAGAAATGATGGAAATTATGCCAGGACCGGATTTCCCCACAGGAGGTATCATTGCCAATAAAAAGGAACTTCCTGCAATTTATGAAACCGGAACTGGCAAAATCAAGCTTCGGGGAAAGATGGAAGTAGAACTGGGAAAACGCCGGACCGATAAGGACAAGCTGGTGATTACCCAGATTCCTTATACCATGATTGGTGCCGGCATTAATAAGTTTTTAATGGATATTGCGGAACTGGTGGAGACGAAAAAGCTTCCGGATGTGGTAGATATTTCCAACCAGTCCAATAAAGAGGGAATCCGCATTGTTCTGGAACTGAAAAAGGATGCGGACATTGAAAAAATCCGAAATATTCTATATAAGAAGACCAAGCTGGAAGATACCTTTGGCGTGAATATGCTGGCGATAGCAAAGGGACGTCCGGAGACATTGAATCTGCGTGGAATTTTGAAAAATTTCATGGATTTTCAGTATGAGACTGTGAATAAAAAGTATCGGGTTCTTTTGCAGAAGGAATTGGATAAAAAAGAGGTACAGGAAGGCCTGATTAAAGCATGCGATGTAATCGACCTGATTATTGCAGTTTTAAGAGGGTCCAGAAATTTAAAAGATGCCAAAGCGTGTCTCACACAGGGAGATATTTCAAAGATTACATTTAAAACTCCTGGATTTGAGGAGGATGCAAAACAACTGCATTTTACCGAACGGCAGGCCACGGCGATTCTGGAAATGCGCCTTTATAAGTTAATTGGCCTGGAGATTCTGGCTCTGGAAAAAGATTACCGGGAAACTCTTAAAAAGATTAAGGAATATACGGGGATTTTAAACAGCCGTGCCAGAATGGATGAGGTAATCAAACAGGACCTGGATTACATCAAGAAAGAATTTGGACTCCCGCGCAGAACCCGTATTGAAGATGGAAAAGAGGCCGTTTATGTGGAAGAGCCGGTTCAGGTAAGAGATGTAGTCTTTGTCATGGATCGGTTTGGGTACTGTAAGATTTTAGATAAGTCTGTGTATGAAAAAAATCTGGAAACCGTAGAAACGGAGCACGTTTCCATCGTGCCTTGCCGGACAGATGATAAGATTTGTATTTTTACAGATGTGGGAAATCTGCATCAGATCAAGGTGGCCGATATTCCGGCAGGCAAACTCCGGGATAAAGGGGTTCCGGCAGAGAATCTGAGTAAATTTGACGGAACCAGGGAGCAGGCGGTATATGTCTCCTGTACGGCAGATATGAAGGATAAAAACCTGATTTTTGCTACAGAGATGGGAATGGTAAAACAGGTCCCTGCATCCGAATTTGAAACCAATAACCGGCTGGTAGCGTCTACGAAGCTTCAGGAACAGGATAAGGTAATTGCTGTTGTTCCGGCAGAGGGACAGACCGATATTGTGCTTCAGACCAGCAGCGGTGTATTTTTAAGATTTTTAGTGGAAGAGATTTCCGTCATGAAGAAGAACTCCAAAGGCGTAAGGGGGATAAAGCTGGCTGATGGGGAAGTGCTGGAGCAGATTTATCTCATTGGGGAAAATCCGGTTATTACTTATAAGAAAAAAGAAGTCCATTTAAACCGGCTGAAAATGGCGAAGCGAGATGGAAAGGGAAGTAAGGTGCGTCTGTAAAAGAAATACAGATGTGTGCTGTACAAAGACGAATATTTGGAGATTTGTCTTTGGCACAAAGACTTTTGTCCGTCTCACAAAATAATCCTTGCAATTTTACAGGGTTTGGTATAGGATAAAAACCATGTAATAAAACCAATACATGAGGAGAGAAAAAGCTATGGAAAAGAAGTTAAGAGTCGGCATTTTAGGAGCTACCGGTATGGTTGGACAGAGATTCATTGCTTTATTGGAAAATCATCCCTGGTATGAGGTTGTAACTGTGGCTGCCAGCGCCCGTTCAGCAGGAAAGACTTACGAGGAGGCAGTGGGAGATAACTGGAAAATGGATACTCCTATGCCGGAAGCTGTCAAGAAGCTGGTCGTAATGAATGTAAATGAAGTTGAGAAGGTAGCAGCAGGAGTCGATTTCGTATTCAGCGCTGTGAACATGTCCAAAGATGAGATCAAGGCTATTGAGGAAGAATACGCAAAAACCGAGACTCCTGTTGTATCCAATAACAGCGCCCACAGATGGACTCCAGACGTTCCAATGGTAGTACCGGAAATCAATCCAGAGCATTTTGAAGTAATCGAATTTCAGAAAAAGAGACTGGGAACCCAGAAAGGCTTTATCGCAGTAAAGCCAAATTGTTCCATTCAGAGTTATGCTCCTGTACTGACTGCATGGAAAGAGTTTGAACCTTATGAGGTAGTGGCAACCACCTATCAGGCGATTTCCGGAGCAGGAAAAACGTTTAAAGACTGGCCGGAGATGGAAGGAAATATTATTCCGTTTATCGGCGGCGAGGAAGAAAAGAGCGAGCAGGAGCCGCTGCGTATCTGGGGCAGGATTGAAGATGGCGTAATTGTAAAGGCAAAAGAGCCGGTGATTACCTGCCAGTGTATCCGTGTACCAGTATTAAACGGCCATACAGCGGCTGTATTTGTGAAATTCAGAAAGAAACCGACCAAAGAGCAGCTGATTGAAAAAATTAACAGCTTTAGGGGTCTTCCTCAGGAATTGGAACTTCCCAGTGCGCCAAAGCAGTTTATGCAGTATTTAGAGGAAGACAACCGTCCTCAGGTCAGTCTGGACGTAGATTATGAGAATGGAATGGGCGTGTCCGTAGGACGTCTGAGAGAAGATACCGTTTACGACTACAAATTTGTAGGACTGTCTCATAACACGGTTAGAGGCGCAGCAGGCGGAGCAGTTCTTTGTGCAGAACTTTTAACAGCAAAGGGATATATTCAGGCAAAATAACGTTTAAAAGAAGGGGGTATTACTAAAATGGCAGTAAAAAAAGAATTTTACGGAACAATGCCGGATGGAAAAGAGGTGGATTGCTATACGCTGACCAATGCCAACGGCACATCAGCAAGCTTTCTGACGCTGGGAGGAATCTGGCTTACCATGCTGGTGAAGGATAAGGACGGCAAATTTGGAGATGTGGTATTGGGGTACGATACTCTGGAAAACAATATCAAAAATCCGCCGCATTTTGGCGCTCCTATCGGCCGTAACGCCAACCGGATTGGCGGGGCAGTATTTACCTTAAATGGCAAAACCTATGAACTGGAAAAAAACAATGCAGGAGTAAATAATCTCCACAGCGCACCGGATTTATACCATAATCGTGTCTGGAATGCAGCAGGAGAAGAAACCGCATTGGGAAGCAAGGTGACTTTTTCCCTGTCTAGTCCGGACGGCGATCAGGGATATCCTGGAAATGCAGAGATTGTCATCAGCTATACCTTAACCGAGGATGACAGCCTGATTTTAAATTATCAGATGACCGCAGATGCAGATACCATTGCTAACTTTACCAACCACAGCTACTTTAATTTAGCTGGTCATGACAGCGGAGATATTATGGATCAGGAAGTATGGATTGATGCGGATTTCTATACTCCGGCAGATGCGACTTCGATTCCTACTGGCGAGATTGCTCCAGTAGCCGGAACTGCTATGGATTTTACGTCCTTAAAACCTGTTGGAAAAGATATCAATTCTGATTTTGCAGCAGTTGTTCAGGGAAAGGGATTTGACCACAACTGGATTTTGAATCATCCAGATGGAGAACTGTCCCTTTCTGCAAAAGCAGTGGATCATAAGTCAGGCCGTGTCATGGAAGTGTATACGGATCTGCCAGGAATCCAGTTCTATACTGCCAACTTTTTAAAGGGAGATTTGCCGGGAAAGAATGGAGCAGTCTATGGCCCTCGTCATGCGTACTGCTTTGAAACCCAGTATTTCCCCGATGCAATAAATAAGCCTCAGTTCCCTTCTCCAATTTTAAAGGAGGGAGAGGAATACAATACTACCACGGTATATAAATTCCTGATCGAAGAATAAAGAAACAGGCAAAAGGCTGCCGCAGGATGGAAGAGGAGTGTTCCTTCTGCGACAGCCTCGCCTTTTGGCATCATTACTTACGAAATCTGGAGGACATAATGAGTTCAAACAAAGAAAATACGACAAAAATACTGGCTGCAGCAGGATTAATCCTTACTACCATTATCTGGGGCGGCGCCTTTGTGGTAATGAAAAACTCGGTAGATTTAATTCCGCCCAGCTATTTGCTGGCTCTTCGTTTTTCCATTGCAGCCGTTTGTATGCTGGCAGTGTTCTGGCCGCAGAATAAGGGAATGGATAAAAAAGATATTCAGTACGGTGTGATTTTGGGAATCTTTTTGTTTCTCAGTTACATATTTCAGACCTACGGATTAAAGTATACGACAGCCAGCAAAAATGCATTTATTACGACCCTGTATGTGATTATTGTACCATTTCTCCACTGGGCATTTAACCACAAAAAGCCGTCTGGGAGAAATCTGGGGGCAGCCGTTTTGGCAGTAATTGGTCTGGCGCTTCTTTCTCTGGAAGGGGATATGGGGATTAATCTGGGTGATTTTCTTACGCTGATTTGTGGTATTTTCTTTGCAGTTCATATTGTATTTATCGACAGATATACAGAAGACCACAACCCGGTCCGGCTGACTACGGTACAGATGTTTACAGCAGCGATTCTGGGCTGGATACTGGCTCCGATTGCAGATGGTAAACTGGATTTTGGAATTCTGGATACAAATCTGATTTTAGGACTGCTGTATCTGGGAATTTTCAGTACCATGATAGGCTTTTTGCTGCAAAATGTAGGACAGAAGTATTTGACGCCCAATACGTCCTCTATTCTGCTGTCCTTTGAGTCTGTATTTGGTCTGATATTTTCCGTCATTTTTCTGGGCGATCCCATTACGGTAAAATTATTAGCCGGATGTGCACTGATGTTTGGCGCTGTGATTATTTCAGAATATAAACCAGGAAAGAAACAATAGGGAGGAATAGCATGGGAAAATCCCTGTATATTGCGGAAAAGCCCAGTGTGGCCCAGGAGTTTGCCAATGCGTTAAAGCTAAGCGGACGGCGCGGGGATGGATATATTGAGTCAGAACGTGCAATTGTTACCTGGTGTGTCGGCCATCTTGTCACCATGAGTTATCCGGAAGCGTACGATATCAAATATAAAAGATGGAGTCTGGAAACCCTGCCGTTTCTGCCGAAGGAGTTTAAATACCAGGTGATTGAGGGCGTTGCGAAGCAGTTTAAAATCGTAAGCGGTCTTTTAAACCGTTCGGATGTGGAGACGATTTATGTCTGTACGGACTCCGGACGGGAAGGAGAATATATTTACCGTCTGGTTGAACAGATGGCAGGGGTAAAAGGAAAAATCCGAAAAAGAGTCTGGATCGATTCCCAGACAGAGGAAGAGATATTAAGGGGAATCAGGGAGGCAAAGGATGAATCCGAATACGATAACCTGTCTGCATCCGCTTATCTTCGGGCAAAAGAGGACTATCTGATGGGAATTAATTTTTCCAGGGTTCTGACATTAAAATATGGCCAGACATTATCAACGCTTTTTAAAAGCAGGTATACCGTGATTTCAGTTGGACGGGTGATGACCTGCGTATTAGGTATGGTGGTGAGAAGGGAACGGGAAATCCGGGAGTTTGTAAAAACCCCGTTTTACCGGGTAGTGGGGACCTTTTGTCCCATGGGGAAAGAGCCGGATTCTTCGATAACATTTGAAGGTGAATGGAAGGCAGCAGAAGGCTCTGACTATTACCAGACCCCGGTTTTGTACAAAGACAATGGCTTTAAAGAGAAAAAAGACGCCCAGGCTTTAATAGAGCATGTAAGCGGCCCGCCGCCAATGGAGGCCATTCTGCACGCTGTCGAAAAAAAGAAGGAAACCAGGAATGCTCCCCTTCTTTATAATCTGGCAGAACTTCAAAACGACTGTTCCAGGATGTTTAAAATCAGTCCGGATGAAACGTTAAAGATTGTTCAGGAACTGTATGAGAAAAAGCTGGTGACTTATCCCAGAACCGATGCCAGAGTGCTGTCCAGCGCAGTGGCAAAGGAGATTGGAAGAAATATTGGCGGACTGAAAAATTATGAGCCAGTGTCCGGATTTGCGCAGGAGATTTTGGCCGGAACATCCTA
>URUX01000111.1 GCA_900551135.1 uncultured Clostridium sp.
CAGCACACAACGGGTCATGGTCATGATGGAAACGTTAAATCCGGATTGGAAAAAGGACTTTTTCCCAGGCGTTGTCATCAGGTGGTTAAAACCTACCAGACGCTTTGCATGAAAGTACAGGTAAATATTTTCATCTCCCCGTCTGGTCAGACTGTTTAAAGAGCAGATACCCTCATCCAGCAGATAAACGCAGGCGTCCGGATCTCCCGGAGCGTGGAGTTTCAAATAATAACCCTTGTTCACCTCGAGTTTTGTTCCGTGTTTTTTTAGCAAATTCCAAAAGCGGTAATCCATGTTAAACTCCTTTGTTATAATCTTCAGACATTGTATCACAAAATAAACAAAAAATCTACAAAGTTAACACAGGTTATATTTTGAAATACATTTTTATGGTACAATTACACAAAGTTATATATTTAACAATCACTTATAGAAAAGGGGTAAATGAGATGGCTAACACAGTCGACAAACAAGAGAGAATGTTAACAATTCATTCGCTCATTGGCGTAGGTATCATGATTTTCTTCCGTTACCTGCCCATCAGTCTTCCGGAAGTAACGCCGGTTGGTATGGAAGTCCTGGGTATCTTCCTGGGCACATTGTATCTTTGGACCTTTGCAGATCCGATTTGGGGAAGTATCCTTTCTATTGGTATGCTTGGTTTCTCCCACTATGGCACGATGAATGAAGTTCTGGCACAGGCATTCGGTGCTCCTGTAACGGTACAGGTTCTGTTCATGCTGATTATGTCCGGTGGTCTTGCATACTATAAGATTAGTGCATACTTAGGCAGATTCTTCCTGACCAGAAAGTTTACCAATGGCAAACCATGGCTGTTCCTTGGCGTTCTCTGTGCAGGATGCTATTTCATTGCAGGCTTTATTAATGCCTTTACTCCAATCTTTGTATTGTGGCCGGTTCTGTACGGAATTTTTGATGATGTAGGCTACAAGAAAGGTGATGCATTCCCAAGAGTTGCTCTGACCATGATTGTAATTGCCTCTCTGATTGGTTTCCCGATGGCTCCGTTCGCACAGAATGGTCTGGCTCTGCTCAGCAACTTTGAAAAGATTACTGCAGAGATGCCTGGCGGCCCGATTGTAGTAAACAGCGGCGCTTATCTGGCAACAGCTATTATTCTGGGTATGATTATGATTGCAGTTGCAATTTTATTCTGCAAATTTGTGCTTCGTCCAGACGTTTCCAAGATGAAGAACTTTAATGTAGAAACTTTTGCAAAGAATCCGCTGCCTCCAATGAGTCTGCAGCAGAAATTATACTGTGCTGGATTCGTACTGGTTATTTTAGGCTTAATGCTTCCGTCCCTGTTCCCAACCCTTCCGCTGATGTCTACCTTAAAGCCGGCTGTATACGGTATCACAATGACAGTAGCAGCACTGATGGCAGCTATCCATATTAAGGGACAGCCAATCTTAGACATCCCGAAGGTATTGGCAAATAATGTAAGCTGGGGTTCCTACTTCATTATTATGGCAGCAGTATTTTTAGGAAGCGTATTAACCAATCCGTCTACTGGTGTTTCCGCATTCCTGGCATATGTACTTTCCCCGATTTTCCAGGGAATGTCTCCAGTTGTATTTATCGTTCTGATTCTGGGCTTAGGTGCGTTCTTAACCAATATCTGCAACAGTCTGGTTATCGGTATGATTTTACAGCCGATTATTATGACCTACAGTATTCAGACCGGCGCTGACGCAAGACCAATCGTAACTCTGATGATTCAGTTCGTACTGTTATCTGCAGCAGTTACCCCGGCAGCTTCTCCGTTTGCTGCAATCCTGCACAGCAACAAAGAGTGGATTCCGACCAAGTATGTATATCAGTACACTCTGCCAATCGTTCTTCTGGAAATGGCAATTATGCTGCTTGTAGGTATTCCGCTGACCAGTATTTTAATGTAATTGCGATTTGGAAAAAGTTTACTGTAGGGGATTCTGCCAGGATCCTCTACAGTTGTTCAAGTAAGAAAGGAGATTGATAACAGTGGCACAGTATGATGTAGTGATTATTGGTGCCGGACCGGCAGGCATGACGGCTGCTATTTATGCAGCAAGAGCAGATATGAATGTTCTGATGCTGGATAAGCTGGCTCCAGGCGGACAGATTATTAATACCAATGAGATACAGAATTACACTGGCGTAGGTACGGTAAATGGCGCTGAACTGGCATATCAGATGTTTGAACATACACAGCAGTTTGACACCATTACATTTGATTATGCAACTGTAAAGGAAGTAAAAGACAACGGCGCTGAAAAAGTAGTCGTATGCGAAGAGGACGGTAAGGAATTTACAGCAAAATCCGTAATTCTTGCAACCGGTACACAGCCCAGATGCCTGGGCATTCCGGGAGAGGACAAGTTTAGGGGCAACGGCGTAAGCTGGTGTGCAATCTGTGACGGCGCCCAGTACCGCGACAGAGACGTAGTAGTCATTGGCGGCGGAAACTCTGCTGTTGAGGAATCTATTTTCCTGGCAGGCATGGTCAAATCCCTGACCATCGTTACCATGTTTGATCTGACAGCGGATCCGATTGCATGCGATAAGCTTCGGGCAATGGAAAATGTAACCATTTATCCATATCAGGATATTCTGGAAATCACAGGCGATACCAAAGTAGAGGGAGTTCACTTTAAATCCACTCAGAATGGAGAGGAACATACAGTTCAGTGCGACGGCGTATTTGAATATATCGGTTTAACCCCTACCACAGACTGCTTTAAAGACCTGGGCGTATTAAATAAATTCGGATATGTGGAAGTAGATGAGCATATGGCAACGAAAGTTCCGGGTATTTTCGGAGCTGGTGACTGTGTAACCAAGAATCTGCGTCAGGTTATTACAGCCTGTGCAGACGGTGCAATTGCTGCTCAGGAAGCATCCCATTACGTTAAAAATTTATAATTAAGGAGGAGAAGTACGATGTTAAAAGAAGTAAACAGTGCAGAGTTTAAGGAGCTGGCTGATAAGGGCCTGGTTCTGGCTGACTTTTTCTCTACTACCTGCGGCCCATGCAAAATGCTGGGATTTGTATTAAAGGATGTAGAAAAAGAGTTCGGTGATGATTTAACCATTTTAAAAGTAGATTTTGACCAGAACAAAGAATTAACCGCTGAATACGGTGTAGCAGGATATCCGACTTTAATCCTGCTAAAGGATGGAACGGAAGTAAAGCGTCTTCAGGGATTACAGCAGAAGCCGGTTATTGTAAATATGGTAAAGGAAAATATGTAAGAACTATATTCCAAAAGTAAAAGCAAAAACAAATAATGGAGGAAAAAGAAATGGGCGTTAATTACATCTATGAGGATCATTTAATTGATCGGCAGTACGAAGCAGAGCAGGCTATGTTAAAGGAGTTTGAGGCAGGAAATTACACCATTCAGAATCCTTTAGTAAAGTACAATCTGTACATCATCAGCCCTCTTTCTGCAGTTGTATGTTTTGAGACAGAAGAGGAAACGGCGGTTACAATTACAGTATTAGGAAAGACCAAAGAAGCAAACATGAGCCATACTTTCCCGAAGGCAAAGAAGCATGTGCTTCCAGTTGTAGGTCTGTATTCCAACTACTCCAACAAGGTAGAGATTCGCGCATACCGCGGTGAATCCAATGTGATTACCATTGATGTTCCAGACGTATACGAGGGCAAGGAAGTAATCCATTACATGGACACCACTCCGGAATATTTACAGGACAATGTAATTTTAGTATCTCCGGCTGGTGAAGATCTGGCTTCTGCATTTGACTACGCAGGTGATGCAAGATGGCATATGAACGTAGCTTGCGTATTCGATGTAAAGAGACTGAAAAACGGCAACCTGATTATGGGTTCCAGCCGTCTGATCAAGATGCCTTACTATATGTCCGGACTTTATGAGATCAGCCCTTGCGGAAAGATTTACAAAGAATTCCGTGTACCAGGCGGTTATCACCATGATGAATTCGAAATGGAAGACGGCAACCTTCTGTGTCTGACAGATGATCTGGAAAGCGATACCGTTGAAGACAAGTGCGTTCTGTTAGACAGAAACACTGGTGAGATCTTAAAGACCTGGGATTACAAGAAGTTTTTAGATCCAAAGACAGTAAGCCGTTCTGGCAGCTGGTCTGATGAAGACTGGTTCCATAACAATGCAGTATGGTATGACAAGAATACCAATTCTTTAACCTTCTCCGGCCGTCATATTGACAGTATGGTAAATATCGACTTTGAGACCGGTGAATTAAACTGGATTATCGGTGATCCGGCTGGCTGGCCTCAGGAGATGGTAGACAAGTATTTCTTCAAGCCAATTGGCAACAACTTTGGATGGCAGTATGAGCAGCACGCAAACGTGATTACACCAAACGGTGACGTAATGTGCTTTGACAACCATCACTACGGCTGCAAGCAGGTTGACCGTCCTGCAAAAGAATTAAAGGCAAAAGACAACTACTCCAGAGGCGTTCGTTACCGCATCAACACAAAGGATATGACCATTGAGCAGGTTTGGGAATATGGCAAGGACAAGGGCGCTGAGTTCTTCTCTCCATATATCTGTAATGTAGAATACTACAATGAAGGCCATTACATGGTACATTCCGGCGGTATTGCATATGACAAAGAAGGCAATCCATCTGAAGCACTTGGCGCATTTGCAAAGGATATGGGCGGCGAGCTTCACAGCATTACCGTTGAAGTATGCGATAACAAGAAGATGCTGGAAATGGACTGCCCAGGCAACTATTACCGTGGCGAGAAGCTGAAACTGTACAGCGACGGCATCAACTTAGAGTTAGGCAAGGGCCAGATCTTAGGCGTTATGGGCCATACCAAGGAATTTGAGACTGATATTCCAATGGAAAGCTGCGGCGAACTGCTTCCAGAAAGCTGCAATGCAAGAATCGTAGAAGAAGTAGACCGGTTCACCTTCTACTCCAGATTTGAAAAAGGCCAGATGGTTATGATGCTGTTAGAGCAGGGCGAGGAAGTTCACAGATACTTCATCTCTACTACAGCAGTTGCTTACCTGGCAATGTGCTGCGGTACCTTCCTGGATTCCGACGAGCGCAATACCAGAACCAGTGTAAATAAGGCTGGATTAAAGGGTACTTATGATGTAAGAGTGATTGTAGACGATAAGAAGTACGAGACTGGAGTTCAGATTCACTGCTAATACATAATAATCCGAAACGATTGCGGGACTCCCAGACTGGGGGTCCCGGATCATATTATTCGTAAGACAGGAGAATAAAAAATGGGCGTGTTATTTAAAGAAATCGATCATATTATAGAACGCCAGTATGCAGCAGAGCAGGCATTTCTGGCAGATTACAAAAAGGAACACCATACCATTGAAAATCCATTTGTAGTAGTAAATCCTTATATTATTGCGCCTTTAACTGCACTGGTAATGTTTGAGGCTGAAAAGCCTGCATTTGCAAAGGTAACGGTAAAGGGAAAAGAAGCAGCAGGAGACTATATGTACCGTCCTGCCAGCGATATGCATCACATGGTGCTTCCGATTTACGGATTATATCCAGAGTATGAGAATACTGTGGTTATCGAACTGAGCACCGGAGAAACCAGGGAATTAAAGATTCAGACAGAAGCCCGTCCTAAAAATCTGCACAAACCAACCAGCATTGAAACTACTCCGGAATATTTCGGGGACAATATGATGTTTGTAAGTCCTACCTCTCCGGCTCTGACTGCTGCATACGACTATGCAGGAGATGCCAGATGGTATAATACCTTAAATCTGGCTTTTGACTTAAAGAGAGCCAGAAATGGCCGTCTTTTGGTTGGTACTGACCGTCTGGTTGCGCCGCCATATCATACTACCGGTATCTACGAGATGGGAATGATTGGCAAGATTTACAAAGAATTCCGGATTCCGGGCGGATATCACCATGATGAGTGGGAAATGGAAAATGGAAATATCCTGATTTTAAGCCAGATTCTGGAGAGAGGAACGGTTGAAGATTACTGCGTTATGGTTGACCGGGAGACTGGTGAGATTTTAAAGACCTGGGATCATCAGGATGTACTTCCTGTGTATCCTGCAGGCGGTTCCGGCAGTCAGGACGCTCACGACTGGTTCCACAACAATGCAGTATGGTATGATAAGAAAACCAATTCCTTAACCTTCTCCGGCCGTCATCAGGATGCGATTATCAACCGCGATTTTGAGACTGGTAAGTTAAACTGGATCATCGGTGACCCGGAGGGATGGCCGGAAGATATGCAGAAGTATTTCTTTAAGCCGGTAGGAGATGAGTTTGACTGGCAGTATGAACAGCATGCATGTATGGTTCTGCCAAACGGCGACATTATGTGCTTTGACAACGGCCATTACAGATCCAAAGCAAAAGAAAAATACATTCCTGCAAAGGACAACTTCTCCAGAGGCGTAATTTACCGCATCAATACCGAGGATATGACCATCCGCCAGGTATGGCAGTACGGCAAGGAGCGGGGAGCAGAATTTTTCTCCTGCTACATCTGCAACTGCGAATACTATCAGGACGGCCATTATCTGGTACATTCCGGCGGTATCGGCCAGAGAGGCGACGAATACTTAAACTTCCCGGGAGCTGCCCTTACCGATGAGATTGAAAGCGGAGAAGTAAAACTGAGCTCCATTACCGTTGAAGTAAAGAACGATAACGTTCTGTATGAGATGCATCTTCCGGCCAACTATTATCGTGCTGAGAAACTTCATCTGTATGATGAGAATGACCGCGTAACCTTTGGAAAAGGCCAGCTGTTAGGCCATATTACTTCTACAGAAGAATTTATGACCGAAGCTCCGGCAGAGCCGGCAGGCATGATTCCGGATGAATACAAGGCAAAAATTGCAAAAGAAGCAGACAGACTTGTATTTAAGGCAAGCTTTGAAAAGGGTACTCTGGTTATGCTGAATTTAGAAGGCAAAAACGGCACTCCGACCCGTCATTATTTTGTTCCGACTACCAAGCGTCCATTCCTGGCAATGTGCGTAGGAACGTTTTTGGAGCATGATGCAAGAGCTGTGGAATTCCCTGTGGGAACAGAAGAGATTCATGGGGAATACGAGATTACGGTTACAGTTGGCGACAAAAAATACGAGACAGGTGTAACGGTTATTGTCTAATAAATCCGTTTTTTTGTCCGGCAGTTCGAAAAAAATTGAAATTTGTCGGTTATGTATAGACATGACAGCTAAATTCATGTTATAATCAACAATGATAACAAAGAGCCTGCTGTCGCGGTATATGGCGGCAGGTCATAAAATGTTACGTTAATTTTTTGTGACATATACGATAAAAAGGAGGATAACTCAATGGGCTACAAAGTAAGCTTTGATGAAGTGAACCAGATTTTTGCCGATTTAAGCAGTGAGTACGAGATCTGGGCACCCAAAAGATTCCCAGGCAAGGGCCGCTATTCTGATACGGACATTATCCGTTATGACAAGGTAAAGACCGTAGAGGAAATCGTATTTGACGAAAAGTCAGATTTTCCGGCAAAGGAAGTGCTGTCTCCGATTACCGAGCCTTTATTCTATTTTACCGAGGACGAGTACAGAGAGAGCAAGGTTACCAGCAAGAAGCTTTTAATTTTTATGCGTCCATGTGACATTGCAGCTCAGCAGCGTCAGGAAAGAATCTACTTAGGCAACGGCGGCTTTAACGACATGTATTACGAGAGAATGCATGAGAAGGTTAAAATCGTTATGATGCAGTGTGATTTAGATGACGATACCTGTTTCTGTGTAAGTATGGGAACCAACAAGACTGACAATTACAGCCTGGCTGTTGTTTGTCAGGACGGCGCTTTAAAAGTAGAAGTAAAGGATGATGTATTTGCTCCATACTTTGAGGGCAAGACTGCAGAAGACTATACTCCTTCTTTCCCAACTGAGAACAAGACCAAAGTAACCCTTCCGGAAATTCCAAATAAGGAAGTATTAACCAAATTAAAAGAGCATCCGATGTGGAATGAGTACAACAAGAGATGTATCTCCTGCGGAAGCTGTACCGTTGCTTGCAGCACCTGTACCTGCTTCACCACCACAGACATCATCTACAATGAAAATGCCAACGTTGGCGAGAGAAAGAGAACAACCGCTTCCTGTCAGGTTAAGGGCTTCTCCGATATGGCCGGCGGCATGAGCTTCCGCAACACAGCCGGAGACAGAATGCGCTTTAAAGTGCTTCACAAATTCCATGATTACAAGGAACGTTTCCAGGATTACCATATGTGCGTAGGCTGCGG
>URUX01000112.1 GCA_900551135.1 uncultured Clostridium sp.
TAGAGTCAGAAAAGAAAACAGAGCCGGTAAAGAAAATGGAGCCAGAAAAGAAAACAGAGCCGGTAAAGAAATCGGAAGAGAATAAAAAAGAGGAACCGGAAGTAAAAACACCCAAAAAGACAACTGCGAGAAAAACCAGGACAGCTGCTAAAACCAAATAGTCCGGGAAAACGGGTTTCTTTGTTTGGGGTTATCCGGCAGACTGTAAAATCAGGAGGGTGACAGATGCAGGAGACGACACAGGCAATCGTGGAAGAAACCCTGGAAGTGGGAGCAGAACTGGCAGAAGATATTGCCAGTCTGAATCCCAATGTAATTATTGAAACCATGAAGAGTTGGATACCAGGGCTAATGAACTTTGGATACCGGCTGCTGGCAGCTGCTCTGATTCTGTTTATCGGCAGCCGCGTGATTAAATTTAACAGCAGATTTATTAAGAAAACCCTGGATAAGATGTCTCTGGAAATCGGCATCAGCCGGTTTCTGGTATCTGTGGCCAACGCCATTCAGTACGGAATCCTGATTTTTATCGCTGCAGATAAAATCGGTATCAGTTCTGCATCCATTGTAGCTTTGCTGGGTTCAGCCGGTATTGCGATTGGTCTTGCCCTTCAGGGAACTTTGACCAATTTTGCCGGCGGTGTCCTTATACTGGTCATGAAACCTTTTAAGGTAGGAGATTATATTATCTCGGAAGGCGGCGAAGGAGCGGTTGCCAGCATTGGATTGGTGTATACTACGTTGGTTTCAGCAGATAACCGCAAAATTGTGATTCCAAACGGTACGTTATCCAACGAGCCTATGACCAATGTAACTGGAATGGGAAAACGGAGAATTGATATTTTAGTGGGAATCAGTTATACGGCAGATTTAAAGCGGGCCAAGGAAATTCTGCAGCAGCTGTTTGAAGAGCATCCTCTGGTGCTGAGGGAAGAACCAATACAGGTTTTTGTAGACAGTCTGGGAGACAGTGCTGTGGTAATTGGCGGAAGAGCCTGGGCTTCCAGTGATAATTACTGGCAGGCCCGCTGGGATATTATTGAAGCAGTGAAGCTGGAATATGATAAAGCCGGAATCGAGATTCCGTTTAATCAGGTGGATGTCCACGTAACCAGTTTGCCCAATGCGGCAAAAGGATAAGGAAAGATTGGTAAAGAATAGTTTATGGCATATGACAATTATGATATTGACATATGCCATAAATTGCGTTATACTCCAATTAGTAAATGGCATATGCCGTAAATGAAAGGAGGCAGCCGATGCCCAGACCAAAGAAATGCAGAAAAGTATGTCAGATGCCTCAGATACGGGAGTTTCGTCCTGTGGGAGAAAATCCGGATGAGCCAGCTGTAATTTTGACAGTTGATGAATATGAAGCCATCCGCCTGATTGATAAGGCAGGTTTTTCACAGGAAGAGTGCAGCAGCTATATGCAGGTAGCACGGACAACGGCCCAGATGATTTATAATTCTGCCAGAAAGAAGCTGGCAGACGCTTTGGTCTATGGACTGCCTCTGCGTATCGAGGGCGGAGATTATCAGCTCTGCGATGGCAGGGAAGAGTACTGCGGCTGCGGCGGATGCCGGAAGCATCGCTGCGGACATTCGCAGCTAACGGTTAAGGAGGATGGAGTCATGAGAATTGCAGTTCCCTTAGATGAAAATAAACAGGATGTATGCATTGTGCTGGCCCGTGCGCCATATTTTCTGTTCCGTGAGGACGGGAAAGACACAATTGTAGAAAATCCGGCTGCCCAGGTTCAAAGTGGAGCGGGGATTCAGGCTGCCCAGTTTTTAGCAGACAGCAGTGCAGATGTATT
Organism: uncultured Clostridium sp.; assembly: GCA_900551135.1. Lineage (GTDB taxonomy): Bacteria > Bacillota > Clostridia > Lachnospirales > Lachnospiraceae > UMGS1370. The sequence goes on from URUX01000112.1 coordinate 1,820, forward strand.
AATTACAGTCCGCTGTGGTGAAAATGCAGCGGAAGTATTGAAAGCCGCAGGTATGAAGATATATAAATCCGTCAATAAAGCCGCAGCAGATGACCTGGCCGCATGGGAAGCAGGAAAACTGGATGAACTGACCAAATTCCACGGCGGATTTCACGGTGTACAATGAAAATTGCATGTCTGAGCGGAAAAGGCGGCGCAGGGAAAACACTGACGGCAGTGAATCTGGCTGCGGCGGCAGAAACTGCCACATATATTGACTGCGACGTAGAGGAACCCAATGGCCGGCTGTTTTTCAAACCGGAGCATATCACGGAGACAGAAGTCTGTTCCCTGCTTCCGGCCTTTGACGAAACAAAGTGTACCGGATGTAAGAAGTGCGTACAATTTTGCCGGTTTCATGCCCTGATGCATATCCGTGGAAAGACCATGGTGTTTCCAGAGGTCTGCCACAGCTGCGGCGGCTGCGTCCTGGTATGTCCGGAAGGTGCGATTACAGAGAAAAAGAAACCCATTGGAAAGTTAGAGACTGGAACTCATAAAGGTGTCCGCGTTGTCAGCGGAATCCTCAATCTGGGGGAAGCTTCAGGGGTTCCGGTGATTCGGGAGGCATTAAAGCAGGCAGAAGGCCTTACCATTATCGACTGTCCTCCTGGAAGCGCCTGCAGCGTGATGGAAAGCGCTATGGATGCAGATTACTGTATTTTGACGGCAGAACCTACGGCCTTTGGATTTCACAATTTTAAGATGGTACACGAACTGGTAACCCTTCTGGGGAAAAAGTGCGGCGTTATCATTAACAAAGAAACGGAACGGTATGAACCTCTGGAAGCGTTTTGTCAGGAGACCAATACGCCTGTTTTGTCCCGGATTCCATACTCTCCGGTGATTGCCGGATATGTTGCAAGAGGGGAAATTATTGCGGAGCAGATTCCGGAAGAAAGGGAGCGTTTCCGCAGCATCCTGAGACAGATTGGAGGATGCTTATGAAGAGACTTTTAATTTTAAGCGGTAAGGGCGGCACAGGAAAAACCACAGTATCGGCGGCCTTTGTGCGGCTGACCCAGGCGAAAGCAGTTGCTGACTGTGATGTAGATGCTCCTAATCTTCATCTGGTGATGGAACAGAAAACAGTTCCCCAGATTACAGACTTTATGGGCGGCGATAAGGCGGCAGTCGATCCGGAACAGTGCGTCGGATGCGGAAACTGCGAGAGCCATTGCCGGTTTGGCGCTATTACGATTGCAGAAGGCCGGGCGGTCGTCAATGAATATGCCTGCGAGGGCTGCGGCGTGTGCAGTCTGGTATGTCCGGAAAAGGCGGTTGTCCTGATGCCGGATGCAGCCGGAAAGCGGGAATTGTATTTAGACAGCCGGGTATTTTCCACAGCAACCTTAAAAATGGGCAGGGGAAATTCCGGCAAGCTGGTAACGGATGTAAAAATGGCAATGTTAAAACATGCGCCGGAGTGTGAACTGGCGATTGCAGATGGCTCGCCGGGCATTGGCTGTCCGGTAATTTCCTCCATCAGCGGGATGGATCTGGTATTGGTTGTGGCAGAACCCAGCAAGAGCGGTATCAGTGATTTGAAGCGTCTGGTCAAAACTGCAGATACCTTTCAGGTAAAGCTGGCAGTATGCGTCAATAAATATGATACCAGTCCGGAGATGACCGATCAGATAGAAGCATTCTGTAAAAAATCCGATTTGCCGTTTGTGGGGAAAATTCCTTTTGATCCAGAGGCAGTAAAAGCAGTAAATTCCGGCCGCACAATTGCAGATACAGACTGTCAGGCTGGAACGGCAGTAAAAAAGATTTATGAAGAAGTTATGAACCTGATTCAGAATGAATCAGAAAAATCGCTGTGTTAGCGGAGGCGGCTATCACCCCTCCACTCTATTATAAAAATAAAAAAGGAGAACGATACTATGAAAATTGCAGTTGTAACGGAAGCCAGATTTGGCCACATTTTGGTCATTGTGAAAATTTTATGATTTATGAGGCAAATGAAGGGAAAATTGAATCCGAACAGTCTGTTCCGAATCCAGGCCACAGACCAGGTTTTCTGCCTAATTTCCTTGCAGATATGGGAGTAGAGGTCATGATTGCCGGCGGTATGGGCGGCGGCGCTGTAGATATTTTCAATGAGCGTGGTGTAGAGGTTGTCCTGGGTGCCCAGGGCGATGCGAAAGCGGCTGTGGAATCATACTTAAGAGGTGAATTAGAGTCTACTGGTTCTATCTGCCACGAGCACGAACATGCTCACGAGTGCGGCGAGCATTAAACACAGAGAACAGGAAGCCGCTGCAGAACAGATGAGAAATGGTCTGTTTTGCAGCGGCTTTTCAATTCGTTAAAACGAGATAGTCTATTCATCATACCCTTCCGTCAGACGGATGGTGGCGGTAACATTGCGGATTATGTCACCTTCTTCTGTCGGAATATCTTCTTCCTTGCTTCTGGCAGGCAAATCAAAGGATTCTTCTAATTCCAGGGTAATCCAGTTGATTTCTGCTTCTTTGGCATCTTCCAAAGCATCTTCCATGGTAGCGCCCTGGGCATAGCAGCCATCCAAATCCGGAAAGGTTACATGGATTAGCCCGTCTTCCTTTTTCTTAAAGACAGCAGGATATACAAATTTCATAGCTTGTCACCTCAATTTAGTATTATTGTCGCATTGTTTCTGCATACAGATTCTATTGTACTATGAACGGCATAAATTCACAATCCCATGAAGGGGAAAAGATTGCATTGTACTATGGAAACTGATATAATTAAGTATTGCTGGTATGCTGTTTTTTATGTGTAATTACCAGTCTAAGACTAATAATCAGGGGAGATAGAAGATATGAGAGAATGTGGAATGCTGCTTCCGGTATTCAGCCTGCCGTCAAAATACGGTATTGGTTCTTTTTCCAAGGAAGCCTATGAATTTGTAGATATGCTGCTGGGGGCAGGACAGAAATACTGGCAGATATTGCCGCTGGGACCTACCGGTTATGGAGATTCTCCGTATCAGTCTTTTTCTGCATTTGCAGGAAATCCACTGTTAATTGATTTGGAACAGCTGGTTGAAGAACAGCTGTTAACAAAAGAGGAGTGTGATGCCGTAGATTTTGGAACGGATCTGCGTGCGATTCACTATGATAAGGTTCATGCAGGAAAAAAGCAGCTGTTAAAAGCCGCTTATAAAAACTGGAAAGAGCAGAACCATCTGGATTATCCGGAACAGATCCATGAGAAGGCCAGAGAAGTTCTGATGGAAGATACATTGGAATACTGCTTTTATATGGCTTTGAGAGAAGCCTTTGGAGATGAAGAATGGACAAAATGGGAAGATGGTATCCGTCTGCGCCGTCCGGATGCGATGGAGCATTATAGAAGAGAACTGGCAGATGAGATCGGCTTCCATGAGTTTCAGCAGATGGTATTTACCAAGCAGTGGCAAAAACTGAAAAAATATGCCAATGACAAAGGGATTCATATTATTGGAGATATTCCCATTTACGTTTCCTTTGACAGCGCAGATGCCTGGGCTCATCCAGAGATGTTTCAGTTTCATGAAGACGGAACTCCAAAAGCAGTTGCAGGATGTCCGCCAGATGCATTTTCTGAAACCGGGCAGTTGTGGGGAAATCCTTTGTACGATTGGGGATATCACGAAAGAACCGGATTTGGATGGTGGATACGCAGAACGGATTACAGCTTCAGACTGTATGATGTAGTCAGAATTGACCATTTCAGAGGATTTGATGAATATTATGCCATTCCTTATGGAGAAGAAACGGCAATGAACGGCCACTGGGAAAAAGGACCTGGAATGAAGATGTTTAATACACTGAAAGGATGGTTTGGAGAACTTCCTGTGATTGCAGAGGATCTGGGAATCCTGACTCCCAGTGTTTATGAACTTCTGGAGGCTTCCGGATTCCCTGGCATGAAGATTCTGGAATTTGCATTTGATGCCAGCGGTTCCAGTACCTATCTGCCTCATAATTATAAAAATCCGAATTGTGTCGTTTATACGGGAACCCATGACAACGATACTGTGCGCGGCTGGTTTGAGACCCTGGAGGGCGCTGATCTCCAGTTTACAACCGAGTATGTCAACATTAATAAGACGGAAGCAGCTCATGCAAACTGGGAGTTTATTCGTCTGGCGCTGTCAAGCATTGCGGATTTAGCCATTATTCCGGTACAGGATTATCTGGGACTGGATTCCAGCGCCCGTATCAATGAGCCTGGAACCGTAGGGAAAAACTGGCAGTGGAGAATGCTGGACGGTGAACTGACCAGAGAGATTGCACAAAAGTGCCGCAGAATGGCCAGACTGTATGGAAGATACTAATAATCGGAAAATTAAAGAATAAACTAAAATACGGCAGTTCCGGAGGAAAACCGGGGCTGCCGTATTTTTCGTGCGCCTTGCGGTGCACGTCGCTAATGGATGAAAATTCCTAATTCGCCACTGGTAGTGGAAGGATACAGTCAAGACCAGGGGTGTCGTGGGTGACCGAGAATCGGAAGGAAGATGAAGGCATTAGCAATGCAGTACGAGAAAAGAACTAGCCTGCAGCAGAAACGGTTACGGGAGAATGGCGAAAGTATGGAACCAGATTTTTTCAAAGAAAATAATAGCCAAGCCAGGTTATACATCCATGCTTGACTATTATCTGGTAGTTTGTAAAAGCTAAGGAACCGCCTGGTACTGAACAGTATGCCAGGTGGTGTGAGAGGTCGGCTAATCAATTTATGGTCAGCCTCCTGCCCGATTCCTGGTTCGGGAAACAGAGAACGAGGGTATCGCTGGATCTGGAATTACTGGGTAATGGTAATGCTGGGGGTCTGGGATGCTGTAGTTTCCTGAGAAGAACTGTCTGGCTGTGCTGCAGACTCCTGACCCTGTGAAGGTGTCTGTTCGGAGGAAGTTTCCTCCGCAGTTCCGCCGGACACGGTCATATCATGGGAAGCTGGGTTAAAGTTGGCCTGAGTTGCATTGCCGCACATATCGGACGCATAGACCGTAAGTCCTGTGGAGTCAATTTCAAAGGAAACTTTGCTGCTGCTCTTGTCAATGGTGGGAGTCACAGGCACTCCCATGGCAGTAGTGGCAGTAATGGAATTAAAATCAACACCGGACTGACTGTCTTCAATGGTAAAAGTTAAAACATTATCTTCAATGGTAAAGTCCTCATTAATGGAAGGAGGCAAATCATCCAAAATATCTACCGGCTCATAGGCAGCAGTAATCATACCGTTGAGACTGGCTACAGTAATCTCAATGACTCCGTTTTTGCTGATAGCTGCCGTATATGTTCCGCGGCCTGTTTTCTCAAGCGGCAGGTCGGCAGATTCCTGGGTGGAAACCATGCTTTTAATCGGGAGAAATGATTTCACCGTAATCTCGGCAGAAGTAGTTTTATAGTCCTTGGTAGTGCCGACAGTAATCTCCACTCTGGGTTTGGTGGTCAGCAGGAAAAAGAGCAGACCGTTAAACACAATAAAAGGCACTATGTAAAAAAGCAGAACATGGAGAAAATCATCCTGCTTTTTGGGAGATTTATAGCCGTAGCGGGATGCAGAGGTACGGCTTGAACTGCGATAATCCATAAAGTAATCCTCCTGCAATTAAATTTCAAACTTAAGCATAGCAGAAAATAACCCAACTTACAAGATTAACTTCTAAATTCCACAGGAATGTGATATGATAACCTTGTTCGCAGATTGACGAATTTCATTTAAGGAGGAATCCGATGGTAAAAGAGGCAGCGGCATTTGCAGCAGAGGCTCATAAAGGAGCAGTCAGAAAGGGTTCCAATATCCCTTATATGACTCATCCGGCGGAAACTGCGGTAATTGTGTCTATGATGAGCAATGACGAAGAAGTGATTGCGGCGGCATTACTCCATGACGTCATTGAAGATGCAGGGATTACGGAAGAGACAATCCGGGATAAATTTGGGGACAGAGTTGCAGATCTGGTAGCAGCAGAAAGCGAAGATAAGTCAAAAAGCTGGGTGGAGAGAAAGAGTGCCACAATCAGGAGCCTGGAAACAGCCAGTCTGGAGTCCAAGATACTGGCGCTGGGGGACAAGCTGAGTAATCTGCGGTGCACAGCCAGAGATTATATGGAAATTGGGGATAAGGTATGGGAACGTTTCCGGCAGAAAGATCCCAAAATGCAGGGCTGGTATTATACCGGCGTTTTAAAAAATCTTAAAGAACTGGAGCAGTTCCCTGCTTATCAGGAATATGCCATGCTTTGCCGGTTTGTGTTCGGCAGTATCAAAGGCGATGAAAGTCAGGAAAGGGGACGTTGATATGGCAAAATGGTGGAAAAAACCGTTAGGGATAACAGCTGCCTTGATGATGGCAGGAACGGTCTGGTTTTCAACTCCGACAGATGTCTGGGCAGCCCAGGATGAAACA
>URUX01000113.1 GCA_900551135.1 uncultured Clostridium sp.
CTTTTAAATACGTAAACAGCCCAAAATTCTGAAGGCCGTAATTTCCTGCTTTCAGTTTTTTTAAATCGATCTGAAGGGAATTGGATGCCAGTCCAATCGCTTCTCCTTTTTGTCTTCTTCGGTAAATCTCCCCGATTGTATCGCAGTGCATATCAATTATCCGCATGTTCCTCTTCTCCTTTGTATGTTTCAGATGCCAGTTGTTTCAGTTCGTCAATATTAAATTCAATTTCCGGAAGCAGTTCAAAATAAAAATCCGAATATTTTTCTGCCAGAGCCACAATGCACCGGTTCTGAAGCCATTTAAACCGGCGCAGAGAGAGTTCGTCTTTCTCTAAGGTTATGTACGCGCTGATCCACAGCTTTCTTCCGGTCCGCACGATCTCATAGGACAGTTCGGAACAGTTGCTTTCCCGGATAATCGGTTCTACAATGTCTTTGATCTCCTGTACCGTCTCTTCTTCCGGCGAAATCAGCAGCAAATCCCGGATTCCGGTAATCACGGTTTTAATAGGAACCGGTATCATAATCATAGACAATATAATCGTAAATACAGAATCCAGATAAGGCGTAACCCTGGAAAACCAGTCAAACGGCACAAAATACGGCAGGAAAAAGGCCGCTGTCATTCCCAGTGAAATGATGCTGTCCATCTTCCAGCCTTCCATTTCTACGGTTACAATTGGAGAATTCATATTTTTGTTTTTCTTTTTCAAATACAGGGTTACTGCAATGCCCAGTATGCAGGCAGACAGCTCAAACCAGGCTACTGTGTTAAATTCTACGGTACGGCCGCCGTGAAACAGGATATGGATACTGTTGGAAATCAGTCCTACGGTTACCGCCGTCATGGTAATGCCTTTGATGACCAGAAAAAAGGTCTCCATCTGCATGTGGCCAAAGGGATATTTTTCATTGCTTGGCTTATACAAAAGGGGAATCAGAAATACCGACGGAAGCAGCATACAAAACTCAATTCCATCATACACCGCATCCAAAAGCACTGCCTGGGAACCGGTAACGACCGCCATAACCAGTTCCAGTATTACAAAAAACAAGTTTCCGTACAGGGAAACGGTCATTGCCTTTTTTTCTTTTTTTGAAGTTTTTTTTCCTATCCGCATGAATACCACCTGTCTGTCATTTTCCTTCATCATTACCGGTAGTATAACACAGCTAAAAATAAACCGCAAGAAGCCCCGCCTGGCGGGACTTCCTGTTTACTCGCTTCTCAACGCATCAATGGGGTTTAATTTTGCCGCTCTGTTGGCGGGCATATAACCAAAAATCAGTCCGATTCCTACAGACACACTAAAGGAAATGGCCACTGCACCAAATGTGGGGCTGGCAGAGATTCCCATGGCCTGCCCAACCAGTTTCGTAGCGACTGCTCCAGTCACAATTCCAATCAGTCCTCCTATGGAACTGGTTACAGCCGCCTCAATTACAAACTGCTGCATAATCACCTTCTTTTTTGCTCCTAACGATTTGCGGATGCCGATCTCTCTGGTTCTCTCTGTAACGGACACCAGCATAATATTCATAACTCCGACGCCTGCCACCAGAAGGGAAATTCCTGCAATTCCTCCCAGCATGGCAGACATCATGGAAATCTGTTCATTTAGCGAATCCAGCATTTCACTATTTGCCATAATCTGATATAAATCATCTGTTTTAAATATTTCCATTAAAAATTCGTCCAGCAGATTTTTACAGGTTTCTGTATCTCCTGCGTCCTTTGTGGTAAAAACATAACTGTTGATGCTGGCGTTTCTGGACATTTTCACCGCCACGCTGTAAGGCATCCATACAAAATCATCTGTGCCCCCTTCTTCCAGTTCATCCTCATCCTGTCTTTGTACCACTCCTACGATTTTAAATGCGGAACCGCCAATTTTCAGGGTCTCCCCCAGCGCTTTTTCTGCGCTTCCGTACAGTTCATGCGCCACAAAATAGCCGATTACGCAGACTTTCTGGCGGCTGACAATATCCGAATACTGAATATTTCTTCCGCTTTCCAGTTCATATCCCTTTACATCCAGATATTCTTCGCTGTATCCTCCCACGCTGGTAGAAGAAAGGCTGTCGCTCCCATGTTTCACTACGGTGGATACGGTTACCTGCGGACTCATCTGAGCAAACACATCCTTATGTTCCTCATAGAACCCATACATCTGATCCTCATTTACAGATCGGCTGTCTATATTGGTAAGCCGCACCGACATCTGGTTAACGCCCATGCTGGCAAAGTTGTCTACCACTGTGGACATATAGCCATTTACCACGCTGACCAGAATGATAACAGACGCTACGCCGATGATAATGCCCAGCATGGTTAAAAAGGATCTCATTTTGTTGCTCCATATGCCCGGAGAGCCATTTTAAAGGATTGCAGCATAGTCTTTTACATCTCCGTCAAAATTGATTTTTCCATCCTGGATTCGAACCACCCGTTTTGCCTCCAGAGCAATGGAACTGTCATGGGTTATCATTACAATGGTATTTCCTTCCCGGTTTAACTGCTTTAAAAAATCCAGCACTTCTCTGCTTGTTTTCGAATCCAGAGCTCCGGTAGGTTCATCCGCAAGAATCAGTGACGGATCTCCAGCCAGCGCCCTGGCAATGGAAACCCTCTGCTGCTGGCCTCCGGAAAGCTGATTGGGACGGTTTTGGTATTTGTCCCTTAATCCCACCTTTTCCAAAGAGGCAAGCGCCCGTTCTTTCCGTTCTGCGCTGCTGACTCCTGCATAGAGAAGGGGCAGTTCTACATTTTCCAGCAGATTTAATTTAGGAAGCAGGTTGTACTGCTGAAAAATAAACCCAATCATTTTATTGCGGATCTCTGCCAGTTCATCATCCTTCATGTCGCTGACATCCTGACCGCCCAGATAATAGGAGCCGCTGGTGGGGACATCCAGAGCGCCGATGATATTCATCAGCGTAGACTTTCCGCTGCCGGATTTTCCTACAATAGCAACAAACTCGCCTTTGTCAATGGAGAGGGAGATGCCGTCGCTGGCTCTCACCTGCTCCTCTCCCATCTGGTAAATCTTATATATTTCCTTTAACTCGATTAGGGTGTTCCCTTTTTTTCATTGTTCATTGTTTTCCTATCTGCCTCCCGGTTCTCCTCCAGGACCTCCGCCAGGACCGCCTCCCATGTTTCCCATGCTTCCCGGCATCATCTGCATTGCCGCCATACTGCCAGAATCTTTGCTGGATTCGTCTATGTAGACTTCATCCCCTTCTTCCAGTCCGCTGGTAATTTCTACAAACTCATCATTTGTCAGTCCCGTTTCAACGGAAACCGCCCGAAAGCCGGCCGGCACGCCGTCTTCCGATTCCGGAAAAACTGGCGCTCATGGTCTTGTCAACGGAAACCGTAAAGTTTCCCTCCTCACTGCTGGAAAACTCTCCAACGACTGCCGTTGCCGTCATATCAGCCGTTAATCCTCCCGGATTTGCAACTGTAATGGTAAGATAACGCACCAGCCGGCCTCCAGGCAGCGTTTCATCCATACTGCTGACCGTTGTCACCTGTCCTGCAAGCTGCTCGCCGGTTTCACTTAACGTTACTGTCGCCTGGGCTCCAACCGGTATGGCTGCAGCTCTTCCCTTAAGAACGGCAGACGCAGCTTCATCATAGCGTCGCTGTAAATATCTGCAATCTGGGAACCATTGCTGATTTTGTCTCCTGCTTCTATATAAAGATTTTTCACATATCCGGTTTCTGTTGCCTTATAAGTATTGCCGCTCCAGTCGGCCTGAACTTCACTGTAGTCTTCTTTTGCACTGCTGAAGGAACTCTCTGCCCTGGAAACCGAATTTGTGGCGCTGGTCAATTCGGAATCAATCGAGGACGGATCAATCTGGTAAAGAATCTGGCCCTTTTCCACCTGGTCTCCCTCTTCAAAATCGGCCAGGATTACTTCTCCTTCTACCAGCGACGTAATGCTGTAGGTATCCTTGGCCTCCAGTGTGCCAGAGGAAGACAAGGTGGACGTAATGCTCTGTTTCGCAGCCAAAGCCGTCCTGTCTGTCTGCGCAAATGCTTCTTCTGTTTTTTTCCTCTTCCTGACAGCCGTAATGCCTGCCAGTACGGCTGCTGCCGCAGCCAGCAGAATCATTACAAGTACAATTTTTTTCATTTTCTTCCTGTTTCTTTTTTTCTGTTCCATCCCTGTTCTCCTGATTTCAGCGTTCTAAAAAGTCTACCACCCGATAGGCCGGTTCCCCGTCTGCACTGGTGGTCTTCTCGCAAATCAAAACCACATCGTCTCCTACCTTTACCGTTCCATACATGGAAAATGCATACTGAAGTTCAGATGTCGTCAGAGTATACTCAGACTGGGGATCGTCCTCATCATCATTGTCCAGAAGAATGGCGCTGGGGATCATGACATCTGACGCATTATAATAAATATGGGTTACCTCTCCCTGCACAACCACTCTGCCAGTATCTTCATCATCACTGTCTGCAGAATAATACCACACGGTCTTTGTATCGGAATTCCAGTATACTACGCCATAACCGTCATTGGCCAATGCGCTTTTTATGGTCTCCTCATATGCGCTTTCTCCATTTAAAAACCAGCTTGCTTCCGAAGTATCAAAGGGAATCACACTGGAAAGCTTCTGGGATCTGCGTACCAGCTTCGGCCCTTTCAGGCTGCTGTCTACCATATTAAGCGGGTTGATTTCCCCGTCTTCTGTCAGTTCACAGCCCAGAATACTTCCATAAATCGTATTGCTTCCTTTGGACTTTGTCCGCAGCAGGTTATAAAACAGGTTGATGCAGTCTTTCTTATTCAGCGTCTCGCCGCTTTCTCTGTCAATTCCCTCTCCCAGTTCTAAAAACTGAAATTTGGCGCTTCTTCCATTTACCTGATCTCCTGTGAAATCTTCACTGGTATAACCAAGCATCGTTAATATGGACCGTTGAGCCTCCTGCATGGTAATGGCTTCATCCGGCTTAAACAGGCCGCCCAGGTATCCGCTCATCCAGCCTTCTTTTGCCGCAATCCGGATGTAGGACGCGTATTCGCTGTCTTTTGGGACATCAGAAAATACGGATACGCTGCTTTCTGTACTGGCAATACTTCGGTAGTCTGATGCCAGAACCAGCATTTTTGCAAATTCTCCCCGGGTTACTTCGGCTCCTGTACTATAGGTGTCCGTAATGCCGGACAGTTCAATGACCCGCTCTCTCATATCGTATCCAACTGCAGCCTGTGTCTCCATGGGAATAAGCACCGACGCTGCCCCTGTAAACAGGGCCAGCCCTGTATAAATTCTTCTCTGATTCATATAAAATTCCTCTCATTCTTGTAGCATAGAGGCACTTTAACAAAATACTGTGTTTTTTTTGTAATTTTTTTAAGAAATTTTAGTGTTTTTTTAGAAATGCGCAGATGCCAGGTAAGCCAGCGCTGTGATAAATCAGAATGGAACATTGAAAAATCCCCTCTGTTTCGTTCCCTGAGGTACAAAACAAAGGGGATGAAACCCTCCGGCTTAAAATGATTCCGGCACAAGGCCTAATCTTCTAATGCCTGGCGAAGATCTTCGATAATATCGTCTGCATTCTCAATGCCGACACTTAAGCGGATTAAGGACGGATCGACTCCAGCCTCTACCAGCTGCTCATCGCTTAACTGTCTGTGGGTGTGGCTGGCCGGATGGAGAACGCAGGTTCTGGCATCTGCTACATGGGTCACGATGGCTGCCAGTTTTAACTTATCCATAAATACCTGTGCACCCTGTCTTCCGCTCTTTAATCCAAAGGAGATTACGCCGCAGGAACCGTTTGGAAGATATTTTTCAGCCAGTTCATGGTACTTGTCTCCCTCCAGTCCAGGATAGTTGACCCATGCCACATCCTCTCTGCTTTTTAAATAAGAAGCAACCTTCAATGCGTTTTCACAATGGCGCGGAACCCGAAGATGAAGGGTTTCCAGGCCAACATTTAATAAAAATGCGTTCTGTGGGGACTGAATCGATCCTAAATCCCTCATAATCTGGGCAGTTGCCTTTGTAATGTATGCTTTCTTTCCAAAACGTTCTGTATAAATAACCCCGTGATAGGAATCGTCCGGAGTTGTCAGTCCAGGAAATCTTTCTTTGTGGGCATCCCAGTCAAAGTTTCCGCTGTCCACGATACAGCCGCCTACGCACATTGCATGACCGTCCATATATTTCGTGGTGGAATGGGTAACAATGTCCGCTCCCCATTCAAAGGGACGGCAGTTAATCGGCGTTGCAAAGGTATTATCCACAATCAGGGGAACTCCGTGTCTGTGAGCCAGTCTGGCAAACTTTTCAATATCCAGCACTACCAGGGCCGGATTTGCAATGGTTTCTCCAAATACGGCCTTGGTATTTGGACGGAATGCCTGTTCCAGTTCTTCTTCCGGTGCGTCCGGATCAACCAGGGTTACTTCTATTCCCATTTTTTTCATGGTTACGGTAAACAGATTGGACGTACCTCCATAGATGGTAGCCGCGCTGATTACATGGTCCCCAGCAGAACAGATATTAAATACTGCGTAAAAATTAGCCGCCTGACCGGAAGAAGTCAGCATGGCAGCCACACCGCCTTCCAGCTGACAGATTTTATCTGCCACCGCATCATTGGTGGGATTTGCCAAACGGGTATAAAAATATCCATCCTCTTCCAGATCAAACAGACGTCCCATCTGCTCGCTGGTTTCATATTTAAATGTAGTGCTCTGATAAATGGGCAGCACTCTGGATTCGCCATTTTTCGGCTGCCATCCGCCCTGAATGCAAATTGTATCAAGGGATTGTTTTTTCTCCATTGCTCTCTCCTCCTGGTTGTCCTGCATCTATGATTCTGATGCGATTCATGTGGTCTGTATTTATCACATTCAGCAACAGTTTACCACAAAAATAATCTATTGAAAATACTAAAAACTTAAGCTATAATCATTTCAGTTTTAATTTTGTTTTGAGGAGGACAAGTATTATGGCATCATCAAATGTGTATTTTACAAATATGAGAACGACATTAAATGAAAATCTGCTTCAGAAGCTGGAACGCCTGGTAAAAAAGGCCGGTATGCTGGAAACGATTGATTTTAACAACAAATTTACAGCAATTAAAATTCATTTCGGAGAACCGGGAAACCTGGCTTACCTTCGTCCTAATTACTCCAAAGTCTTAACGGATTTGATCCGGGCCCAGGGCGGCAGACCTTTCCTGACAGACTGCAACACCTTATATGTGGGACGCCGCAAAAATGCTCTGGATCATTTAGACGCTGCTTATGAAAACGGCTACAATCCCTTTGCCACCGGATGTCACGTTATTATCGCAGACGGCTTAAAGGGAACCGACGAAACCCTTGTCCCCATTGACGGCCAGTATGTAAAGGAGGCCAAAATCGGCAGAGCCTTAATGGATGCGGATATTATTGTTTCACTGACCCACTTTAAAGGCCACGAATCTACCGGATTTGGCGGCACATTAAAAAATATCGGTATGGGCGGCGGCTCCAGAGCCGGAAAAATGGAAATGCACAGCGCCGGCAAGCCTCATGTAGAACAGGATGTATGTGTAGGCTGCGGTATGTGCCAGAAAAACTGCGCCCACGGAGCGATTACCATTGAAAACCGTAAGGCCTCCATCGATCACAGTAACTGCGTAGGCTGCGGCCGTTGTATCGGCGCCTGTCCTACCGATGCGGTTTCCCCTGATTACGACGAGGCGAACGATGTATTAAACTGCAAAATTGCCGAATACTCTCTGGCCGTTTTAAAGGATCGTCCCCATTTCCACGTAAGTCTGGTCATTGATGTATCTCCCAACTGCGACTGCCATGCAGAAAACGATGTGCCCATCGTTCCCAATATCGGTATGTTTGCCTCTTTTGATCCAGTGGCTCTGGATATGGCCTGTGCAGATGCTGTAAACAGACAGCCGGTTATGGCCGGAAGTTTCCTGTCTGAACAGGAACATCACCACCACGATCATTTTACCGATACCCATCCGGAAACCAACTGGAAAAGCTGTATTGACCATGCAGTAAAGCTGGGACTGGGAAATAAAGAATATAATTTAATTGAGATCTAAACCGCACCGGCCGCCCTCCTGCAAAACTGCAGGAGGGCGG
>URUX01000114.1 GCA_900551135.1 uncultured Clostridium sp.
TTCATACAGGCCTTGGTTGCATTGGCCTCATGAATCCGGTAATACAGAAGCGGACGTTCCACACAAATAAATCGTCCCCCCCACTCTGCCAGACGTGCAAAGGTATCCCAGTCCAGCGCATACTGTAATTCGGAGTCAAATACAGGATTTCCAATCAGTTCTTTGTTGTAGGTACAGGACGGGCAGCAGATGGGATTTCCAAATATAAGCGCTGCTTTCTTTACTGCTGTCAGATGGTTCAGCGCCGGAATCCGAAGAGGAAGCCGCAATAGTTTCTTAACCAGATGTACCGTATCTCCAGCCTCCAGTACCGTTCCCTTTACCAGGACGTAATCCGTTGTAAACAAGGTCATATCCGGATACCTTCTGGCATAGGACAGCAGCGTTTCCTTATACTGCTTGTGATACATATCGTCCTGATGGGCGATGGTTACCAGTCTGGCATCTGCCATATGACAGGCAAATTCCCAGTCATCCCGGATATTGCTCTGCCCTTCCCGTACAAACACAGGAATCCCATAGCTTTCTGCCAGTCCGTCTATATAACTGCTGGGCGTAGACGTACAGAGGATGATGTCTGCCGGAATGGTCTGCATTTTTAATGACCGAATGCAGGCCTCCAGATACGGAGAATCCCCATAAGCGCAAATCGCAAATACGTGTTCTTTCATAATAACCCCTTGTTCTTTCTACGAACGAAAAAAATGTTCTTCCAGCATCAGGCACAGAGCATGGTAAATCGGCAAGTGCAGTTCCTGAATCTGGTAAGTTTCCTGTTCTGGCGCAATAATAGCCACATCTGCAGACTTTGCTAGTTTTCCTCCGTCCCGTCCCGTTAATACTACGGTCTTTAAGCCTTTTGCCTTTGCCGCTGCCAGTGCATACAGGATATTTTTTGAATTTCCGGAAGTAGATATCCCCAAAAATACATCTTCCGGCCTGCCATATCCCCAAAGCTGCTGGGCATAAATCATGTCTCCGTTTACATCGTTTAAAAATGCTGTAGAAAGGCCATTGTGCCCTGTCAGCGCTATAGCCGGAAGGCCTCCCTGAAGACACTCTGCCAGTTCTGTTCCCAGGTTTTCTTCCAGTTTACAGTCCTCGCTGATCTGTCTTCCTGCCTGTTCCAGCAGTTCCTGTTCTTCTCTGCTTACTTTACGGCGTTTTACAAAGCCCTTCATCAGTTCTCCTACGATATGCTCTGCATCTGCACAGCTTCCTCCGTTTCCTGCAATCAGCAGCTTGCCGCCGTTTTCATAGCAGGTTTCCATTATCTGATACGCCGCTGTTATCTGGTCTTCGATTGGCTTTAATCTGGGATACCGTTCCGTCAGCAGGGTTACGTATTCTCTTGGTTCCATTGGCCTTCCTCCTTAAAAATCCAGTCTGCTGCTTCCATCAGGCTTTCTGCATAATACTCATAGTCTTTCGTCGTTCTCTTTCCCTGACACTGATGCTCAAATAATTCTTTGCCATACCCAGTGCCTACCAGAATAGAGGAAACACCATAATTGTGCCCGGCCTGGGTATCGATCAGCTTGTCTCCTATCATATAGGAATGTGCTTTTTCTATGGAAAAATCCCGTTCTGCCTGACAAAACATCCCAATCCCCGGCTTTCGGCAGTCACAAACCTTCTTATACTCCCCGATTCCATGCTCTGGATGGTGAGGGCAAAAATAAAATCCGTCAATATGGGCGTTCTGTTCTGCCAGAACCTGATTCATGTACTCATTCAGTTCTTCCATATCCTGCTGGGTATAATATCCCCTTCCGATTCCTGCCTGATTGGTAATGACTATCACCAGAAAACCGGCCTGATTAAACCGGCTGATGGCTTCTGCCGCTCCGGGGAGAATCTTTAAATCCTCCGGCCTGTGCAGATAGTTGACTTCCTCATTAATCGTACCGTCTCTGTCTAAAAAAATAACCGGCCGTTTTTCCATTTTATAATTGAAATTCATAATTTCCATTTGGCATGTGGACTTTGACTGCATCATACTGCCACCTGTCCTCGTTGGTAATCCAACTCTGTGCCCCTCTCAGTTCAAAATTCCAGTCTGTTACCTGGCCGCCTGCTGCTTCCATACGGGCTGCTACTACATGGCGGATGTTATATGGGCAGAACATCAGCAGGAAACCGCCGCCGCCTGCTCCCAGAAGTTTTCCTCCCAGTGCCCCTGCCTTCTTTGCCTCATTATACAGTTCGTCAATCTGAGGATTGGTAATCTTGCTGCTCATCCGTTTCTTGCTTTCCCAGCCATAATCTAACAGTTTGCCAAAGCTGTACAGGTTCCCCTTTAACAGTTCGTCCTTCATGGCATAAGCCAGAGCCTTTACCTCGCACATCGCGTCAAAGGCATCTTTTTTTTCGTAATTTTTCACCTGATCTTTGATGATATTTGCAGAAACATGGATGTTGCCAGTATAACACAAAAGCAAGTTGTACTGGAGTTCATGGATTATGTCTTTTTTAATCCTAAGAGGATTGACTACCACATTGTTGCGTCCGTGAAACTCAATAAAGTTAAAGCCTCCGAATGCTGCTGCATACTGATCCTGATAGCCGCCGTCAATCTTCAAATCCAGACGTTCTACCTGGTAAGCCAAATCTGCCAGTGCATAATTGTCTAACTCCACGCCTTTCCAGCGGGCCATAGCAGTCAAAAGAGCTACCATAACCGTGGAAGATGTTCCAAGACCGGAACCTGGAGGTGCATCGCACTGTAAATACACCTCGCAGCCCTGACGGATGTCCATGGCCTTTAACGCTGCTGTTACCAAATCCAGCTTGCCGTCATAGACGTAGTTTTCTTTTGTATTGTATTTTACCGTTGTATCAAAATCCAGAGAGTGAGCGATAATCTGGTCATCCTGTCTTGGTACAATGGAACAATATGCATATTTATTGATGGTGCTTCCAATAATGGCTCCCCCCTGCTCTTCGCAGAATGGGGCTACGTCTGTGCCGCCTCCGCCAAAGCTGACTCTCAGGGGCGCCCGTCCTCGAATTACCATACTACCACTCCTTTTCTCACATCTTCCTGAAACTGGAAGTATACCTCCGGTATTCCAATATCAATAAAATATCCGTCATTGACAAAGCCGCCCAGACGCTTTCCCTGCTGCATCCATTTGGGTATCATTTCATTTTCCAGGGAAACCTTTCCCTCTGGAATTTCCGCCAGAAGCTCCTTCTTCATCAGATAAATTCCGCCGTTAATGGTTCCCTGACGGCTTTCTTCTGATTTTTCGTTAAATCCTGTAAGGATTCCGTCCTGAAGAACTGCTTCCCCGTATCGGGACACGTCTGGAACTTCCCGAAGCACCAGAGCCATATCCAAATTTTTTTCCTGCCGCAGACTGGTAAGACGGCCGTAGTCAATCTGGTAAAAGGTGTCTGCATTTAACACGTAAAACGTATCTTCGGTTATGAATTTTCCTGCATTTTTGATTGCGCCTGCAGTTCCCAGCAGCGTTTCCTCATACGCATAGGAAACCGTTACTCCAAAGCTGCTTCCATCTCCAAAGTATTCCTCTACCATGGAGCCTTTGTAGCCCACTGCAAAAATAATATGGGTAATTCCATGGCGGGACAGTTCGTGAACCACATATTCCATAAATGGGCGTCCCTCAATGAGAGCCATTGGTTTTGGCCTGTCGCTTACCACGCTGCGAAGTCTGGTTCCCAGTCCTCCTGCCAGTAATATTGCCTGCATCTTTTGTCCTCCTGCTATACGCCCAAATATCCTTTTACCAGTTCATAGGTCTGCTCTAAGCCCTTCACATGAGTTCGCTCTGTTCCATGAGAAGCATGAACGCCATGACCGATTAAAGCCCCCTTAATATCGTGTCCGGCTCTCAGTGCAGCCGAAACGTCTGAACCATAGTGCGGGAAAATATCTACCGTATAATTCAGTCCTTTTTCCTTTGCCATCTCAATCAGACGGTTGGTCAGTTCATAGTGGTACGGGCCAGAAGAGTCCATGGCACAGATGGTAACCGTATACTCATCTCCGCTTAAATCATCCCCAATGGCCGCCATATCGACCGCCAGAAATTCTGTAATATCCTCTGGCATCCAGGAACCGCCGTGTCCGACCTCTTCAAAATTGCTCAAAACAATCTTGGCCGGGCGTTCCGGTCTTTTTCCTGTTTCAGACAGGTATTTTAATACAGTAAGCAAAATTGCAACCGATGCCTTGTCGTCTAAATGACGGGAATTGATAAATCCGCTTTCGCTGTAACGGAACATGGGATCAAAACTGATATAGTCTCCCGGGAAAATTTCCAGCGCCTTTACATCTTCTTCATTTTTGACAATCTCGTCAATCCGGACTTCCATATTTTTTACTTTCCGTTCCTGGGTTCTGGCGTCGTCATAAGTATGAACCGACGGCTCTGTTGTAAGAATGGTTCCGGTATAAACCTTTCCGGTACGGGTATGGATCTTGCAGTAGGTTCCCTCAATGGATTCCATCATATAGCCGCCTACGCAGGCAAAGTGAAGAGTTCCGTAAGGGGTAATAGAACGAACCATTGCGCCCAGAGTATCTCCATGAGCCGTAATGCCTAAGGTATCTTTTTCTGTTGCTCCATCTGCTGCCGGAATCTGGATAACCAGACTGCCTTTTCTGCTGAAATAAGAATCAAATCCAAAGCCTTCTGCTTCTTTTTTAATCACTTCCATTACCTCTGCCGCATAGCCGCTTGGGCTTGGAATATTAACCAGCTTTTCTAAAATTTTTACCATATATTCTGTTTCCGGTGTTAAAACCTGTTTGCTCATCTGGTAAAATCCTCCTCTATCACACTCCAGGCTCCATCTACGCTGAAATGTGCCTTAATATATTCTTGTGTGCGGTCTGACAATTCTTTCAGACGCGCCGTATCCCGATATAATTCTACGGTTTTTTCTGCAAACTCTTCCGCTCCGTCTGCGATTTCCAGAGTTTTTTCTACCTCTGGAATGCCTTCTGCTCCAATGGATGTGGTGACAATGGGAGCCCCGTTATAAATAGCCTCCACAACCTTGCCCTTTACACCTGCTCCATAACGCAGCGGCACGACTACAATCCGGCATTTCTGGTAAATGGCTTCCAGTTCTTCATCACTGACAAAGCCCTTAATAATAATACCGTTTCCTGGCTGCTCCAGGGTCTTAATCTCGTCTGTTACTTTCGAACCTACTACATAAAACTTCATATCCGGAATCTGTGCCCGAATCAGCGGGAAAATCTCCTTAGCAAACCAGAGCACCGCATCGGCATTGGGCGGATGGGCAAAGCCTCCTACAAATACCAGTCCTTCCCGCTTCTCAAAGTCTTCCTCCAGCTTTTCTAAAAACTGGTCATATACATAGGCGGTAATGGCTTTTACATGGATCTCCGGGTTGATTTTATGAATGGCCTGCTCTTCGATATAAGACGGATAATAGGACACAGACGCTTTCTGCATCATGGAAAGTTCAATGGCTCTCCAATAATCTGCCTCCCGTTTAATCTTAATATCTCCAGTCAGTTCATATTCCCGTCCCAGCCGCAGGAAATGAAGATCATGGCCATAGTAAATCACCTTAATATTGGTATGATCTTTGATAAAATCTACATATTTGGTTGCAATATGAGGACGGTTTAAATATGCAAAGTCAATCTGGTCTCCGTTTTTCTCCAACCAGTCCCAGATGCCGGTCTGGTATTCCGGCCCATAGAGAATTTCTACTCCCATCTGCTGCAGCGTGGTAGAATACGGTTCTTCGTGGAGGAAATTGTCTCCCAAAAACTTCACTGCAAACCCCTTTTTCAGGAACATCTTAATATACTGATAGGTGGTCTTGGAGCCGGCATCCTTATCAAACGTTGGTACATAGTGATCCACAATCAGTACCACCGGTTTTTTCTGGCTTCTTTCTCTTGCCCGGAATGGGTTTGGATTGCCGTCGTTTACCGACTGTTTCTTAAACTCGTCTGCCCATTTTTCTTTTAACTTTTTGCTGTTTTCCACCTGATACCGCTTTAAACCAGTACCATTTACATCTGTACCATTGGAAACGCCCTCAAAATGGATTACTTTGGAAAGGGGCTGATATACTACCCGGTACCCTGCTTTTCTTACTTCAAAGGCCAGATCCGAATCTTCGCAGTAAGCTGGTGCAAACCGATCGTCAAAACCGCCTATCTGATTCCATAATTCCTTAGACAGCAAAATGGCTGCGCCGGAAATATAATCCACATCTTTTACATAGTTGTATTCCGCTTTGTCCGGATTGTCCAAACGGCCATAATTCCAGCCGGAACCGTCGCTCCAGATAATTCCTCCGGCTTCCTGAAGGCGTCCGTCCGGGTATACCAGTTTCGATCCAACCATACCGATAGAATCATCTGACTGAATCAGCCTGACCAGGGAACTGAGCCAGCCGTCTGTCACCTGGGTATCGTTGTTCAAAAACATAATATAACGGCCTCTGGCCTTTTTTGCCGCCTGATTGCAGTTTCTTAAAAATCCCTGATTTTCCTGATTACGGCTGATAACCAGATTTTCCGCAAATTTCGAAATTTCTGCCGTTGCATCTGTAGAAACGTCATCTGCAATGATAATCTCATAGGTCACATCCGGCGTATGTTCCAAAATGGATTTTAAGCAGGCATAGGTATAGTGAATCTGGTTATACACCGGGATCACCACGGATACTTCCGGATGTTCCTCTTTTGGGAATACCAGTTTTCCAGTTTCCCGATAGCCGTCTCCAATCTTAAAATCTCCCTCTATCCGGTTGCGGCCCTCTTTGGTAAAATAGAGACGGCCGTAATAACCGGGATGGCGCACGGTTCCAATGGCATATTTTAATACCTTATGGCGGCGTGTCCCCTTGGGGAAACGGCGGCGCACCGCATTGGCCAGTTTCCGGTAAACCTTATAAATCAGGGCTTCATGGCTGTTTAAATAGGTCATGGTCTTACCCATTTCATCAATCTCATGGCGAAGATCTTTTATAATAATCTCCAGATTTGCCACATGATTGTTGGTCAGACGCATAATCTCCTGATCTTTTCGAATGGTAATATTGCGGTCTTCCTCTTCCTCCTGAAGAACCACAATCCGTTCCATAGCCTTCTGTAAATCTGCATCTTTCTGTTTTAATTCCTCTCCGGTTACAATCCGCTGCTCAAAATGCTGGAAATACCCCTGGGTGCTGTCCCCATGGACATAGGCCTGGAAAGACTTTTCCATATCTCCGTACACAGACGCCATTTCTGAATCAATGCCAAACTCTGCCAGAAAGGCGGTTACATCTGCATATTCCATCAGCTTTTCATACTTGTAATAGAAATAGGCCAGATTGCGGTAACGGGCAAACTCGGCGGGAATCGGAAAATCAAAGACCCATTCATAATCAATGACCCAGATTTTGCCGTCTTTGTCTGCCATCATATTTTCAAAAATACCGTCTAAATTGGTAACTGGATAAGATTCTCCGGTAAAGGAAACGCCCTCTGGCTGACTGCCAAAAACCTCTTCAAAAGCCTCTGTTCTGGTAAAGGGAATCCTGTTTCCATCTGTTACGGAAAAGACCCGTTCCATTGTCTCTCTGACTGCCTGAACCGGAGCCTGGCCATTTTGAATCTGCTTTCCCAGAATTTCTGCCAAAGTCTCTCCCTTGATAAACGGGAATCGGGCTGTCCGTCCATCCTCACTGACCGTTACGTCGGCTGCCTCAATATTCTGATAGCAGTGCTTTAACTGCTCTTTTTTCTCTTTTAAGGACTGAATATGGCTGACTGCCGCCTTGGTCAGCGCCGTTTTTTCCACCCATCTCTGTCCTGCTTCTTCAATGATACTGGTCCGGATCTGAAACTCTTCTCTTCTGGTCCGGTTGTATTTTACAAAAATTGTCTCTTTCATCATTTCTCCCAAATCACCAGATAGGAATCTGCAAACTGCGGAAACTGTCCTTCCTGCAAAAGTTCATCAAACCCGGCTTCTTCGCTGAAATACCGGAATCCAGGCTTATCGTATGCCACCGACAGGTTGCTCAACTCGC
>URUX01000115.1 GCA_900551135.1 uncultured Clostridium sp.
AGACAGCTGGAGCCATTCCGGCAGGCAAAGTAATCCAGAGACGGGAACAGGCTCATCCAGGCACTTATTTAGGAAAGGGAAAGCTGGAAGAGGTAAAAGAACTTTTATGGGAACTGGACGCTACGGGAATTGTGTGCGACGACGAACTTTCCCCTGCCCAGCTTCGCAACATGGAGCAGATTCTGGATACAAAGGTTATGGACAGAACCATGATTATCCTGGATATCTTTGCTGCCCGTGCCCACACCAGGGAAGGAAAAATACAGGTGGAACTGGCTCAGCTGAAATATCGGGCTGTGCGTCTGGTGGGAATGAGAAATTCCCTGTCCCGTCTGGGCGGCGGTATCGGTACCAGGGGACCTGGTGAAAAAAAACTGGAAGTAGACAGAAGGCGGATACACGATAGAATTGGCCAGTTAAAGAGAGAACTGGAAGAGGTGAAATGCCATCGGGAAATCCAGCGCAAGCAGAG
This sequence comes from uncultured Clostridium sp., assembly GCA_900551135.1. Taxonomy (GTDB): domain Bacteria; phylum Bacillota; class Clostridia; order Lachnospirales; family Lachnospiraceae; genus UMGS1370. Next base: position 473 of record URUX01000115.1, read on the forward strand.
ACAGAACGGCCAGGTTATGACAGCAGCGATAGTAGGCTATACCAATGCAGGAAAGTCTACTCTGTTAAATAAGCTGACGGATGCAGGGATTCTGGCAGAGGACAAGCTGTTTGCAACCCTGGATCCCACCACCAGAGGGCTTACCCTTCCGGGAGGCCAGAAGATTCTTCTGACTGATACGGTAGGATTTATCCGGAAACTTCCCCATCACCTTATCGAAGCCTTTCGAAGTACCCTTGAGGAAGCAAAATACAGCGATATTATTCTTCATGTGGCAGACTGCTCCAACCCGCAGATGGACGAGCAGATCTACGTGGTCTATGAGACGCTGCGTCAGCTTGAGATTACGGGAAAAACAGTAGTAACTGTATTTAATAAAATAGATAAAATGCCGGAAGGAGTTATTTTAAGGGATATTCAGGCAGATTACCAGATGAGGATTTCGGCAGCTACAGGGGAAGGCCTGGAAGAACTGAAAGAGGTTCTGGAAAAAATAGTAATGAGCAGCCGCGTGTATCTGGAACGGGTTTATTCCTATCAGGAGGCCGGAGTGATTCAGAAGATCCGCCAGTACGGTTCTTTGCTTTCAGAAGAATATGAGGAAGGCGGAATCCATGTAAAGGCGTATGTTCCGGCGGAACTGTTTGGCCAGTTTGTTTCCCGCCGTCCTCAGTAGTTTCTCTGGTACTATTAGATAATATAATAAAACACAATATTTGGATTTGAAAATATTTTGTTTCCCAGATATTGTGTTTTCTTTTGCTTTCTGCTATAATGAGACCCATAGCGACTTTATCCCTTGTCTGCAGGAACAGGTTTTATAAAGGAGTTTTTATTTTGGCCTTTTTTGCGGATATGGATGGAATAACCTGGGGAAATCCCCCAGGAACATACATATATCAGGATGAATCAGGATGATTGAAAGGAGTCATGGACAGGATGATTAAGGTAGTAAAACGAGACGGAGAGGTAGCGGAATTTAAACTGTCAAAGATTACAGAAGCAATTAAAAAGGCATTTAAAGCTACAAAGAAGGATTACAATAATGAAATTCTGGAACTTTTGTCTCTTCGTGTAACTGCAGATTTCCAGCCAAAGATGAAAGACGGCACCATCAGCGTAGAGGAAATCCAGGACAGTGTAGAGCATGTGCTGGAACAGACCGGATATACAGATGTGGCAAAGGCATACATTTTATATAGAAAACAGCGTGAGAAAATCCGCAATATGAAGAATACCATTCTGGACTACAAGGACGTAGTAAACAGCTACGTAGAAGTAGAGGACTGGAGAGTAAAGGAAAATTCCACAGTTACCTATTCTGTAGGAGGTCTGATTTTAAGCAACTCCGGTGCAGTTACTGCCAACTACTGGCTGTCTGAGATTTACGATCAGGAAATCGCCAATGCACACCGCAATGCGGATATTCATCTCCATGATTTGTCCATGCTGACCGGTTACTGTGCTGGATGGTCTTTAAAGCAGCTTCTGGTAGAAGGATTAGGCGGTATTCCGGGTAAGATCACTTCTTCCCCGGCAAAGCATTTATCCGTTTTATGCAACCAGATGGTAAACTTCCTGGGAATTATGCAGAATGAGTGGGCCGGTGCACAGGCATTTTCTTCCTTTGATACCTATCTGGCTCCATTTGTTAAGGTGGATAATTTATCCTATCCGGAAGTTAAAAAATGTATTGAATCCTTTATCTATGGTGTCAATACCCCCAGCCGCTGGGGTACCCAGGCTCCATTCTCCAATATTACCTTAGACTGGACCGTTCCCAACGATATGGCGGAGATGAATGCCATTGTAGGCGGCAAGGAGATGGATTTTAAGTACAAGGACTGTAAAAAAGAGATGGACATGGTCAATAAGGCATTTATTGAAACCATGATCGAAGGCGATGCCAATGGCCGGGGCTTCCAGTATCCGATTCCTACTTACTCCATTACCAAAGACTTTGACTGGTCTGATACGGAAAACAACCGTCTTCTGTTTGAAATGACTGCCAAATACGGTACACCTTATTTCTCCAACTACATCAACAGCGATATGGAACCCAGCGATGTCCGTTCCATGTGCTGCCGCCTCCGTCTGGATTTGAGAGAACTTCGCAAAAAAACCGGCGGATTCTTCGGTTCGGGAGAGAGCACCGGTTCCATCGGTGTAGTTACCATTAATATGCCGAGACTGGCGTATCTGGCAAAGGATGAAGCGGATTTCTATAAGAGACTGGATGATATGATGGATATTTCCGCCCGTTCTCTGCACATTAAGAGAGAAGTTATCAGTAAACTGCTGGACAATGGTTTATATCCATATACAAAGCGTTACCTGGGAACCTTTAACAATCATTTTTCCACCATTGGTCTGGTTGGTATGAACGAGGCCGGATTAAATGCAAAATGGCTGGGCGTAGACATGACCCATAAAGAGACTCAGGAATTTTCCAAGAATGTGTTAAACCACATGAGAGAGAGACTGAAAGATTATCAGGAGCAGTATGGCGACCTGTACAATCTGGAGGCGACTCCGGCTGAATCTACCAGCTATCGTCTGGCAAAACATGACAAGAAGCGTTTCCCGGATATTAAGACTGCAAACGGAGACTGCGGCACTCCATATTACACCAACAGTTCCCATCTTCCGGTTGGATATACTGCAGACGTATTTGACGCTTTGGATATTCAGGATGAACTGCAGACCCTGTATACGTCCGGAACGGTATTCCATGCGTTTTTAGGCGAAAAGCTTCCGGACTGGAAAGCAGCAGCCAAACTGGTACGTACCATCGCAGAAAATTACAGTCTGCCATATTACAGTATTTCTCCAACTTATTCCATCTGTAAGGATCATGGATATCTGTCAGGAGAACACTTCAGCTGTCCGGTATGCGGCAGAGAGGCAGAGGTTTACAGCCGGATTACCGGCTATTACCGTCCGGTTAAAAACTGGAATGAGGGTAAACTGGAAGAATATAAGGCGCGTAAGACGTATGACCCGCTTCATTCCAAATTAAAGAGAAGCCACGCACTGGCTCATGCAGATGGGGCAAATCAGGCTGCTGCCAATGCAGGAGAAGCAGGAATGTACCTGTTTACCACCAAGACCTGTCCTAACTGCAAGGCAGCAAAAGAGTTTTTAAAGGATATGAATTATCAGGTGGTTGACGCAGAAGAAAATGAAGAACTGTCTGATAAGTACGGAATTATGCAGGCACCGACTCTGGTAGTTGTAAAAGACGGTCAGGTGACCAAATATGTCAATGCATCCAATATTCGGAAATTTGCTGAAGAACAGGAATAAATAAAATATGAAAACAGAAACAGGCGCGGATACGGCACTTTTGTGCCGGCTGCGCCTGTTTTGATGCCGGATTTGCATAAATGCTGCTTCTAGCAAATGGATTTACAGGATTTCTCTGACGTTTTGCTGTTTAAATAAATATAAAATCCAATATTTAGGAGAATCCCGACAGCGGTAGAGACAGGGGCAGAAAGACCGATTTTGGTCAGGCTGGCATGGGGCTGGATACTCATAAAATACGCCATGGGAAGACGGACGAAAAGGGTCTGAACAAGCCCCTGTACCATAACCCAGACGGTTTTATCGTTTCCATTAAAATAACCCACCATACTAAATAAAACAGCAGTTGCAATGGTTTCCGGTGCAAATCCTTTCAGATAATCAAATCCGTTTTGGATGACTGCGGCATCGGAAGAGAAAAATCCTGCCAAAACATCTCCTTTTGTCATAATCAGGGCAAAGACCATACAGCCAAACAGGAGACCGGTAAGGATTCCGGTAAACATAGAATGTTTTGCACGCGTCTTATTGCCGGCTCCCACATTCTGAGAGACAAAGGAAGCCATGAACTGCATCAGCGCACTCGGAATCAGCATGGCAAAATTGACAATTTTGCTGGCTACGCCGTAGCCGGAAGAAGCTTCCAGACCGAGGCGGTTGACAAAGGCACAGAGGGCCAGAAAGGACAGCTGGGTCAAAAGTTCCTGAAGAGCCAGGGGAAGACCGATTTTAAGAAATTTCCAGCATTGCTGGTTGAGACGGAAATCCATTCTGGTAATAGAAAAGGGAAGTTTTGCTTTTATAAGAAGCCAGACAGCGCAGATGACGCTGACAGCCTGTGCAAAAACAGTTGCAGCAGCAGCTCCGGATGCGTCCATATGCAGCCCGGCTACCAGTACCAGATCTCCAATTACATTGACAATGCAGGCAATTAAAACAAATAAAAGCGGCGATTTACTGTCGCCAAGCCCCCGGAAAATGGCAGAAAGCAGGTTATAGGCAACAATGAAAAAGATACCGCTTCCGCAAATGCGGATATAATCTGCCGTCAGATCTACTGCTTCTGAGGGAGCCTGCATCAGGAGGGAGACAGGGCGGGCAAAACAAACTTTTCACCCATGTAGCGGGCAGTCAGGACGGTAATTCCCATAGCCGGCTGGGTCACAACAAAGGTAACAAGATTGAGAACCTGGCTTCCTGTAGAAACTGCAGAAAGTCCGGAAGTAGAGCCGAATCTGCCGACTACCAGAAGATCGACAGCTCCATAGGCGGCCTGTAAAATAAGGGCGCCAAGAATTGGAAGCATGAAGGAAATCAGTTTTTTGAGAATGCTTCCATGGGTAAAATCAGAGTTCTCATTCATTGTGGAATTTCCTCCTTTCCTGCATAATTTGATAAAAGGTTTCAATGGTTTGAATCATACATTCTGCATCTGACTCAGAAATGGCGTCCATATAGGGAGCCAGGGAGTTAAAGTAGGCCTCATTGTATATGTGTGACAGTTCTTTGCCGGCCTCTGTAATGGAGATATAGGTAATGCGGCCGTCTTCGGCAGAGGAAAGTTTTTTCAGATAGCCTTTCGACTCCATTTCTTTGACAGTTCGAGTGACACCTGGTCTTGGAATCTGAAGGGTGTCGCTGATGTCAGAGATTTTTACCTGAATGCCCTGCTGTTCCAGTGTCTGAATGGTATCCAGATAGTGTATGTAAGAAGATGTCACCCCTTTTGGCAAAGCAGGCAGCATGTCCCGAATTCGTTTTGCCTGGTAGCAGGCGTCCAGCATTCGCTTGATAAGTTGGATTTTCATAGAGCAGCCTCCTAATATAGTTATGGAAGGTAATTACCAGTGGTAATTATATAGGAAAAATTTCCCATTTGTCAAGCAAAAGATAAAAGAAAAAAGCGTACCGTTTTTGGACGCCGAAGCGAAACGATACACTTTTTGATGATTAGCCTATGAAAGCCCCTTCATTTTTCGGATTTTACTAAACCAGCGGTAGTAAATCAAAAACAGGACAGAGGTTACCGTCCAGGTTAAGGGGTAGCTGAAGCAGATGGTTTTAATGTCCGGATAAATGGGAACAGCCGCTACAATCCAGACAACCCGCAGCAAGCATACGCCCAGAGCTGTCATAATCATGGGAATCCAGCAGTCTCCAATGCCGCGCAGCGCTCCGGACAGAATCTCGATACACACATAGGTGATGAGAGTAGGAACCAGGAAATGAAGAATTTCCACCCCTTTTTCAATGACTCCTGCATCGGTAGTAAATAGAAGGTAGATATATTGTCCAAAATTGTAGAGAACTGCAGATAAAAATATTGTAGCGCCTGCACTGATACCCAGACAAACCCGAACCCCTTTGTATACCCGATCCAGCTTTCCTGCACCAAAATTCTGCCCTACAAAGGTTGTAATGGAAATGCCGAAGGCATTGATGATGGTCCAGTAAATGATATCAATTTTACCATAAGCGGTCCAGGCGGCAACAATATCTGTGCCAAGGGAGTTGACGCTGGACTGGATGATAATATTGGAAGCGGAATACATAACAGACTGAAGACCGGCCGGCAGTCCAATCTGGATAATACGCAGAAGCATATTGGGATTCATGCGGAGATCCGGAAAGGAAAGGCGGTACATATCGTCAGTTTTTAACAGTGTGATGATAACCAGAACTGCGGAAACCAGCTGGGAGATAATGGTAGCCCAGGCAGCGCCTGCCACGCCCATTTTGCAAAACAGAACCAGCACAATATCCAGTACAATGTTGGTCAGACATCCTGCAATCAGGAAATAAAGGGGACGTTTGGAATCCCCAATCGCTCTTAAAATACCGGCGCCCATGTTGTAGAGAAGGTTTCCGATTAATCCCATGAAGTAGATTCGCAGATACAGGATGGAATCATCCATGGTTTCCTGGGGAGTGCCCATGGCTCTTAACGCAGCAGGGGCGCTGGCCAGCCCGATTGCCATAATGACCAGTCCGCCTGCGATGGAAAATGCGATAGCAGTATGGACTGCCTGAGAAACCTTTGCCTGGTGTCTGGCTCCGTAAAACTGCGAGATAATTACCGTGGCACCAGAGGACAGGCCTACAAAAAAACCAACTAACAGATTGATAATCATGGCAGCCGAACCGCCTACGGCAGCTAATCCTTCTTTTCCCACAAAGCGGCCTACAATAATGGCATCAACCGTATTGTAAAGCTGCTGAAAAAACGTCCCGAACAGAATGGGAAAGAAAAAGAGCAAAAGCTGTTTCCAGATAACTCCTTCTGTGATTTGATTTCGTGATGGAACAGAAGCTTCCCGTTTGTTACTCATATCACCCCTCCGTATTTTCCAGAAAATTCTCTAAGATAAGATCATTATACTGCCTTTTACAGAAAAAGCAATGGGAAACGGCAAGATCTGTGGTATAATAGGAACACTTGGCAATGGAGAAATTATGACGGTTTTTTTGCTTTCGAAAGAGCGGTTTCTGCTGCATTGAGAAGCATCTGGCAGGTGTATCGGGAATCGCTTTCGTAGGAAATATGCTCCAGACTCTGATTTGCCAGAATCTGTTCTTCCAGACTTTTCATGGAAGGTTCCATAAGAGGATACATGGTGGCAATGGATTCGTCTAAGGTTACCAGGGATACCGAAGTGATTTTGTCAGAATCGACCGTTACTTCCACATTGATATTCTGGTTTCCAAGGGATACGGAGGCAGAATAGACCCCGGGTATGTAAGAGGTGGGAAGGGGTTCTTCGGCAGCGGGAGGAACAGTCTGATCCGGGCTGCTTTTTTTGCCCCGGAACATAAACAGGAATAAAATAATTAACAGAAGGGCAAGACCGATAAAAATAGCGGTATAGATTAGTTCCTTCATTCGGAGTACAACAATTTTGGTACGAGAGCTCATGAGAAAGACCTCCAGATAACTTTATTACAATCTATTAAAAACTGACTTAAATTATGAGTAGCAGTTCAGGAGACAATGTCATTTAGTTAACATTAGCAAAAACAGAGATTAATCCTGTAAGCAGATGA